>JBGTJP010000150.1:0-30546 GCA_041745075.1 Pyrinomonadaceae bacterium | reverse complement strand
TCACACTTCACGTTTCGCGGGTTCGGTTACGTACTTCAACAATTACTTTAAGAATTTTCTTTCCACGCAGTTTACTGGCGTAAGTATCACGCAAGGACCGGGACGGCCGCCGCTCGATGTGTATCAAACGCGGAATGTCCGCACGGCAAGGATCCAGGGATTTGAGGCGGAGATCGAGGCACCGTTCAAGATCAGCCTCGGCTACCTTACACCTTACGGAAATTTCAGCTACCTGCGGGGGGACGACATCGATCAGGGCCAGCCGCTCGATTTTATTAGCCCGCTCCGTATGAATGTCGGTTTTCGCTGGCAGAATTTTGGCAAAAGCTATTACTTCGACTATAACGTCCGCATCGTTGGCAAACAGAACCGCCTATCCGACGGCTATCTGATCCCAGTCAACGACGGTCCCGAACCCGGTTATGTTACCCATAACATCGGCGGCGGTTATTATTTCCGAAGGGAACGCTTTAATATGAGCATAAACGCGGGGGTGTCGAACGTTCTTAACCGCTTTTACAGCGAACAATTTACGTTTGCTCCGGCCCGCGGACGTTCCTTTACCATCGGGACAACAATTGAGATCAAATAAAAAAAGCTCCGCGGACTAGACGGAGCTTAAGAGGAGTGAAGATGGGTATTTTCGGACGGGAATTGCCAAACCCGGCCGCTTTTTAAGCTATTAAGGCAATAACATAACCCATTATCATATGCGTACAGCCCCAAGCTGCACACGAACTACGACGCAAGAATTGTGCCAGGCGTTGTCCTAAAAAAGATAAGCTCCTTTGTGCACAACTCTTTACCGTCTGATCGCTCAAGTCATGCATAAAGTTATCTGTATGCGAGCGTACCAAAATAGGTCAGGCAAGGTGACATAGATTTGTAATAATAGTGGACATTTGACCGAAATCCGGTCCGGGAGTTGATGCTTTTTTTGGGAGCGTTATCCGAGACCGTGAAGCAGCATTACATCAAAGCGCCACTTGCCGGCGATGTAGGCAAAGCTTCCGTTTTCTGCCGGCGAGATATGGAGCACTTGCAGATCACCAAGGTCGGCAATTTGTCGTGGCCGAGCATTATCCAGAGTTTGTTCCCAAAGAAAATTCCTTCCGTTTGAGGTGGTCACATAATTGAGCGCCTTAGCGTCGGTCGACCAAGCAAGTTGGGGGCTGAACCGGGAATCCGGCCCGGGCTCAAGCACTTTTATGGTTTCTTTGGTGATGAGATCGACAATCGCGATCTTCCTGACCATCGCCTCATTAAAAAAGTGGGCGACTAAAGCTCCATCAGGCGATACGGCCATGTTGTAAAGTCGTTTAGCATAGGCAACGCCTTCCTCGCTCCCGTCCGCCGACACTCTGTAAAGATGACTTTCCAGAGTCGATTCGTAAAACAAATAACGCCCGTCCGCGGTGACCGCAAGCGGGTAGCCGCCAACCGAGTGCGTCAGTTGCTTCCTGTCAGTGCCGTCTGCGTTCATCCGCCAAACCTGTCGGTTACCGCCTTCGTAGCTTGAAAAATAGATGGTTTTTTTATCGGGTGAAACGCGTACCTGGCTTTCGGCGGCGTGGGTGTTGGTGAGTTGACGCTGTTCCGTGCCGTCCGGGTTTATCGACCAGATCTCTCCATCGAAAGTTGAATAAAAGATCCTGCCCCCGGGCAAGGCCGCAAAGTCCCGGGCGACCGGCAGTGGAGTGCCCATGCCTGCCGTGACGACGTTTATTCGGTAATCCGGTACCTGCTGCACGGCGATCATTTTGTTCCCTGTCCGATCAAGTGTTAGGGTTTGGTAGCTTGATGCGTCCCTGGTCAAAGTTTTCAGCTTTCCGGTCTGCCTGTCCAGAAGAAAAATACCGGCCTTGCCGTCCAAAAAATTAGAGGCCGAAAAAAGAATGCCGCTTCGGTCCGGGGTCCATTTCAAGCTGGCGACCTTCGCAAACCGCTCGCTGAAGCTGTCCTTAGATGAGCCGGTTTCCAGATCTATCTCTAATATATACGAGTCGTTCTTGTCGTTAAGTGAGCGCCCGACCGCGATCGCAATAGAACGCCCGTCAGGGGAAAAGTCAAGATCCCAGATATGCGTTCCGCTTTCCGTGCTCATCAGCTCTCGCTCGTTTTCGCCGTTCCCGTCCGCAACAAAGACCGAGCAGAAATTCGTCTTGCGATACTGGCAGCGTGAAAACGCGATCCGCGTGTCATCGGACGCGACAGAGATGCGTTTGTTGACATTGCTTGCCAATTTTACCGGAACGCCGCCGAAGGTGTCGATCCTGTATAGCGATGGAAGGGCATGTACGTCCTCCTGGGGGAGGCGAACGAAATACACCGACGTGCCGCTATTTGAGAATGTCAGGCCTAGATACTCCTCATTCGAAGGAGGCACGATCTGCACATTCTCGGAGCTGTCGAGATTTCGCAGCCATAGGCTCTGCTTCCCGCCCGACTCGTCCGAATAAACCGCGTACTTACCGTCCGGCGAGATGTCAGCCCGCTCGCTGTTGCTGGAAGTTGACAATTGCTCGACCGAAAACGGACGTGAAAGGATCGGCGCTGAATGTACGTCTTGAGCCCGCGATGCAAACCAGAGGACAGATGCTACGAGCAGGATTGTTGCCGCGGCTGTTGCCATGGCCAGAGGCCGCCCCGGCCATTTCGATCGATCCCCAGCCTCATCGGTTTCGGCCCCATCTAAAAGGCTGACGGAAACGCTGGTCACCGGGCCGATGAATCTATACCCGCGTCTCGGGATGGTCTCAATAAAACGCGGTTCACTTTTGTTGTCACCGAGTGTTTTGCGAAGAAGATTGGCGGTATAAGGCACATTACCTTCCTCGACAAAGCTGTCTGGCCAAACGGCATCCAGTAGCTGACGTTTTTCTACGACGCGTCCGTGATTTTCGACCAGGAACTTCAGCATGAGAAATGCTTTCGGAGTGAGGGGAGTCGGCTTCCCGGCAGAAAGCAGTACCTGGTCTTCGCAATCGAGCACAAAATCCCCGAACTTAAAGCCTTTTATTTCCATACACGACCTAAGAATTTCCTAAGAAATGTTTCGACAAAATCAAAGGACTCTTCCGGCAATAAAGTCCAATCTGCGAGTCGTAGCTATGAAGCCGATTTTAGCACAATCGGGAAAGCTCAAAAAAGCCTTTTCCTCGATGTGCTCAGAGTCAATCAGATCATTTTATGGATTTAGGAGGATCACATGAGAAATTTCGGTCACAAGATAATTTTGGCAGCACTAGTCGCCGTTGCCGCAGCGGGCTGTGCGGGCAAACAACAAGCTAATTCTAAATTTCCCGGTACCAAAGACGGGGCGAGGGCGTTAGTCGGTGAATTTATGAAGCCGGGAGCCGACTTGAAAAAGTTAACAATGGACCTTCGTCCTTCGAAGGAGGATTACCGTTCGTTCTATGCCGACGAGACAACCGCCGGCCGGGCGGAAACCTATTTTGACAAGCTTTGGTCCAGCGGCACCGCGGTGGTCGCCCCGAAAGAAGGCCAATCTGAACTTAAACTCTATTCCGCAACAACGGAAGAGATGCGAGACATGACGGGGGAGTCCACCGAATTCCCATCGTCGCTCAACGCTCTCGCATCGTCGGACAATCTAAAACCAAATCTGACGATCTACGCCTTCAAATTTGTCAAACCCGGCGAAGACTCCGGAATGGCTTATGAAGGCCTAACCCACATCAACGGCCACTGGCGGTTGTTTCCGAAGCCGTGGCGATTTTTGGAGTAGAACCCGACGGTTTAAGGACGATCAGATTCGAAAAGCTGCGAAGTACCGTTTTCGAAGTGCGGCAAACGCGAAGAATACAAAGGCGCAGCTGTCAGATCCGGGGTAATTGCGCCCGTCGGCGCGATTTTGGAACTATTCGCAAGATAAAAAGGAGAGAACAATGTCAAAAATAGATGTGATCACGATCAAGGGTACATCAACCTATTGCTTTAATCTCGACAAGAGTGTTGGGGCTGGCGGGAAAAATCTTTTCGGCGATGTAATGCTTATCCAGGGCTTCCTTCGCTATATCGAAGCCTTTGACCATGGAAAGGTCGATGGAGAATCGGTGCCGGCCGCACCGGACCTAACTGGGTTACTCGACCATAAAACGCTGGAGGCGATCCGAGTTTATCAGCAATTTTGGTCCTTTCGCTTACTAAAAGCGGACGGAATCATTCACCCTGGATCCTATAACAACAGGAACATAAAAGAGGTTTTTCACCCCCTGATGACCATCACTTATCTCCATATACATGCGAAGAATGCTGCCAGGCACTACGGCGACCCGAACTACCTGACGGGAATGATGAGCTTAATGCCGAGACTGCGTACGTCTATTCACATGAGTGCGCTTGCCGGAATTAGATTTATCCCAAAACGGCTGCCACACGTTTAGGGCGAGCATTTTTAGTCCGCACATTACATTGACACTTTTGGCGGACTGGGTAAAACCCTAAGGGTTCTTGCGACTCGATCAGGCCCGCCCGCCAAAAACTCGGGCGATCGTCGTCACGATGCGGGATGGGGATGATTTCAAAACATTCGATGCGGCCAAACATTCGGGACTTGGTGATTTTGTCATCCTAGCGGATGCGTCCGTGCCGCGAAGTAAGCGGTGATGTACGACAAACTTCAGTTTGTTGCTCGGCGGTCGGATTCTCGTCAGATAGCAACAACCAACCCGCAACAAACTGAAGTTTGTTGGACATTTATTTGTCCTTGACTGCCGTGAACATTACAGACCCCATACCGGGAATATCAAGGGTGCCGTTCATCTTGTCTCCTTCTAGCTTGCCGTCGAGCGTTATCGTTCTAGGCTGGCCCTGAACATCGGCTTGGATCACGGCGGTCACATTTGACCCCGCAACCTTGCCTTTTTCGATCGTGCCATTACCAACCATCGATGACATCGTTCCGCTAAAGTCGGCGGCAGTTTGTTTGAACTCAACGGCAAGATCGATCACCTCGCCGCCCGCATCGACAGACATCGTCCATTTGCCGGAAATATTCGCTGCGGGGCCCGATTCATCGGCTTTTTTCACCGGTGCCAACGTGACAGTCTTCGGATCGACGGTTATCTCGCTCAGCCTTTTTCCAACTTCAGGCGTCATCGATTCCTGGTAACGTCCGCCGATGTGCTTCGCAAGGAACTTCTCCGAAGCCGCTATCATCGCCATATTGTTGACGGGCCGGGCAAATCCGTGACCTTCGTCGGGTGCGACCAGATATTCGACCGGGTAATTCCGTTTTTGAAGAGCGAATACGATCTGATCGGATTCACGTTTGTTGACACGCGGATCGTTTGCTCCTTGTACAACCAGAAGCGGAGTTTTGATCTTATCGGCCGAGGTCAACGGTGACTGGCGTTTCATTTGTGCCAGGCCTTCGGGCGTATTCGGGTCGCCCATTCGTTTGTAGAAAACGGTGCGGATCGCTTCCCAGTACGGTGGGATCGATTGCAGCAGCGTTTCGAGATTTGACGGAGCAACGATAGCAACGCCGGCCGCATATTCATCCGGCGTGAAGGCAACTCCGGCAAGCGTGGCATATCCGCCGTAACTGCCGCCCATTATCGCGACCTTTTTGGGATCGGCGATGCCTTGTTCTACAAGATATTTCTTGCCCCACGTGATGTCATCCTGCATCTTCTGGCCCCATTCGTTGTTGCCGGCATTAAGGAATTTCTTGCCGTAACCGGTCGAGGCACGGAAGTTCGGCTGAAGCACCGCATAGCCGCGGTTCGCCAAGAACTGTGCATACGAATGATAGCCCCACGAATCGCGGCCCCACGGACCGCCGTGAATAAACAATACGGTTGGAAGGTTTTTTCCGTTGGAACCCTTTGGGATTGTCAGATAGGCCGGTATTTCAAGCCCGTCCGAAGATTTGTAGGTCACCGCCTTCATTGGCGAAAGGGCACTGCGGTCGAGCTTTTCGCGTACCTGATAGAGCGATCTGAGGTTCTTTGTCTTTCGGTCATAGACCCAGACCGTTCCCGGATCGACATCGCTCGAACTTACAACGAGCAGCTTCGATTCATCGGCGGTGCTCGATTGAAAATTAAGATCGCGATCGCCGATACGCTTCTTTATGGTGTTGTAATCCTTCTCGAAGTTCTTGTCCTTCCAGTAGATGCGTTCGCGCTCGCCTTCGTAGTATGTTGCGATCATTTCATCGGTAACGTCCGAAAAGTTCGCACCACCGAAATCGACTTTGCCAAGCGGGTCGCTCTCGACCTTTGTCACGGCACCGGTTTCGGCGTCCATCAAAACGAGTTCGATAAGGTCCAGGTTGCCCTTGTTCGTCTGCATGTAAACGCGCTTGTTGTCTTTGTTAAAGCGGATCGGCCCGCATGTCTCGAACGAGTTGCAGTCGTAGATCTTGGTCGCCTTGCCGTCGGCCGCGATCTTCAATATCTCGGTATCGCCGTTCTGAGCAGCCCGCGTCGCAAGCCTCAGCTTGTCCGCATTATCGAAGATCATTCCCTGATAGCGGTCTTTGTTCTCGCTGATCAAGGTGCGTTCACCAGTCGAGATCTTTACTTTATAAAGATCATGCCACGCTTTGTCGCGGTCGTTGATGCCGACATAGATCGCGTCCGGGTCCGACTTCGGAACAGCCTGTATCAACGCCCGAATGCCTTTTGCGTCGGTAATATTTCTTGCCGATGGAACATCTGAACCGGCTGCGGGTTTATCGGCGGGGTTGACCGCATAGACGTTGAAATTCTCGTCGCCGCCCTTGTCCTGAACGAACAAAATATACTTGCTGTCATGCGACCAGAAATAGCTTCGCACTGGCCTGGCGGTGTCGGCCGTCATTGCGCGGGCGGCGTCGAATGGTTCATCGACGCCCTTGACCCAGACGTTCATCGTGTCCTTGTAAGGTTTGATAAATGAGATGTACTTGCCGTCCGGCGAGATCTGAGCACCGGCATATTCCGGATTGCCAAATATCAGCTCACGGTCGATGAGCGGCGGAGCCTGTGCCTCGATCGACGAGAAAGCAGCCCCCAGTACAATAAAAAGACTCATACAAATAAATAGTTTGTTCATAATTTTGGATTCCTTCTGATTTGTTACGCATCAAGAAACGAGTTTGTTTTAGCTATTCGACCAAATATCCCCCGTCCACGCTTTCTTGCGGAATTTCGCCTCCGTCCAAAAGGCCTTGATAAGCTCGACGACCGGCCTGTCGGCATCGGCCAGCAAAACCGTAACAACGTCGTAGCGATAGATCATATCCTTTATTCCGAAGATCCGCCGGTAAACCCTCGCGGCCCTAATGATCTGCCTTTGCTTGCGAAGATCGACCGCCGAAAGCGGCCCCGCGAATGCGTCGGAACTTCGCGTCTTTACTTCGACGAAACACAGGACGTCATTTTCAAGGGCGACGATGTCGATCTCGCCCGTGATCTGGGTACCCATCGTGTTCCGGCCGATCGGCACCTTGAAGTTCGCGGCGACCAGCCGGTAACCGTTGTTTTTGAGGTACTCGGCGGCGAGCGATTCGCCTTGTTGCCCGAGCCGTCTTGAACTTTCCCATCGAACCCGACTATCCTGTTCTGTAATCGAGACCATCTACGAGCTTTCTTAACTGAGGTAAATTGTGAAATCAAATTGTATCAAAAACCTGTTCGCTTCGATAATGCTGGTGTCCGCCGGTACGGCTGGGGTTTATTGCCAACCGGCAAAACCGGCCAAGCCTTCATCGTCTCTGCCCGAAATAATTCAGATGGATAAAATGCCATTGTCGTCCTATGACCCAAAGGCTTTACCGGCTCCCTATGCCACGGATAGTGCCCGACGGCCCTCGAAGGTCGTGCCTCAGCCGGCCGGTGCAAAGCTGTCCGTGCCAAAGGGATTTAAGGTCAATGTATTTGCCGAGGGCGATTTTCGCGAGCCCCGTTGGATGACACTTGCTCCGAACGGCGACGTGTTCCTTGCCGATTCGCGTGCGAATTCCATCATTGTTTTACGTGACAAAAACAAGGACGGCGTGGCCGAAGAAAGGTTCGTTTTTTCCGACAAACTGTCACAGCCTTTCGGCATGGCATTTAGTAAAGATTGGTTCTATGTGGCGAACACCTCGTCGATCGTCCGTTTCAGATACAAGACGGGCCAGACCCAGGCAACCGAGGAACCCGAGAAACTGGTTGAACTGACGCCGGGCGGATACAATCAGCATTGGACGCGAAACCTGCTCTTTTCGCCGGATGGCACAAAGTTATTTGTTTCAATAGGTTCGGCGACAAATGTTAGTGTAGAGGCTGACCCAAAAAGGGCCGCTATTTCGGTCTATGACCCAGAAGGCAAGAACCACAGGATCTACGCTTCAGGACTGAGAAATCCCATTGGTTTGGCATGGAACCCGAAGACGGGAGAACTGTGGACGGCGGTCAATGAACGCGACGGCCTGGGCGACGACCTCGTGCCTGACTATGCCACTTCGGTCAAAGAGGGCGGTTTTTACGGCTGGCCATACAGCTATCTCGGCCAGAATGAAGACCCTCGTCGAAAAGGCGAGAACCCCGAACTTGTAAAGAAAGCGATCATGCCGGACGTGATCTTCCAATCCCACGTTGCGGCACTCGGTATTCAGTTTTACAGCGGCAAGCTGTTTCCCAGGGAATATCAGGGTGACGCCTTTGTTGCGTTTCACGGTTCCTGGAACCGGCAAAAGCTTTCGGGCTATAAAGTTGTACGGATCAAATTCAATAACGGAAAGCTGGCCGGTAATTCTTACGAAGATTTCGTTTCCGGCTGGCTGCCGGATGAAAACTCGAACGAGGTCTGGGGCCGTCCGGTCGGATTGCTGGTAGCGGCTGACGGCTCTCTGCTAATCACAGACGATGGAGCCAATAAGATCTGGCGTGTAAGTTACGGGAAGTAAGGTTTAGTTCAAAAAAGAAAAAGCCGCGGAGGAAGACAAGGGACTCCGCGGCTTTTTCTTGCCCAAAAGCGTGGCCTTTTACTATTTGGGCATCAAAACGCTGTCAACTACGTGGATAACGCCGTTTGACTGCATAACGTCGGCAATAGTTACCATCGATTTGCCGCCCTTTTCATCGGTCAGTACGACATTTTTGCCGTCAAGGGTTGCGGTCAATGTACCGCCGGCAACCGTCTTGAAGGTGGCCTTTCCGTTTCCGTCTTCGATCGCCTTGACGATCGTGGCGGCATCCTGCTTGCCCGACACAACGTGATAGGTGAGGATTCCGGCAAGGGCTTTTTTACTTTCCGGCTTCATCAGCGAATCAAGCGTCGTCTTAGGGATCTTGTCGAAAGCCGCGTTTGTCGGGGCAAATACGGTAAATGGTCCCGGTCCCTTAAGAGTTTCGACCAGATCGGCGGCCTTGACCGCTGCCACCAGGGTTGTATGGTCTTTTGAATTTACAGCGTTGTCTATAATGTCCTTGGTCTTAAGCATCGGGGCTCCGCCGACCATAGGATTTTCGTCTTTCATTTCCGAATTGGCGTTTGCCATCTTCGAATTCGCGTTCGTTTCCATGTTCGAGGTCATACGGTTCGCACCGTTGTTCGAAGCGGTATTTGTTGCCGGACCGCCGCAAGCCGCAACCAAAAAGGCTGCCGCAATGGTCATAGCTAATATTAATGTAAGTTTCATTTTAGTCTCCCAAAGAAAAATTTATGAAACCAAACGACAAACGCCTCTTTCGACACAACACCCCTCAGGTGATGTGCGAACATTCGCCGAAAGGTGTTCTTACATGCCTTCGTTCGCGTTGGAAAAACGGATTCAAAAAGTTTTAGGTTGAAACGGGGAGTCAGTGGTATGGAGTGAAGAGCCGAGGAAAAGGACCTCAGTTCTTCCATTTAATATCTTTTAGGTCAGGTACGAGAGGCTCATTATCAAAAAGGGGCTTCCTTTGCCAATATCGCACGCTTGAAAATCTGTAATCGACGGCGTCTGCAACAAGTCCGTCTGCGACCGGATTTTGGTGAATATAGTGGACCTTTTGCATCAGCATCGATTCGGTCGTGATCAGGAAGGTATTCGAATGATGCTCCCAAAGCGAGTATCGATAATCCTTTCTGCCTTCTTCCTCTTTTCGGAGCTTGTTCAGCGACGATGTGTATTCATTCTCTTTCAGATAGTTGATCACCCTTCTGGCCGAAATGCCGTTCAGGTAACGGAGCACGTCGGAGGGTTTGCGGCCGTTATCCGTCACGATGTGGTAGTGATCCGGCATTATCCCGTATCCGAATATCTTGAAACCGCCGGAAGTTCTCGCCTCGACAAAAGCTTTTGCGAGGACGGTTTTTAGCGGCTCTTTAGAGAAAACCGGCAGCCGTTTGTGTGTTACGGAAGTGAGGAAATAAAACGGGTTGTCGCTGGAGATCTGAGGCATAACTCGGCATATTTTGGGGAAAGATCGACCGAAACGCAAGCCGCCTGAGCCTCGGGAAAAATATTATGGGCGGGCCGGGCGGGCTCTCTCGTTGGGCTTTGCCCTCCGATGTGCGGAAAGGCTTGCCTTTCCGGGAGCTCGTTTCAAAAATTTCTTGAGGCTACGCCTCGGCCTAAAACTGAGGCCGAGCCTCAAGAAAAATATTATAATGGCAGCCCGAAAAGGCTGAGCCTTTCCGCAAATCGGGCGGCGGAGCCGGAGAGAGGAGCCCTAAAATCCGTAACAGTTGCAGTTTGCCCGACAATCTAAAACGCGGGTTCTTCGTAGATGCCGTACACATCCCTGAGGGCCACGCATATTTCCTCGACCGTGGCGTAGGCGGCGACGGATTCTATGATGGCGGGCATTGTGTTGTCGCTGTGTTGGGCGGCGAGTTTTAGTTTATCGAGGGCGTTGGCGACGGCACCTTTATCGCGGGTGGATTTGGTGTGTGCAAGCCGTTCTAGCTGGTGGTCGCGGACGGTTTCGTCTATTTGCAGGATATCGGTCTTGTGGATCTCAACGTCCATCGCGTATTTGTTAACGCCGACGATGACCTGCTCTTTTCGCTCGACGGCCTTCTGATATTGATACGCCGATTCCTGTATCTCACGCTGCGGAAAACCCGCCTCGACCGCTTCGACCATTCCGCCGAAACCGTCGATCTTTTCGAAATAATCAAAGCATCCGTCGATCATTTTCTGCGTCAGCGATTCGACATAATAACTGCCGCCAAGCGGATCCACCGTGTTCGCTACACCGGTTTCGTCGGCGATTATCTGCTGCGTTCTTAGAGAGATCAAAGCGGCTTCGTCAGTGGGAAGTGCGAGGGCTTCGTCGTAGGAATCGGTGTGGAGCGACTGCGTTCCGCCGAGAACTCCGGCAAGTGCCTGAATGGCGACGCGTGCAATATTGTTCAATGGCTGTTGGACCGTCAGCGAAACTCCCGCCGTCTGCGTGTGAAAACGCATCTGCATCGTTCGTGGATTTTTCGCCCCGAAACGTTCCTTCATCGTCTTTGACCATACGACACGTGCGGCACGGTATTTGGCGATCTCTTCAAAAAAATCATTGTGTGCATTAAAGAAAAACGACAAACGCGGGACGAATTCGTCGACGTCCATTCCACGGTCGACGCCGTACTGAACATACTCAACGCCGTCACGCCGGGTGAACGCGAGTTCCTGCAAAGCGGTCGAACCGGCTTCGCGGATGTGATAGCCGCTGATCGAGATCGGGTTGTATTTCGGTACGTGTTTTGTGCAGTACTCGAACGTGTCGATGACCAGCTTCATCGCCGGTTTGATCGGATAGATCCACTCTTTTTGAGCGATGTATTCCTTGAGAATATCGTTCTGCAGCGTGCCGGAGATCTTCGAGAAATCGGCCTTTTGCTTTTCGGCAACGACCAGATACATCGCCAAGAAAATCGGAGCGGGGGCGTTTATCGTCTGCGAAACTGTAACGCCATCGAGGGGTATTCCGTCGAAAAGAACTTCGAAATCCGCGAGAGATGAAATAGCCACACCGCACTTGCCGACCTCGCCTTCGCTCAAAGGCGAATCGGCGTCGAGGCCCATCAGGGCGGGCAGATCGTAGGCGACAGAAAGGCCTGTCTGCCCGTGCTCCATCAAATACTTAAAACGTGCATTCGTATTCTCAGGCGAACTAAAACCGGCGAATTGCCGCATAGTCCACAGCTTGCCTCGATAGCCGGTCGGGTGAATGCCGCGTTTGTACGGATATTCGCCCGGGAAACCGACGTCGATGCCATCGCTGTCCGCCTCGGTATAGAGACGTTCGACAGGTTCAAGGGAAACGCCCTCGAACGAATGCTTTCTCTCGGCGGTCCTGTCAAGGACTTTCTGCAAGGTCTCCGCTTCCCATCGCTGTTTGTCGGACTCGGCCTGTGTAGGTGCTTCTTTGATCTCAGGTGTCATGGCTTATCTGTGTATAAGCTGTGATTTTATCATAAGTTCGCATCGTTGACCCTCTTGTCGAATTGATCCGATGAAAGCCCGACAATGGAACAATTTAGCTTAGACGGCGAAGAAGGAAAGGCCGGAGCAGATCACCCCGGCCGAACGCATTAACAGCATTTATTCCCACTAATCTATTGGGCGATGCTCATGCCAAAGGCATTTTTCCATGTTTCGCCGTCTTTGCGATCAACGGTCGCATACCAATCAGTCGTTATCGGCTTACCGTCACAAGTGCCCTCGCCGGAACCCTTGTAGGTTAAGAGCGAGACATCATTGGTAAGCGAAACCGACATTGGTTCGGTCAAAGAGAAACTCTTGACGTCGCATTTATTTTCGGTTGCCCACATTTTTAAGACGGAGGTCCGGTCAGCACGGCCCTCGCCTGCAACCCACGTAAAGTCCTTGCCCAGAAGATCCTCAAGTGCCTTCGCATCCTTCGTTTTCCATGCCTCCCAGACCTTTGTTTCAAGGGCCATCAGGGCATCGGTCGCCGTGTCGGGCTTAGCTTCATCCGTTTTTGCTTCTTCCTTTTTGGCAGGAGCCGCAGCTTTGGGCGGAGCTTTTGGATCGACGACAGGCGTCTCGGCGTGGAACGCACCCTTCCATTTGTCACCGTCTCGGACATACACGCCCGCTGCCCATGCTTCGGCCGGGAGCTTTTGCCCGCCGCATGTGGCATCGTACGCAACTTTGTAAGTGAGCACGGCAGCGTCGGCACTGATCGGGGTCATCTGCTCATCTGAATGCGTATAGCTCTTTACATCGCAATCGGCACCGGAATACTGCTTGATCGCAGCGGCCCGGTCCATCCTGCCGGTTGCTCCGTAGCCAACAAAGTTCGCTGTGAGAAATGTATCCCAAAACTTCGCATCCTTTGTCTTCCAGGCTTCGTAGGCACTCTTTTCGAGCGTCATCAAGGCCTCCTTTGTCGGAGCTGCGGCTGCCGGTTTCGCAGCGGCATTATTTGCGGCGTTCACGTTTGCAGCAGGTCTATTGTCGGCCGGTGCACCGCAGGCGGCTAAAATGAAGGCCGCCGCAGCCGTTAAAACGAAATATTTGATAATGGTCATAATCTGTCTCCTCAAAGATCTAAGCTGAATTCAAATCGGGCGTAAGATCTAAATCAAAACGCCTTCAAGTTATTGGTTACTTGTCGTGTAAGTGAGTCAAGTGTTAATGCATTCGAGTTATTAGTCAAGGCCGGGATCGGGGTCGAACGGGGCTCAGAGAGCGAAAAAAAAAAGCCGGAGCGTGAAGCCCCGACCTTTTGTATTGTAAGTAACCGCAAAGAATCTAGCTTGCCGGTGTGCCAAATGTCATCATAGCCTTCCAGACGCCGCCTTCTTTGCCGTAAAGCGTGGCTCCCCATTCTGCTGGAACGCTTTGATCGCCGCATTTGCCGTCAACCGTCGATTTGAATGTCAGCAGGGCATAGTCAGTGCCATATGCGACGCTCGCGGGGTCGGAGAGCGAAACCGATTTGATCTCGCACGGCTCGGCCCAGCGTTTGAGCGTGACGTCGCGAGCGGTCCAGCCTTCGACGGGCGAGAGCGAGGTCATATCCTTGCCCGCAAATTCGTCGAGGCCTTTGGCGTTACCGGCTTTCCAGTCTTCCCATGCTTTTTTCTCGATAGCGAAAAGAGCGTCCGTCGCGGTATCAGGGGTAGATTCGGCCGGTTTTAACTCTTCTTTCTTTACCGCTGCCGGAGCCGCAGGTTTCGCCGGTGCTTTCGGATCGACGACCGGAGCCTCGGAATAAAACGCCGCTTTCCACTTGTCGCCCTCGCGGACAAAGACGCTGACCGAATAAACATTCTCAGGCCCTTTCTTACCGTCGCATGTGTAGTCCTGCGCCGCTTTGAATGTCAGGAAAGCGACATCGGGACCGGCCATGTGCATATTGTCGTCGGAAAGGGTGTAGTTTTTGATCTCGCATTTCTGCGTATCCATCATCTTGATCATCGCGGCCTTGTCCGTGCGGCCCGTGCCGCCGAGATTTAGGCCCTTGTCCGAGTAATTCTCTTCGGTCCATTTGGCGTCGCGGTTCTTCCAGGCTTCCCATCCGCTTTTTTCAAGCGTCATCAATGCGTCTTTCGTCGGCGCCGCTGCCGACGGTTTTGCGGCGGTCGCGTTAGAGGCATTAGACGCGTTGGAATTATTTGCCGCCGGCGTGTTGCCGGCAGGCGTGCCGCATGCAGCAAAGGTAAATGCTGCCGCAGCCGTTAAAGTTAATTTCAAAATGGTTCTCATATATATTGTCTCCTCGATTAATTTTGATCTCGAAGTAGGAGTATGTACTTTCAAATCTTAAAGCGTGCGCCCATTGTTATCGCGAATCATATTCGTGTCAAACCGCCGTTCAGCGTCATCGGTCGAAGAACGATCCGAAACAAAAAGAGGAAGGCCGCGAACAATGCGGCAAGTTAATGAGCGGGCAAATTTATGCCAAATGCCCATTTCCACGTATCGCCTTCCTTAACATAGACCGACGTTCCCCAAATAGCCCCGACTTTCTGGCCGAAGCAGGTGCCGTCTGCACCACCGTTAAATCTCAGGATGCCGACGTTAGGCGAGAGCATTGTGCCGTCGGCGTCCGTCACGCTGACGCTCTTAACGTCGCATCCGTTCGCGGACCAGTCCTTGATCGCATCGGCCTTAGTCGGGAAAAACGTGCCGAAGATATTGATAAAGGAAATATCTTTGGCCGTCAGCTCCTCAATTTTTTTGGCGTCGTGATCTTTCCATGCTTCCCAGACGGCTTTTTCGGCTGTAAGCATGGCATCGGTGCCCGCATCCGGAGTAACGGACTTAGCGTCATCCGTTTTAAGAGCTTCCTTTTTGTCAGCCGTTTTTGCGGACATCGTTTTTGGATCGACGATCGGGGCTTCGGCGTGAAAGGCTCCTTTCCATAGGTCACCATCGCGGACGTATATGCCCGCCGCCCAACTGTTGGTGGGGACCTTTTGTCCCCCGCAAGTGCCATCGACGGTCCTCTTATATGTGAGCAACGCCGCGTCATCGCCAAGCGGTCTCATCTGCTCGTCGGACAAAGCATAGCTCTTAATATCGCAATCGGCTCCGGTGTATTCCTTTATCGCCGATGCCTTGTCGAGTCTGCCGGACGAACCGTAGCCGACGAACTTGTCCGAGAGAAAGGTGTCCCAGAACTTTGCGTCCTTCGTTTTCCAGGCCTCATAAGCGCTTTTTTCCAAGGTCAGCAAGCCGTCCCTTGTCGGGGCGGCGGCCGCTGGTTTTGCGGCAGTCGCATTAGAAGCGTTTGCATTGTTTGCCGCGGGCTTGTTGTCGGCCGTCCCGCCGCAGGCCGACAGCACCATCGCGGCGGCAACCGTCAGAATGAAAGGTCGTATCGTGTTCATAAAATTGATTTTCCTCTTCAACGTAAGCGGCTGTGAAAAATGCCAGAGCTTTTTGGTTAAACAGTAAACATTGTGATGAGTGGGACCGACCTCCATGCCTATGACGATTCACGCATCCAGTTTTGAAGGGCGTCTATTTCTTTTGTCACGGTCCGCGATCCGGCAAACAACACGATGGCGAGTATTACTCCGAGTATCGGAATTATGTACATCGCGGTGTGGAGGCCGTCCGCACGAAATGGTTCAAGGGCGGTGTTTGTTGTTTCCATTACACCCGCGAATTGGGCCGCACGCCTGGTGAAAAAGTCGCTCAGCAGGCCGGTTGCGTACGGGCCCACGGACGCCCCGAGGACGTACATCGCAAAGAAATATACCGCTATCGCCGTTCCCCGTGAAGCCGGTTCGACGATGTCTTGAATAGTTGCATAGACGGTCGAATAATAGAAGTACATCAACGCGCAGGCGGCTCCCATCAGCAGCAGAAACATAGTCGTGCCGCCTTTCGGGACACTTAAAGCGAAGTAGATCGTCGGCACCGAGAGCATGATCGCAAAAGCCCCGAGCAGCATCCGTCCGTTCGTCCGCTTCCGCATAACGGCGTCGCCGATGAACCCGCCGAGCAGCAATCCCGGTGCTCCCATCACGCCATAGACGAGCATCGACACGAGGTTTGCCTGTTGAATATCCAACCCGTGATACCGCATCAAAAACGGCGTGATAAAGGCCGCTATGGCGTACATATTGAAGTTGTGGACGGCACCCGAGATGATGATCCAACGCATCGTCGGCGATCTCAGTATATTTAGATACGCTGAGCCTTCTCGTTTCCTGTCGCCTACCGCGTGTGTTTCCGAGGCCCCGCGGACCGGTTCGCGAACGAACAGTACCGCCACAGCACAAAGAACACCGGGAATCCCGGCAACAAAAAACGCATATCGCCAGCCGAATTCTTTGGCGACCGTCCCGCTCACCGCAAAACTCAACGCGACGCCCACTGGAAGCCCGAGCATGAAGATCGCCAAAGCCTTTGCACGCCAGCTAGCCGGGAAAAGATCGCCGATAAGCGAATTTGCCGCCGGTGCACACGAGGCTTCGCCGACACCGACGCCCAAGCGAAGCGCGAATATCTGCCAGAAACTTTGCGCAAGCCCCGAAGCCGCCGTCAATAAACTCCAGACAAACACACCGGCCGAAAGGATGCTCTTCCGCCCGATCTTGTCCGCCAACGCCCCAAGTGGAACGCCGACAAACGCATAAAGCAGCGTAAATGCCGTTCCCAAAAGCCCGAGCGAAGCATCGTCAAGCCCGAACTCTTTTCTGATCGGCTCGCCAACCGCACCGAGTATCTGACGGTCGAAAAAGTTCAGCGTGTTGATAGCGAACAGCACGAATAGTGCGTACCAGGCGGCGGAGCGTGTGTGTGTCTTTTCGTCCATCGGGAATCGCGACCAAGGCGGTCAAAATTGCAAACGAACATCATTGTTCATACAATTACGGAATGCTCGGCAAACGGAACTCGCTCATTCTAGCACTAATTCTTTCGATTCAAATCCTGACTGGGTGCGGCGGCTCGGATTCTAATACCAACGAGTCTAATTCTAATGAGCGGAAAAACACGGCAGCCGCACCCGAACCCGAAAGGGAAGGCGTAAAGGACAACAGCGACGAGCTTTCCGCGTTGATAAAGCTGCCTTTTCAACCGGAGGACGTCGTATGGAAGGAATTCGTTTCCGACAAACCGGGGGGACAACAGGGAAAGCGGCTGCTGGCCGTTTTTCAGCTAACCGCGGAAGATTCAAAGAAGCTTGTGGACCGTGCCGCTAAGATCAAGCCGGGAACGCCCGTCTCGCTGCCCAGTGAAAAATGGTTCCCGACCGAACTTGTTACACAAAGCGAAATAGGCGGCGAACAGGGAATTCAGGCAATGTCCTACCCGGCCGATGAGTTTTTCCTCCCGCCTTATACCGAAGGCACCCTTTCGCGCGTAGATAATACGGATTTTTTTGTGCTCGAACTGTTCGCAAAATAGATCGACCGACGGCGTACAACGGCCCATCGCTAAAACCGCATCTACACATCAGACCCACGCGAACTCTCCTGACTTTGTTTATGTCGTGTTTTAGTATTCGGATTAAAAAATGGCCGCCGCTTCCTTTGCGTGAGATCTTCTTTTCTTAAGTAAAGGACAAAGCACACGATTGAGGACATTAGAACAAAATGAACATTTGGCGGCGGTAAGTTTGAAACCTTCGTGACCTTTGTGTCCCACCCTTCGTGTTCTCTGTGTTTCGGATCTTTACTCTTTACACAAGGCGACGAACGAAGACACAGGCGCACGAAGAATAGAAAACGTAGAATGTCGAAGGCCCCGTAACCTAACATTTAGCTAACTTTAATGTTTGCTTGATTTCGTGTAGCATCAATAAAGCTACTCTTCACGCACATGCATTTGCCGAAAGTGATCATCGCTGCATTGCTAGCCGGACTGTTTTTTGCCGACGGCAACGCACAGGACACTAATCCGGTCGACCGCCAGGTTGCCAACCCGATCACCGATACCCCGAACATTAATCCGATCTCGGCCGAACAAAGCATCAAACCGCCCAAGACGAAAAAAACCGAGGACGACAAGGCGGTAGCCGATGGCGAGGTTGTTGTTTATTCGGAAAAACAGACCGCCGAGGGCCCGGACGGCAAACGCATCCTTACTTATACCGGAAACGTCGATGCACGATATGGAAAGTATCGTTTGCAGGCAGACAAGATCATCCTTTACGAAGCCGAAGATAAGATGGTGGCCGAGGGAAGCGTCGTGTTCGACGAAGGCGACGACCAGCGAATAACAGGTGCCCGCGGGATATTTAACTTAAAGACGAAACTCGGCAGTTTTGAAGATTCGACCGGCTTTACGAATCAAACAAACGACGGAACGGTCATTTACTTTACGGCGGAGAAGGTCGAGCGAACGGCCCTCGATGTAGTGGTCGTGACAAAAGGGAAGTTCACCGCCTGTGACGAAGCCGTTCCCAAGTGGTCCTTCACCGCCGACGAGGCGACCATTAAAGTCAACGACAAGGTCAAGCTGAAGAACGGAAAATTTCGCGTTAAGGACGTGCCGCTCGTTCCTATTCCCTACGCTTCGATCCCGATAAAGCAGCGTGACCGTGCATCGGGTTTTCTGACGCCGACATTCGGATTTTCGGGCAATAAGGGCGTTCGTGTGCAGACCGCGTTTTTTCAAACGCTTGGCCGGTCTGCCGACGTGACTGTGCGCGGCGACCTCTATTCGTCACGCGGGATCGGATACGGTTTCGATATGCGGACGCGGACGAATGAACGATCGTTCTTCGATTTTGGACTGTACGCGGTCAAGGACCGCATTTTAGGTTCGAAAGCGGACGCCGAACACCCCGACCAGGGCGGTTCGATATTCTATGCCGAGGGCGTGCAGTATTTTTCCAACGGCTGGACCGCCGCGGCCGACGTACGGGTCACATCGAACCTGGCGTTTCGTCAGGTTTTCTCGGACGGCGTCCAGCAGATCATTTCGCCGATCGAGGTGTCGCAGGCATTTGGCAACAAGAGCTGGTCAAATTACACCCTTAATTTGCTTGCCCGCACACAGGTCATCTCGATACCGAATGTAACGATCAGTACACGCAACCTGCCAAGCGTACATTTTGAAAAGCGCCCGTCGATGCTGTCGTTTTTGAAAGGCGTTTATTTTTCGTTCAAGACCGGCGTCGAAGGAGTTTCGCGGCGTGAGACCGTTGCCGACATTGGTCTTTATGAATCGCAAACCGGAAGCAGCGAACCGATCCGGACACCGCTGTTCGGGCTTCGCTATGATGCATATCCAAAAGTCACTATTCCGATCAACACAAAGTATGTCAACATAACGGCTGCCGGTTCGCTGCGGGTTACCTACTACTCTAATTCGTTCAACGATATGCGCCGCGTCGTTGAAAAAGACACGGTAAGAAAATTTGGCGAATTCGAACTGGACATCAGGCCGGTTGCGCTTGCAAAAAATTATTACGGCAAGTCGAACGAGTTCAAATTCCGTCACGTTATCGAACCATTCGTAACCTATCGCTATATTAAGGGCATAGACAATTTCAGCCGCATAATCCGGTTTGATCAGCTCGACACTCTTACCGACACGAACGAAATTGAGTTCGGTGTTGCCAACCGGATCTACACCCGCCGCTACGCCGAGGCGGTCACCGGCGAAGCACGCCGCCAGCTTTCCACTTTAAGCGCCGCGAATGGAACAAGGCTCGCGTCCTCAACCTCGCTTACGGGCGACGATAGCGACTCTCCGCGCCAGATCGAGAAAACCGATGCGGTTTCGTCGGTTAGGGCGATCCTGGCCGCGGCCGCTCAAAAAAAGAAGGACGCGCTTGCCGTTCAGCCTTACGAGATATTCAGTCTCGTAATTCGGGGCAAATATTTCTTCGACAAGACCTTTGGCGGAGCACTGACGCCCGGACAGCGAAACCAGATTGCCCCGATCACGGCGTTGAGCTTTTACACCTTTGGCGGCGTTGCACGGCGGTTCTCGCCGCTGATCGTGGACGCTACGTACCGCCCGCAGCGAACGATTTTCTTTAATACGAGGATGGATGTCGGTGTGCAGGGCGACGCCGTCCGAGCCGTTTCGGCCACGGTCGGTTACGAGACGCCGCTGGTAAAGATCTTTCAGACCTTCTATTACACCCGGGCCGTCGATCTCATACCGTCGCTGGCTGACACTCTCTCCCCTCCTGTCTTAGGAGGGGCGGTGCCTTCCGGATCTGTCGCGGGAAGCGCTCAGGCTGTCAAAGAGCCCGGCACCCTCCGCGGTTCGCAATGGAGCCCGTCCATCTTCCTTGGCGATCGCAATAAGGGTCTATACGCCGGTGCGTCGGTCTTTTTCGATTTTGAAAACAGGCGGGCCCGTCAGTTAACTCCTCTTATCTCATCGCTTTACACGCTCGGCTATGCCTACGACTGCTGCGCCCTCGCCGTCCAGTTCTACAAACTTAACGTCGGTCAACGCAACGAAAATAGACTCCTCTTCAGCTTCCGCCTAAACGGCATCGGGGCCTTCGGAACCGAGCAGTTCGGCCAGGGGTTGAGGTAAATAGACTACCTATATTGAGCTTTAAGAAATGCTCTGTACTCAGGCATCGTCATTGAAAGAGAGCCGCCGGGATCAGTCTTGCGCCACTTATTTCGCCACGTCGGATCATGATTTCCAAGTCCTGAAGGTCCAGCAACCTCATCGTGCCCGAGCACAAGGTCGAGGTCGAAAACGTTTGGGCTGTTGGTTTTGAGCCAGAGCAGGAGATTCGTTAATGATTGTTCTTGTTGCGCAGTATATTTCTGATAGTAACCTGGCGCAATATTCTGGTTTCGATTCGGAATATGGCGAACGTCCGAAGGCTCAACATACCGATAGCTAACACCTCCGGTTTTTTCATTTACAACCTTGTTTCTGTATCTGCCTCCAACAAACTCAGTGATTCTTCCTTCGCAAACAACTTCAATTCCAACCAAGTGTTTCGAGACACTCGATCCCAAACCCGGCCAATAGGAAAGCCCAGCGTGGTTTCCCCACTCATCCAGTGAAAATGACTGAACCAGGGACCCATCGTTGCCATAGTGAAGAACGCCCAACTTGGCTTATTGCATAGCGTGCCCAAACTTTGCCTTTTCGACACCGCCGACCTGCGGTGCCCAAATCCAATGGACAATGGCCCCTCTTTGATATCCGTTTTCGTATTTCCCCTTCGTCGGCTGAACGAAATTAGGAACGGTCGCATTCGGATACCAAAGACTGGCCGCAGTTTTTACCTCAAGGTATTTTCGCCATGCCCATCCGCTACCGTTTCCTGTCGAGATCTGGAGCCAAAAGCCATCCGCAGATTCTGAGCTATGCCGGTTCCGGATCCTGCTGGCGTGTTATAGATAAAAATCTTGACAATCTACGCAACAACGGCGCATAATTTTCTGCGGTTATGGTTTGTACGCCAACTGTGGAAGTTCTTTGAAAATTGAGTCAGCGTGGGCTTTGAATAGCGGTTCGCGCGTTCCGGGCGAGCCGTTAATGGGAGAATCGTGACGAAACTCGTTAAGTTGAATTAGTGCACCACTTAGATCGTCCGACCTTTGTGATAATCTCGGAAAAATGTTTTTTTAAAAAACGCCGAATCGAGCCTAAAAATCCTCGTAACCTCAACCAAAATGGTTAGTTGCACGTTCCGCGTGTGGTCGGAACGCGGCCCGAACGGGAAGGCTCGGCGGGACCTATCGGCTATGAGCGAGTGCGATGGAGTTGTAGCGTTCGACCGGGGCGAGGTCGTCGGTCAGCGGCGGGAGAGTGAGCGGGATGTCGGCGGTGTATCTGTGGGAGAGGAGCGATGTGATCAGTTGATCGTTTGTCGTAACCACCCCGTCACCCGAAGCCGGTGCCACGCCTCCTAAGATTAGGGAGGTTGGATCCGTCCGTTCACTCAGGCGGTTCTGACCAGGCGATTTGAGGCCGATGAGGACGATGTTTTGAAGGTCGTCGTCGGTTCGTTCGGGGCGGACTTTGAAGAGCATCACTTCCGGGAAAACCGATCTGTAGGTGGCGACTTCGGCTTGCAGAAATTTGCTGGCCGGGCCGGTCAGGGCGGAGCCGATGTTTACTATTACGATGCCGTCGCCCGTCAGGACGCGGTCTATCTGGCGTATGGCTTCGACGGTCGTTAGCTGGTAGGGAATCGAGAACAGCGAACCGAATGCATCGACGAAGACAGCGTCGTATTTTGCCGGTTCGGAGCGGTTCAAATACACGCGGCCGTCTTCGTGAAAGACGGACAACCGCGGGTCGTCGTGGAGGTTGAAATATTTGCGGGCGAGCTCGGTCATTTTCGGGTCGATCTCAACCACGTCGATCCGGGCGTCCGGGTTGTTTTTCAAATACTCACGCGGGACGGTATATCCGGCACCGCCGATCATCAGGGAGTTTTTGTGACCGGGTTTGTAGTGATCGATCAGATGATAGAACTTGACGTATTCGAGCATCGGCGAGCCGTCATCGAGATATATCGACGACTGGGCGAAAAACGGGTCGGTGGCAATGGCCCGAAACGGTCGGCCGCTCTTTGGGTCTTTGCTGTCATAGATCTGAACGCGGGTGTATTCGGTGTCGAGGTCAATCATGCCGGTGGTTTGCCGCAGGTAGTAAGAGCTGAATTCGCTCCCGGCAATGCCCAGGCCAAACAGCGTCAGGATAGCGAAACTGGCCCGCGAAAACGCGAATGGCGCAAGCATCAAACTGACCACGATCAAGATGCCGGCGATCAGATAAAGCGTGCGGGTGCTTCCGACGAACGGGATCAGTAAGAAACCCGCGGCGAATGTGCCTGCGATGCTGCCCACGGTGGAAAGTGCATAGAGACGCCCGACGGTCTTGCCTGCGTCGTCGAGCGAAACGGTCCGCAGCTTTACCGCGTAGGGCGTGACAAA
This sequence comes from Pyrinomonadaceae bacterium, assembly GCA_041745075.1. Taxonomy (GTDB): domain Bacteria; phylum Acidobacteriota; class Blastocatellia; order Pyrinomonadales; family Pyrinomonadaceae; genus OLB17. The sequence continues at coordinate 7,269 of JBGTJP010000150.1, read as the reverse complement.
ACCAAGCAGCACGCTTGCCGGGGCGAACAAGACAGCGGTCGCGATGACCGATTTGAACTCAAGGCCAAACGAGGCCGAGCTAATCATTGAAAGAACAGCGTCCTTGATAAGAATGGTGATCGAGACGGCCCCGCCCGCCAGAAATATCGCGGATGCGAGGACCGCGACATCGGGCCGTTTGTCCGCCATCCGCCCGCCAAGCCAGTATCCAAGACTCAACGCGGCGAGGATCACGCCGATCAGGCTTGTCCAGACATAAGTTGACGTTCCGATAAACGGCGAGACGATCCGCGAGCCGATGATCTCATAGACCATGACCAAAGCCCCGCAAATAAAAACCGCCAGCTCAAGAGCGAACCGTGCAAGGAAAAGACGCATGGATACAGCTTATCGTGAAAATGGGCTGGGGCAAGAAGTGTGCAGAAGCCCAGGTATGTGCAGAAGCCCGCGCGTAGGAAAGGGCCTAACATCCAACTTGACCATTAAGCCCTTGCTTACGCGCAGGCTTCTGCAAGTGTGCGGCTTCTGCAAGTGTGCGGCTTCGGCAATTGCGCGCGCTTAGGTTATGTTCGCATTTCGCCTTGCTTATGCCCGGCCTTCTGCAACGGTGCCTGCGGCTTCGTGAACAAAAGTCAGCCAGTTTGCTCCGTTGGGTGCAGGGCGTTCGGCGAGGACGATCTTAAAGAATTCGTCCTGAAGTTTTTTGGTGATCTCGCCGCGTTTGCCACTGCCGATCGTGATACGATCAACCGAACGAATCGGGCTTATCTCGGCGGCCGTGCCGGTAAAGAACAATTCGTCGGCAAGGTAAAGTGCCGCACGCTGGATCGTTGTTTCGACCACCTCGATGCCCATCTCGCGGGCCATCTGGATGACCGAATCACGCGTGATGCCCGGCAGGATGGCGGCCCCGAGAGGCGGAGTGATAAGTTTGCCGTTGTTAACCAAGAAGATATTTTCGCCCGAACCTTCGGAAACATAGCCCCGGTCATCGAGAGCGATGCCTTCCGAAAATCCGCCGAGCTTGGCCTCCATCTTTATGAGCTGCGAATTCATATAATTCGCACCCGATTTCGCCATCGCGGGCAAAGCGTTCGTGTTGAACCGCGTCCAGCTCGATACGCATACGTCGATGCCATTTTCGATGGCGTCGTCACCGAGGTATTTGCCCCACGCCCACGCGGCGATGTAAGACTCGATCGGATTATCAAGCGGATAAACGCCGAACGCCGGATTGTCCTCATCAAGCCCGCGAAAAACGACCGGGCGGAGGTAACATTCGTCGAGGCCGCTTTGACCTATCAGGCCGACCGCCGCCTTTGTAAATTCATCGCGGCTGTACGGCGGATCCATTCGGTAGATCTTGGCCGAATTCACAAGCCGCTGCATATGCTCAGGCAGGCGGAAAACCGCCGGACCCTTTTTTGTTGTGTTGTAGCAGCGAATGCCTTCAAAGACGCTCGAACCGTAATTCACAACGTGGGACATCACATGGACGCGTGCGTCGTTCCAATCAATAAACTCACCGTTTCGCCAAACTTTAGGGGATATTTTCATCTGCGTTAGCATAGTATATCGATGTTTTTTCCGCAAATATAACGTCTGATGATATTGTTATACCTAAGACGTAACTGCCGCATAACTAACAAACCAGTGACCGTTTCTCGATAGGATGCTCACAACAATCAATGTGTCCAAACTGCGGCTTCATTGCCGAACAAACGAAGGCAGGTGCGATGCCGGGATTTGTTGAGGGTGATTCGATTAGAGTCATACGAATCTTATTGAGAGAATGAATAACAAATATAAGGATGAAAGCGAGATCGAGGTTCTTATTCGATCTTTCGAAGGTGCTACGATCAACCGCGATGCGTGGAGGCATGCGGAACATCTGACCGTTGCGTTGTACTATTTGTCGCTCCACGATATCGAGATCGCCACCGAAAAAATGCGGAGCGGGATTTTCAAACTGCTCGCCGCGTTCGGCGTCGATCGGACAAAAGAAATGCCTTATCACGAAACACTGACGGTGTTCTGGATGCGAACTGTTTACGCCTTTTCCCTGAAGCACATGGAACTGAGTTTTTTGGAAAAAGCGAATAGCCTTGTCGAATCTTTCGATAAAGACTATCCGCTTAATTTTTATAGCCGTGACGTGCTGTTTTCTGATGCCGCACGGGCAAAGTTCGTTGATCCGGACCTGGCCGTACTATCAGTACTCAGACCAGTTGAGGCATAGGACCGCTCAGTATGCCAATTAGAGCCTGCGGGCAGTTGGGATCCATGCGGATGTCGGCATAATAATTTCTACGCTGAAGTGCGTAATATCGATTAAGCACAATTATTGTATAGATCAATTTTTGCTTTGGCGTGTAAAGTCGATTTCCGCTGACCGATGAAACCGTTCCATCAGCTACGCAAAACCCGCCGGCTTCGCGTTGGACCGTTTTGATCCTCGACCATGTTTGTCCGCCAAATTTTCCATCCGGAACGAGTAACTGGTCAAGCTTGTTTTCAAACCGGGCGATCGAATTTAGAAAAAACTGGACGAGAAGCACGTCAGCCTTTTTGTTCGTACATCCGTAACCAACGCTGCTTGAAACATTCCAAAACATTGACGCTCCAATCCATCGTTTAGTTTCGCCTTCTGCGAGCATCTCCTTGTGAGCCATATTAATTTCCTCCTTAAGTATGTCTGTGGCAACCTGAATGAATTAGGTGTTGCCAATAATGAATGCGTTCGGATATCCGAAAACCTATCATCGCCGGGTAACTTTTTTTATTTTTTTGCAATATGCTAGATTGACGGAAGTATTCAGAGCCTCTCGCATAACCCAATGTCAGAGATGGACGCTAAAAATGTGACGCTGCTGCTGCGTAAGTGGGGTGACGGCGATTCGGAAGCTCTGGCGGAGCTGACCCCGATCATTTATGGCGAACTGCACAAGATCGCTAAGCGTTATATGGGCCGCGAACGGCCCGGGCACACGCTGCAGACAACGGCCCTTGTGAACGAAGCGTTTATCCGATTGATCGATTGGAAGGCCGCGAATTTCGAAAGCCGGGCGCATTTCTTTGGTGTCTCGGCACAGTTGATCAGACGTATTCTGGTGGATTTTGCCCGCAAGCGTCCTAAAAATAGTAAGGAACAGGTTTTCAAAGTGTCGCTTGCCGAAGCCGACGCTGTCTCCGGCGAAAAGGAGGCTGACCTTGTCGCTCTGGATGAAGCACTGGAGGACCTTGCACAATTCGACGAACGAAAGGCAAGAATCGTGGAATTGAGGTTCTTTGGCGGACTAAGTGTCGAGGAAACGGCCGAGGTCGTCGGCATCGCACCGATCACCGTTATGCGCGACTGGCAGAAGGCAAAGGCCTGGTTATTTCTGACTTTGAACAAAAGCGATTAATGAATGCCGCTCGCTGGAAACAAATAGACGAACTTCTTGATGCGGCTCTCGACGTGTCAGAAGAGCTGCGTGCAAATTTCGTCGCTATCCATGCCGGCGACGACGAAGATCTTCGAATTCAAGTCGTACAAATGCTCGCCGCACACACGAACGCCGATAAATTTCTCAACGATTCCGCGATGAGGATTGCGGCCCGGGACATCGCAAACAACGAGACCGAAATATCGGCATTCGCCTATATCAATAAGAAAATAGCGACATATAAAGTTGAACGGCTGCTTGGCGCCGGCGGGATGGGCGAGGTCTATCTTGCTTTCGACGAAAAGCTTCAGCGAAACGTGGCGCTGAAAATACTTCCTGCCGAATTCGGTTCGAACGACGAACGTCTCAAACGTTTTGAGGTTGAGGCACGGGCGGTTTCTTCCCTAAACCATCCGGCCATCGTAACTATCTTTGACGTCGGCAATTTTGGGGGCGTAAATTTCATCGCAACCGAATACGTAGACGGGAAGACGCTTCGCGAATTGATCGGCGGAAAGTACAGTGTTAGAACCGTAGTTTCAGCTTCGATCCAGATCTGCGATGCCCTTGCGGAGGCACACCGGGTCGGCATTATTCACCGTGACATCAAGCCGGAAAATATAATGATCCGCAAGGACGGCTATGCGAAGATCCTCGATTTCGGACTCGCAAAGCTAACCGACCCGGAAACGCATAAGGCTTTCGGGGTAACGTCGAAAGGTGTGATCATCGGCACACCGGCGTATATGTCACCCGCCCAAATAACCGACGATGTTATCGACCACAGGACAGATCTTTGGAGCAGCGGAATCGTCCTTTACGAATTCCTGACCGGGAAAAATCCGTTCAAAGGTGGAAACCGCTCTGAAATATTTCAGGCGATATTGACCGCGGAAGTTCCGCCGCCGAGTACGATAAATCCCGAGATCCCTGAAGAACTCGACACGATTGTTCAAAGGCTTTTGGAGAAGGATCCGGGACTGGGCTATCAATCAGTCGTCGATCTGAGGGCCGACCTGAAACGCGTTCGGCGCCAGATCGACTCATCGGCGTCAATATCAGTCAATTCGCGAAGCGGTTCTGGCGCAATGAGCTCGCATAAATGGACTTGGGCGTTGCCGGCAGCTCTGGTTTCAGTATCACTTTTACTGGTTTTTGCGATCTTTTTTCTTTTCTTCTTCAAGCTCAAATCCGTCGATACGGACTTTGCAGCGGCGCAGAATACCCAAATCACTTATGGCGCCGGAATTGAGGCCTATCCATCTCTTTCCCCGGACGGCCGATCGGTCCTTTATGTAACCGACGCGGGCGAGGGCGATGACATTTATCTGCTTCGAATAGGTGGCTCGAACACACAGAATCTGACCAAGAACACCCCCGGACGCGACACGATGCCGGCATTCTCACCGAACGGCGAGATGATCGCTTTTCGCTCTGACCGAGATCCTGCCGGGACATACATCATGGGTGCAACCGGCGAGAACCCGAGGCGAATAGCCGAGATCGGTTATTCGCCTTCATGGTCGCCCGACGGTAAGCAGATCGTTGTCGCGACCGGGCATCAACCGGTTCCTTCGGTCAGAACCATTAGCGCTCTCTGGGTGATCGACGTTGGGACCGGCGAAAAACGCATGCTCATCGATTCGTATGCAATGCAGCCTGCATGGTCGCCAAAGGGCGATCGGATCGCGTACTGGACAACGGGCAGTAGCGGAAATCGGGTGGTCGCAACGATTCCGGTGGCCGGCGGCGAGCCCGTCATATTCGCCGAATCAAGCAATACGAACTGGAATCCGGTTTGGTCGCCCGATGGAAAATATCTTTATTATGCGAGCGACCGAAATGGAAATATGGCGTTTTGGCGAGCGAAGATAGACATGGAATCCGGCAAGTCGCTAGGCGAACACAAATTGGTACCAACACCAGCTCGATTCAATCGACACCTGACGTTTTCAGGTGACGGAAAGCGAATGGCGTATGTACAATCGAACAGTCGCTCGAACATCAAAATGGCGGATTTTGATCCTGTGTCAGAGAAATTCTTGAGTGAACCGTATTGGGTGACGCGAGGCGATTTTGATTTTGCGGGCGTTGAACTTTCGCCGGATGAAACACGATTGTTCGCCCGCTCCATCAAGAAAACGCAGGATGACATCGTGTCGCTCGACCTGACCGGGGCGGAAATCCGAGACCTGACCAACGACAAATTTTTCGATCGCCATTCGAGAATTTCTCCCGATGGGACGACGATTCTTTTTTCTTCAGATAGATCCGGAAGTTACGAGATCTGGGCTATGAACGCGGACGGGACGAATTTGAGACAGGTGACACATTCAGCGGGCGGCATCGCCTCGATACCTGCATGGGCACCCGACGGAAAGCGATTTTCGTTTGATAATGAATCGACCGCCTTCATCGCAGAGATAGAGAAAGAAGTGAGCCTCGAAAAAGCAATCCAGCTTCCAAAGACCGATAATGGCGGTTATTTTCGGGTCTGGTCGTGGTCACCGGATGGGAAGCTTTTGGCCGGTACTTTCGGTTCGGGGCTTGCACCCGGAATGGGCATATACCGCTTCGAAACAGGAAAATATGTACGCATCACGGATTACTTTGCAGTTCCGCGTTGGATGCCGGACGGTAAACGCCTGATATTTGAAAGGAACCGCCGCCCATTTGTTATCGACCTCGAAACGGGAGCGGGCCGGGAACTACTGCCGGAATTAAAGGAAGAAATACGGAGCGTCGGTGTCAGTCGCAGCGGGCGAAAGATATTTTATACGACCTACGAAAGCGAATCGGATATTTGGCTGGTCGACCTCGCGACGACGAACTAAAAAGTCACATCGGAAGAGCTCCCAGTCTGTCGGATCTGTTTCACTTCTGGATGCGGACCATTGCCGATTTCAACGCCTCTAAAAACGGCACTTCCCTGCTGGATAAGGCAAACGAAGTTGTCGCAATGTTCGAGAAAGATTATCCGCTGCGGTTTTACAGCAGGGACTTTTTGTTTTCGGACGAGGCAAGGGCGGAATTTGTGCTGGGTGATTTATCCCTTGCGGGAATTTTCCGAAATAGCTGATAGCTGATAGGTTATAGCTGATAGCCATTATATGCTCAGATTCTTTAATACGTTATCGCGACAGGTCGAAGAATTTCACCCGCTTGAAGACGGCAAGGTGCGGATGTACATCTGCGGGCCGACCGTTTGGAATTTTGCACATATCGGCAATTTTCGGACGTTTGTTTTTGGCGATGTCCTGCGTCGTTATCTGAAGTTTAAGGGCTTTGACGTGACGCATGTCTTTAACTTGACGGACATCGACGACCGCATCATCAATGAAGCCGCAAAAAAAGGCATCAGCATAGATGAATTCACCGCGCCGTTTATTCAGTATTTTTGGGAGGATTTTGACGCGCTCGGAAATGAACGACCGGAGGTCACGCCGCGTGCTACGCATCACATTCCGGAGATGATCGACATCATCTCGAAACTGCTTGAGAACGGCCATGCGTACGAATCGGACGGCTCGATCTATTATCGGATCACGGCGTTTCCCGATTACGGCAAACTGTCGCGGATCAAATTTGAAGGCAACATCACCGGCGGCAGCGAGCGGATCGACACCGATAAGTACGACAAGGAAGACGCACGCGATTTCGCTCTGTGGAAGCTGGTAGGCGAGGACGAGGAACCCGGTTGGGATGCGCCATTCGGACGCGGACGCCCCGGCTGGCACATCGAATGCTCGGCGATGTCGATGAAATATCTCGGCGAAACGTTCGACTTGCACGCCGGCGGCCAGGACCTGCAGTTTCCGCATCACGAAAACGAGATCGCTCA
>JBGTJP010000149.1:0-20721 GCA_041745075.1 Pyrinomonadaceae bacterium | reverse complement strand
CGCCGCCGCCGCGATTGCCTCCGCCGCCGTAGCCACCGCGTCCGCCACCGCCCGCAGCCCTGTTTGTCTGAGGTTTCGCCTCATTAACCGTCAGGGCGCGTCCGTTAACTTCCTTGCCGTTAAGTTCGGCGATCGCTGCTTCGCCTTCCGACTTCGAAGACATTTCGACAAAACCGAATCCGCGCGAGCGGCCTGTTTCACGATCTTCGATTATGTTGGCAGATTCAACGGTTCCGTGTCCGGCAAAAAGCTCATTCAGGTCCTGTATGGACGTGTCGAAGGAAAGGTTTCCAACGTATAATTTCATTGACATTAAATTTTCTCCTGTTCCGGCCGTGCCGGAAATGCTAAAGAAGTTTCCAAAACGTGCGGTCTTTTCGCGGAACCGAAAAAGGCAGGCATTCGGATACTCAAAAAAAATCGTTGAGAGCTACTTCTAGTCTTCTAATTAAGGCCTTCTCTCAAACTTATCCGAAAACCGCTTAAGGCGAAGCGCGCCGATAAAACGACGCGAGAGTAGGATTGATAGTCCAGAGCCTGACAGATTCGAGCCGGAATAGCAATATTCTAAATGCGAAAAAGAGAGGAGAATCGAAGGTCAATTTCCGAAAATCGGCCCCGCTTGTGGGCTGTATTTCGTTTTAATAGGCGAGTTTGATCGAGTTCATTCCTCGAAGGATCGCTTTTTGGCGACGCACAACGCGCTTTTTATTTTTGGCGGGGTTGAAAACGTTCAACGGGCTGGGGATCATCGCCGACAGATAGGCGGCTTCATCGCGCGTAAGATTTGACGCGGATTTTTTGAAATAGTTTCGCGATGCGGCCTCGGCACCGTAAATGCCGTCGCCCCATTCGATCACATTCAGGTATATTTCAAGGATGCGTTTTTTTGACAGATTGCGTTCGAGAAAATACGTGTATGCGGCTTCCCTGCCTTTACGCAGGAAATTGCGGTCTTCGGATAGATACAGGTTCTTTGCCAATTGCTGAGTAATGGTCGAAGCTCCCCGTTTGAAGCTTGGCATCGGCGGGATCCAATCATCCGGGTCGTAATCGCCCTCGGCCTTTGCCTCCTTTTCGCCCTCTTTCACAGCTTCGTCCCAGGCATCCTGGATCGCGTCCCAATCAAAACCATGATGTTCGAAAAAGCGTGCGTCCTCACCGGCAAGGACCGCCCTGGCAAGGTTCGGCGAGATCTGTTCGATCGGCATCCAGATCATGAATTTTCTCGGCTCCCGATTCTCTGCCCGTGCCTCGCTCAATCGATACTCGATCATGGAGGTTGTGACCGGGTCCTCCGTTCTCAACTTGGAAATACCCGGGAACGTGATCACCTCATAAAGCAACCACACGCCGATCGCTCCCGCGAAAATGAGAAACAATACTTTTGTCCAATACCACATAAATTCCCCGGGCGGACCGCAACAGCCGTTCGCAGGGAACGACCGTCTACTAATATACGATATTTTTCAACTAGTCGTTCAGAAGCTTTGGCACACGCAGGAAAGGTTTGAAAACTATTCCGCTTAGGTCTATTCTTAGAACGTCCCTGTTCAAACCTTGGAAGGAAACATATGAGTCGAAACGATAATGTCGTGGCGGTTATTCTGGGTGGTGGTGCGGGTTCGAGGCTTTTTCCACTTACTCAGGAACGTTCAAAACCAGCGGTGCCTCTTGGCGGGAAGTATCGGCTTATAGACGTGCCCGTTTCAAACTGCATAAACTCGGACGTCACACAGATATTCGTCCTCACGCAATATAATTCGGCGTCGCTGAATCGGCATATCTCCCGTACCTATCGTTTTTCCAGCTTTTCGTCGGGATTTGTGGAAATCCTTGCGGCGGAGCAAACGAAGGAAAACCTCGACTGGTTCCAGGGCACGGCGGATGCGGTCCGGCAAATATTACCGCATTTGAGAAGCTGGAACGTCAAAACGCTTCTCATCCTTTCCGGCGACCATCTTTACCGGATGGATTATCGCGACTTTCTCGCCAGGCATTATGAGACTGGCGCCGACGTTACCATCTCGGTCATTCCTGCTAAACGCGAAGAGGCCGAAGGGTTTGGCTTGTTGAAGACCGATGAAAAGGGAGCGATCGTTGAGTTTAAGGAAAAACCAAAGGACGACGCCCTGGAGGCAATGCGAGTTGATACGACAAACTTCGGGCTGACCGCAGCCGAAGCGGAAAGCCGTCCGTTTCTTGCATCGATGGGCATTTATGTTTTTGATTACGCGAAGCTTATCGAGCTTTTGAAGGCGGATGAATCGGCCGTCGATTTCGGTGGCGAGATCATTCCGGCCGCCATCAGGAATTACAACGTCCAGGCCCATCTTTTTAACGACTACTGGGAGGACATCGGAACCATCCGTGCTTTCTACCAGGCTAATCTCGACCTTTCCTCGCCATTGCCCAAGTTTAATTTCTTCAATGCCGAATCGCCGATCTATACCCGCAGCAGATATCTGCCGCCCTCAAAGCTGCATAACTGCGATATCGATAATTCGATGGTTAGCGAAGGCTGCATACTGAACGGCGTTTACGCCCACAACTCGATCATTGGATTGAGAAGCCGCCTGGACGTCGGGGTCCGGATCGAAGATTCGATAATTATGGGGTCCGATTTTTTTGAATCTATCGAAGAGATCGGGATCAACCGCGAACGCGGCCAGCCGCACATAGGTATCGGCGAAAATACGATCGTCCGACGCGCGATCATTGATAAGGATGCCAGGATCGGAAAAAATGTTCGGCTGACCAATGCGGAAGGCATTGACAGAAAGGACGCTGAAGATGGTTCTTATTATATCCGCGAAGGGATAATCCTGGTCCCTAAGGGCGGGGTCATTAAGGATAATACGATCATTTGAAGAAATGTAAGGGTCGTCATCCCTCACTTCTTAGCAACGACATAGCTGTCACGGGCCCTTACCACAAGATTCTCCCGATCTACACGCACTTTTATCCGTCGAGTCTTGCCCGCGTCGGCCTGATCCTTGGGATAATAGCCGATGCTGTAAAACTCCCGCAACTCGCTGGCGATCCGAGCGAACGCCGCCGTCAGATTGGTGTAGCTTGACGCCAAATGCACCCGGCCGCCGGTGCGGTAAGCGAGCTGGTTCAGGTACTCTTCGGCGAATCTATATTCTTCCGCAGTGGTCCCGCGCTGGCCGGGTCTGCTTATCGGCGGACGCATGGGCGGAAGCCCTGACGGATCGTCCTCAAGATCGGGGTTTGTACGGTCACGCGGATCGGGGTTGCGGGCCGGACGAGGTGTTGGGAACGGGAACGGAAGGCTGGTCGGCATCCCTCCCGGTGTTCCGGATGGGATCCGGGTACTTGAATCCGGCAGCGGAATTCCGGGCGGAACAACCACGGGCGGATTTCGTTTCATCGCCTGAACGTCGGCGTACGTGTCGTACCGTATCGGGTAGATTAGGGCGTCCAGCTCCATCGCATCACGAAGATTGTCAAGATCGTGGGATTTTCGGCTTGTCGTATCCACACCATCGGTAAACAGTACAATGGCCCTACGTCCTTTTATGGAACGCATCCTGGAATTCATCGTAAGATCGACCGCCTCGTAAAGGCTGGTTCCTGTCGCTATCTTGGTGCTCCGGATGGCCCGATAGATCTCTTTCCTGTCGGTTGTTGGTTCACACTGAATATGCACATCCTCGTCGAACGAGATGACCATCACCTGGTCCTCGGGGCGAAGTTGTCCGACAAAGGCGATCGCGGCGTTTTGGATTTCTTCGAGCTTAAACGTCGCCGAATAGCTCATGTCCAGTACAAGTGCGACCGTAAACGGCTGGGACTCATTGGAGAAATAGGCCAGGTCCTGCGGGACGTTGTCCTCAAAGATCGAGAAGTTTTCCTTCACGAGCCCGCCAATAAACCGGTTTCTGCGGTCGAGGACCCGCACTGGAATGGTAACCAGGCTGGTATCGACTGAAATGACCTCGCCGTCATCCGGTTCGGCATCCTCTTCGTCAGGAACCGGCGTCGGTGTAGGCTCGGGAATACGCTCTCTTTGATTGGACTTTTCGTTTGGCTGGGTAGGCGGAACACGCCGAGACTGGGCTTGAACGATCAAACCCAGCCCGCAAATGGCGGTAATGACAATTGCTAAAAGCGTTTTCATCGCAGGGGACACGAATCCACCATCGAGTATACGATGCCTGAGTATCGGCGAAAAGATGCTCAACTCGATTTTAGGCCGGTTTAGATACCGGCAAGCTTATTATTGTTCTGCCCGACGATATAGCTGTTCTTTGCCCGGACGACCAAATTCGGCCGCATGACACGGACCTTGATCTGCTTGCGTTCACCGATGGCACCAACCTTTTCCGGATAATATCCGAGCGAATATTGGCGGCGAAGCTCTTCGGCAATTCCTGAAAATGCCGCATCGAGATTGCTTGTCGAATCGGCCTCAAAATTTCGCCCCCCGCTGTTTAATGCCAATGTTTCCAGATATTTGCGGCCCACTTCATATTCATTGGAATTTCCTCGACCACCGCCGCCGCCTGAAACAACCGGAGGAAAATTCCCTCCGCCCAAAATTATTCCAATGATCCCGCCTATATTGCCGGTGTTGCCGCGTCCGCGTCTATTCCCGCCGCGGTTGCCACCCCAACCGCCGCCAAAACCGTCGCGCTGGGTGTTATAGCGAATCGGATAAAACAAGGCGTCGATCTCCTCTACGTCGGCGATCGTTCCGTCATACGAAGCCCGCCGGGACGTGGTATCGACCCCGTCCGTGAACAATACGACCGCCTTTCTGCCCTGTATCCGCGAAAGTTCGCGGTTGATCACGCTGTCAACCGCCTCGTAAAGGCTGGTTCCATCCCCAAATTCCGATTGGTTAATGGCGTACTGAAGCGTCCGTCGGTCATTGGTCGGGCGGCAGAGCACGCGCACTCGTTCGTCGAACGAGACCACCATAACACGGTCACTGGGCCTGAGCTTATCGACAAAGGTCATGGCGGCGTCATGGATCTCATCGATGCGGAAAGCCGTTGACGGGCTTACGTCGATCATCAAAACAACTGTAAACGGCTGTTCGACCGACTGGAAAAAATCAACCTTTTGCTCGACCCCGTTCTCGAAAATACGAAAATCCCGCTGCTCGAGTCCCGATACAAAACGGCCATCGCGGTCGAGGACCGAAACGGGCATTGTGATCAGGTTGGTCTCGACCTTAATGATGTCCGAGTCCCCGTCGGATTGAGGTGTCGGGGTCGGCGCGGGACGTCTGGAAACGTCGCCGCCAAGAACGGGCGGGCCGCTTCTGCGGGTCGTTTCGGGCACATCGCCCTGAATTCGCGGCGGCTCGGGCGTCGGGGCAACGCGCGGGCGGGTCGTATTATTGCCTTGGGCGAACACGGCACCTGACACAGCCCCAAATAGCGAGAAAACGAGCAAAAAGCGTTTAATCATTACCGAATCTCCGTTCTGAAAAGTTACTTTGGGGAAAGCGCCAATTTGATTGTGAATAGATACGATGCGTTGCTATCTATTTTTGTTTGAAAAGTTTCGCATCACCCTGCATCCAGGTCCTCGATGGCCAGATCATGGAACCGGCGGCGAACGGAGTTGATATTTACAAACGGCAGCGTATGGTTGTGCGTGCGGTTTGTCAGAAGCACGAAAATACGCTCCTTTACAGGATCGATCCAAAGGCTGGTACCCGTAAACCCATTGTGGCCAAAGCTTTCCGGTGACATTTTTTTTCCCGCGGTCGAGTCTTTTGTCGAGGCAAGCTGGAACGCGAACGAGCGGTCTTCGTTCATTCCTTTTGTGAAATTGGAGCGAAAAAGCTTGCAGGTTTCGGGCTTCAGGAGCTGAGTGTAATTTGGCAGGAATTGCTGCGCGATCTTGAAAACCTCTTCGGCGGTCGAGAATAAACCAGCGTGACCCGCCGCTCCGCCCATGAAATAGGCGTTTCCGTCGTGAACTTCGCCCCAGATTTGGTAAGTGCGGAATGCGGAGTGCGGAGTGCGGAGTGCGGGATACTTCTCGATGCAGGTTTGCTTTTCGTATTCGTTCCCTTTTTCGCTTGCCGCGATAAAGGGCCGCGATTCGATCCGCGGATTGAAAAACGTTCGCCGGAGATCAAGTGGCAACAAAATGCCTTGAGCTGCGCCGGCGGCAAGACTGCGTAAGGGCATTCTCTTTCTAAGGAAGTCTCCAAGCACTATGAAGTTCAAATCGCTGTAAACCACTTTTGAGTTCTGCTCATAGTCGAGCGGCAACTCCAAAGCAGTGGTAAGGGCGGCCTCGGACGAGTATCGCGAATCATAGAAAACCGAGTAGAACGGATACCAATCTCGGAAACCTGACGTATGGCTAACCAAGTTCCCAATCGTTATCGATCGCTTGTCCGTCGACGTCAATTGACGGAAGAGTTTGTTTACAGTGGTCTCGACCGAGTAAAAGCCGTCATCCTCTAGAAACTTTGCGAATAAGAGTCCCGTAATCAACGGCTTCGTCAAACTCGCCAGATCATAGATCGTATCAAGCTTTGCCTCAATACGTTCCGGTTCAACGACGGCGTAGCCGAGGGCATCATGAAAAACGATCTCGCCTTTCTCGGCGACAAGGTAAACGGCTGACGGAAAATCGTTCGCGTCGATTCTTTCCTGTAGAAATGTCGAGATGCGTTCGCTCACCTTACATTTATCCTAACTCTAACCGCTCCGATTGACACCTTTCGCCGCGAGGAATAGACTTCTTTTACACAACTTTTGGAGGTAACAACACTATGAGCAAAGTAGAATCTGCGGATTTGATACTAAAACTTTATGACCTGAGGCGCGAAGCAACCATGCGGAAAGCCCGGGATTGGATGTTCGGCTTCAACCCTAAGAACGCCGAAGAATATGGTCAGACGATGATGGACCCCGAAGTCGGCGGTTATCTGAGAATGGTAACTTCCTATTGGGATATGGCCGCGACCATGGTGAATCATGGAGCGATCGACGCCGATATGTTCAATGAAACCGTAGGCGAGCACATTATGGTGTTTGCGAAGATCGAGCCCATTCTGGCAGACCTGCGAGAGCAATGGCAGATGCCGGATGCCTTCAAGAACCTTGAAAAGGTAATTTTGGACAGGCCGGACGGAAAAGAGAAGCTTGCCAAAACGCAGGAATGGCTGAAAACTATCAGCGAGCAGATGGCTGCCGGAACAAAGGCCGGCGAAGCGTCTGCATAGATATGCGTTAATTAACGCTCGGTAATGGGGAGTTCGCTCCCCCCTTTTCTTTTTTTTGGCTCATACGTTCAACATATTGCGATGAGCCTCGATCTTTTCAAGTACACCAACGGCTAAACTTAAAGCGCGGCGGCCGTCTTCGCCCGAAACCGGAGCCGGTTCGCTGCGTTCGATCGCTCCAAGAAATGCTTCGATCTCCGCGCGGAGCGGCTCAATGTCATTGATCTCAAGGCGGTTGATCGAGATCCCCAAAAGCGGGTGCGACGCTTCCGGATTCAGCGAGGTAAGCGAGGCGAATTTGGTCACGTAGTCAAGAACGACGTAGGAATTCGTCTGATAGAAACGCGTTTTGCGGATCTTTTCCGTACCGATCCGAGAGGCAGTTATATTGGCAACCGCACCGTTTGCAAATTCGATGCGGGCGTTTGCGGCATCGACCTTGTCTGAAATTACGGGAATCCCTACGGCACGTATCTCGGCGACCTCCACTTCCTCACCGACGAGCCATTGAACCGCGTCGAGATCGTGGATCATCACGTCCAGCACGACATCGACATCCAGTGAGCGGTTTGGGAACGGTGACACCCGATGAATTTCGAAATACAAAGGGTTCGTGACGTGCGGACGAAGGGCCACCATCGCGGGATTAAATCTCTCAAGCTGCCCGACCATCAGTTTCGCACCAGACTTTTCGGCGGCAACGATCATTTGATCAGCCTCGGCAACGGTTAGAGCCATCGGCTTTTCCACTAAAACATTGACGCCACGGTCGAGAAACGCACAGGCGATCTCGCAGTGAGTTTCGGTCGGCGTTGCGATCGAGACAAGATCTACCTTGTCCAGCAGTTCCCGCCAGTCGGTGAAATGCGGCGCGGCGTGTTCGGACCCGATCTGCTCGGCGGTTGAGGCATTTGAATCACACGCTCCCACAAACTCAATGCGGCCTTCGCGGGCTAGCTCGGCATAATTTCGCGCATGATGGCGGCCCAAACTGCCTACGCCGATGGCGGCGGCCCTGGGAACGCACGGAGGGGAATGCGGAGGACGGATTTCGTTCATTTACTGTATTTGAATCCAAAAACTAATTCGGTAATACTTATTATTTTCCGTCAACTTCGCTTAGATGACAAAGATCGATTCTGCATTCCGCGTCAGGCGTTTTGCCTTTTGGCCGCTGCTGTTCATGGCGACCTTAATTTTTGTTTATTTTTTCGGCCTGAATATCCCGCTTCTCGGTCCGGATGAACCGCGATACTCGCAGGTTGCGCGCGAAATGTTTGAACGGGGCGATTGGGTGACGCCGACGCTCGGCGGGTTTAACTGGTTCGAAAAACCTGCCCTTCTCTATTGGCTGCAGATCGGTTCGTACTTCATATTCGGCGTTTCGGAATTTTCGGCTCGGGTCGGATCGGTGCTTTTCGGTCTGGGGACGGTCGCGAGCCTATGGATACTTGGCCGAAGGTCAGAACTCACTGTATCGGCGGGTGGTAAAACTTTGCGAACGGTCGTGGGCCAACAACAAAACTTTGCAAACTGGCTGGCCCTCTTGGCCGCCTCGTCGATCGGGATCCTCGTTTTTTCGCGCGGAGCGAGCTTTGATATCATTGTCACGTTTCCGATGACGGCGGCAATGGTTTGTTTTTATATCTTTGACGCCCGAGTTCAAATGTCCTCCAGCCCGAACGGTCCCGGCAAAACTCTTTCGGCTTATGCTCCGCTTTTCGGCTTCTATTTTTTTGTCGGTCTGGCGTTGCTAGCAAAGGGCTTGATCGGGGCAGTTTTTCCTTTTGCGATAATTGCGTTCTATTACCTCCTTTCGCGTCGGCTGCCCGGCAAAGCCTTTCTTTTTAGCCTGTTCTGGGGCGGCGTAGTAACCCTCGCCGTTGCCGCGACCTGGTATCTGCCCATGTACCAACGCAACGGGTGGCAATTTATCGACGAGTTTTTTATTCAGCACCACTTTCAGCGATATACCTCGAACAAATACCTGCATCCCCAGCCTTTCTATTTCTTTTTTTGGGTGCTGCCGTTAATGACGCTGCCATGGCTGCCGTTCTTTTTCGCTGGGATCTGGGATCTGGTGAGAGGGGTGTTTCAACACAGAGATGCGGAACCCGGCAACTCGGCTCTTATTCGCTATTCCGCCGCCTGGCTGATCGTGCCGCTTGGGTTCTTTTCTTTCTCCGGTTCTAAACTGCCGGGATACATATTGCCGTCCTTGCCGCCGGCGTTGATCATTGCAACCTTTGCTCTAATGAGATTTGTTTCGGGAAAGGGAGTTCGCGTGTGGGCAATGCGGTCGGTTGCGATCGCGACTTTCATAACTGTCGTCGCGCTGTTGATCTTTGCCGTTCCGAGATTTGCCGAATCGGATTCGGTCAAGAGTCTGATCGAGGCAGCCAATGAACGCGGCCACACATCGGAAAAGGTTCTGAACCTCTATACAATTTCGCACAATGCGGAGTTTTACGCTGCCGGGCGTCTGGTTCGTGACGAACGCGGAAAGCAGCGGCAGTTCAACAACACCGGCGAACTTGCGCAGGCGTTAAAAGTGGAAATTTCAGGGTCGGCCCTTGTCATCTATCCCCTCAAACTTCAACGCCATCTTTTCGAGAGCAGTGAAGTAAACGCAGAGACCATAAAAGACAATGGCGAGTATGCCGTAGCCTATGTAACCCTGAAGCGTTAGCGCTCGGCGGCCCGGCTGATCCTGTCCATAAGTGCCGCACCAAGTCCCTCTTCACCCACTCGTTCGCAATAGATTGTTTCGATGCCGGCGTGGTCACATTCGCGAAAAAATGCAAAAACCGAGCGGGCATATTCTTCGACCGAATCGCAGATCTTTTCGAGGCGGACATTGCCGGTTGGAGCTTTCAAGCCAATGAAAGCCGCCGAGATCTGTTCGAAAATTTCGACGTTTCGATCCCAAATGACCACTCTGGCCAACGGTGCGTAGTGCTTGTGACGCATTCCGGGACTTCGTGCGTTTGCGCTGTCCGAATGGTCATGCAGCCTGATAGAAGGAAGCACCAGGCGAAGGTCTTCAATCGATATCGCCCCCGCCCGAAGAACCGTCGGAACATCCTCCGTGCAATCGACGACCGTAGATTCGAGGCCAATTTCGGTAGGATCGCCCTTAAGAATACAGTCGATCCGGCCGTTGAGGTCTTCGAACACCGCCTCCCATGTAGTGGGGCTTGGGCGGCCCGAAACGTTTGCAGAAGGAGCAGCGACGGGGGTACCGCAAGCCTGAAGGAACCTCTGTGCAAGTTCGCCCGACGGCATCCGGATGCCCAAAGTATCAAGCCCGGCAGTGGCGATCAGAGGGACTTCGGCAACCTTTTCGAGCACCAGTGTCAGAGGGCCGGGGAAGAATTTGTCTATCAGGAGGTCGGCAGCAGCCGTGGTGCGGACGGCAAGTGTGCCGATCTGTTCCAGATTCCCAATGTGAGCTATCAAGGGATTGTCCGCCGGCCGTCGTTTCGCTTCAAAGATCTTTGCGATCGCATCGGCATTGAAAACATCGGCACCCAGCCCGTACACAGTCTCGGTCGGAAATGCAACGACCCCGCCCGATCTAACGAAAGCCGCGGCCCGTTCCGGTATATCTGTCAGTTCGGTCTGCACTTGTGAAAGTTTCACGCAAAGGAGTTAATAACGCAAAGGGATTAAGCCGCAACCACCGAAAATGCTTCATCTTGTTTTCTTCCTCCTGGTCCGTGGTTAAAAAAAAGGCGAAACCACGAAAGAGGATGACTAAAGAAGGAACTAAAAGATTGATCAACGAATGCTCAGAGATTGGGTCATGAGAGAGATTTAATTTACATGACGGCCTGACGCGGCTACCTGTCGATCTGATAGGTCGCAACGCTCGTGGGAGTTTCGTAACACCGTACTTTGTAAATTTTTACACGTTCGTCTTGAATCCGAGTATTTAAAAACTCGACAAAATATCGGGCGATGTTTTCGGCCGACGGGTTGAGTTCTTCATCGAACGGAGGAAGATCATTCAAATTGCGGTGGTCCAGATATTTGACGATCTCATCAGCCGCTTTTTTCAGATCGCCAAAATCGATAAGCAGGCCAATGTTGTTAAGCTCCTCTCCCTTTGCGAATATCTCGATCTTGTAATTATGCCCATGCAGATTCTCGCACTTCCCCTTATACCCACGCAGCTGGTGGGCGGAAGAGAAGTTTCGCTCGATCATTACTTCGTAAAAAGGCGGCATAGTACTTTCCGGATTATAGAACAATCCCAACGAATTCGCATTCGATTGATGAGCGTCTGCTTTTGCGCGAAAACGAATACACAAAATTCGTTGACATGATATTAGGTTTTGTGTTAAACACTTATGAATCATCCTATGTGAGCCGAGCCATCGTTACCAACTGGTATCGTCTCGGAACATTCGATTTCTATCGAATGTTCCTGAGTATTGGCTAATTTTAGAAGGTTTACTGGGCAGTTTGCCGCATCAACCCACTTCTCTTCTGGTAGCGGCCCGAAAGTCTCAAAAATATGAATCCCCCCAAGCCGCTGAAGCCTTCAAGAATGATCGCCAAGTCGTTTTTAATCGTCGCAGGATTCGTTGCGTTGGCTGCCGCTGCCCCTGTATTCATGAATTCGGGGACAAGTGGAAACCTGCAATCGCTTTGGCTCGGCAGCATAAGATCCGCCGGCGAAGTTTTTCTGTTAGCTCCGGACGTACGCAAAGGCCCCAACAGTCCGAATTTAGTTGAATCGACGACTCCGCTTACGCCTTTTGCCAGTTCCGCGGCTATCGATTTTGACGGCAGCAATGACCGACTGGTTATTGGTGACCCGGCAGCATTGAAACTGACTACGTTTACGATAGAAACGTGGTTTCGCCGGGATGGTACTGGGGTTACAACGACGACCAGCGGCGCAACAGGCGGTGGTTTGCTCAACGCAATCCCGCTGGTCACAAAAGGCCGTGGCGAAGGCGAAACGCCCGCGAACATAAACATGAACTATTTTCTCGGGATCGACGATGCTGCAGATGTTTTAGCGGCCGATTTCGAGGATACAGCAGGTGGTATAAACCATGCGGTTTTGGGCAGAACCGTGATATGCAACGGTGTTTGGTACCACGCCGCCGTTACATTCGACGGTACAAAATGGCAATTGTTTCTCAATGGCGAGCTTGAACGCGAACTCGCGGTCGCTTTTACCCCAGAATCTACGAGCATTCAGCATTTCGGAATTGGAACTGCATACAATTCGACCGGAGTTGCCGCGGGATTCTTTAACGGCGCTATCGACGATGTCCGCGTTTGGAACTCGGCACGAACACAAGCCGAGATAAAGGCGAATCTCGGGATCGAAATTCCGAGCGCAACCGGGTTGGTCGGCAGTTGGAATATGAATGAAGGCAGCGGCACAACAACCGCTGACACTTCCGGCAACGGAAATGACGGAACATTGGCCAACGACCCGCTCTGGACAACCGGAACACCTTTTACAACAACCCAGAACGCGCTTGATCTAACGCCGAATACCTATGTAACTTTTGGTCCTTCACCGGGACTCGGTGCGGCAGCCTTCACGCTGGAAGGCTGGTTTAATCGCCAAGGCACCGGCACAGGAACAAGCACCGGCACGGGCGGACTTCCCGACGCCGTTCCATTGATCACAAAAGGCAGAGCTCAAAGCGACAACAGTAATTTAGATATGAATTATTTCCTTGGTATCGAGGAAACGTCGGGTGTCGTCGTTGTAGATTTCGAGAATAATACGGGCGGCGGTAATCATCCGTTTAGCGGAACAACTGTACTCGCGTTAAATACCTGGAACCACATCGCTGCAACCTACGACGGTTCAGTTTGGCGGCTTTATGTCAATGGAAATCCTGAAGGTACGTCGACCGTTATCGGTACGACCCCTCGATTCGACAGTATTCAGCATGCGGCTCTTGGCAGCGCCTTGACGTCAACTGGAGCAGCCGCAGGTTTCTTTGATGGTGTCATGGACGAAGTGCGCATTTGGAATGTTGCAAGAACGCCGACAGAGATTCAGCAAAATATCTATAACGAAATTACAAGCGGAACGGGCCTGCTCGGGCGATACGGATTGAATACATCATGCGGCACGACCGTTTATGATTCCGATGCCATCACACCGATCGATGGAACGATCACAGGCGCCGGCGGTTCTGCTTGGGTTACAGGATTCCCGGTTCCTGATCTGACCCCGCCCGCCGATCCGACGGGGCTCGCCGCTGTACCCGGCAATACGATAGTTAATTTGAATTGGATCGCAAACGGCGAAGGCGACCTAGCGGGCTACAACATTTATCGCAGTACAACTTCACCGGTTCCGCTTACAAGCCCGATAAACGGCGGCACTCCCGTAGCCGGAACAAATTATCTGGACAACGGACTTACAAATGGCCAGATCTACTATTACGTGATCACCGCGGTCGATACGAGCGACAATGAATCGGGAGCATCGAACGAAGTTAACGCCACTCCGATACAAGTAAACACTGCTATTCAACTTGGCACAACGTCGTATGTTACCTTTGGCGATCCTGCAAAACTTGATCTCGCCGAGTTCACCATCGAAACGTGGTTCATGCGAACCGGCACCGGGACACCTAATACTACCGGAACTGGTGGGATAACCATTGTCCCGCTCCTTACACACGGATCGCCGGAATCGGAAAATTCGAACGTCGATGCCAATTGGATACTTGGCATCAACACGGCTGGCAATGTAATCGCGGCCGACTTCGAAGCCATCGACGACCCAGCTCCGACCGGTCAGAACTTTCCGATCAGTGGCACAACCGCCATCACCGACAACGTGTGGCATCATGCTGCGGCTACTTTCAACGGTACCACCTGGGCCGTTTATTTAGACGGCGTCCTCGAGGCTAGCATTAATCCTGGTGTACATCCGCGGTCTGATTCGACACAACATGTCGCTCTCGGCACCATGATCCAGTCAAACGGGACAACTGCCAATGGCCGTTTTGATGGCGCGATCGATGAAGCGCGCGTTTGGGATCATGCCCGTACAGGCACTGAGATACTTGCTTCAAAAAACCTCGAACTTACATCTGGCAGCGGCCTGGTAGCACGTTGGGGCCTGAACGAAGGATCGGGAACGGTTGTGGGTGATTCAATAAGTATACCTGCTGACGGAACGGTCATCGGGACCGGTTACACATGGGTTCCGGGATTTGTGCCGCCGGTTGGTCCGAACGTCGAACCGAACGCACCGTTGCTCAATGCTCCTGCGAACGGCAGTAACGGCAACAGCACTTCGCCGACATTGGACGTTTCGGTATCGGATCCGAATGGTGATGCATTGACCGTGACGTATTTCGGACGCCCGTTGGCAAGTGGCAACTTTGTTCAGATCGCCCAGCACACCGGCGTCATTTCGGGAGCGAGCGACACCGTATTATGGGCAAACCTTGGCGACGGCCAAACACACGAATGGTATGTAACCGTAAGTGACGGTACGTTTACAACGACAGGCCCGACCTGGACATTCCATACAACGCCGGGTCCCGATCCCGTGTTTGTCGGCGTTGGCGATATCGCATCGTGTGCTGTAACTGAAGATACGTTGACCGGCAATATCATGCAGGGTATTGAAGGTTATGTATGGACAACCGGAGACAACGTTTACGACAATGGACTTGCAAGCGAGTATGCGAATTGTTATGCAACGACTCCTTGGGGAAGCCTAAACCCGACGCCCTGGGGCGGACCATCGGTCTTTTCACGGACACGCCCTGTTCCGGGCAACCACGACTGGGGCACAGGCAACACGGAAAACCTAAACGGATACTTTGGCTATTTCGGCCCGAACGCGACCGATGCGAATGGACAAAGCTATTACAGCTACGATATTCCCGGCAGCAACTGGCACATCGTCAATCTTGATAGCGAGTGTCAACTCGTGCCGGGCGGCTGCGCCGCTGGTTCACCACAGGAGCTTTGGCTAAAGGCCGATCTGGCTGCAAACAGCACTAAGAATGTAATTGCATTGTGGCATAAACCGCGTTACAGCTCCGGCGCAACAAACTATCAGGCGCTTCAGGCATTGTGGGACGACCTTTATGCCGCTGGTGTCGATCTTGCATTAAATGGCCACGATCATATCTATGAACGCACTGCCCCAATGCGCTCAGGCGCTACGCCGGCAAGTCCTCCGGTTTCCGATCCTCAATACGGTATTACACTGATCACTGCCGGTACAGGCGGCGAAGGCCATCACGGTTTGGCGACACCCCTACCTACCAGCGAAGTCCGCACCGATCAGGCCTTCGGTATATTGAAACTAACACTCCATGCCACGACGTTCGATTGGGAATTCCTGCCGATAGATGGCGAGACGTTTACAGATTCTGGCACGCGGGCAGTTCATCCTGCACCACCCGGTCCAAACAGTGCGCCCGTAGCCGCGGCTGACGCTTACGTTACACCGCTGAACACCCAGCTCAACGTGGCGGCACCGGGCGTTTTGGTAAATGATACTGACGCAGATACCGATCCGCTTACGGCGGTTTTAGATACTGACGTGACGCACGGTTCGCTGACACTCAACCCGGACGGCAGCTTCACATATTCTCCGACGGCGGGTTACACCGGCCCGGACAGCTTCACGTACCATGCTAATGACGGCGCGGCTGACTCGAACATCGTGACCGTATCATTGTCGGTTGGAATGGCGACGGTCACTTTCCAGGACGGCACGAATGACTACAACGGAACAGTTGATACATATCTTCGTGCTACACAGCCGGATACGCCGCAGGGAGCGTCTCCGACGCTCGAATGGGACCTCAACGAAGGCACCGGCGGCCCGCAATATACCTTGATTCGCTTTGACAATCTTTTCGGCAGCGGGCCGGGACAGATTCCAAACGGAGTGTTTATTACATCCGCAACCTTGTCCTATACGGTATTTGAAACCGGCGACAGCGCGACCGTCAACGAAGCGGCAATTCAGTGGACTGAAAATTCGACATTCAATGACTTCGGCGGTGAGCCGGACGTCCAGCCGGACGAATACGGCAATCTTGTTGGCACCGCGGCGGGCGGCCCGATCGGCGTTCAGACGCTGGATGTCACAAGCAGCATGAACTCGTGGTACGCCAATCCGTCATCGAATCATGGCTGGATTTTCCGCCCGCAGTTGTCTGACGGCGTTGACGTCCGATCAAGCGATTACACGACCGCCGCAGAGCGGCCAGTTCTCAGTGTTACTTACAGCACCACGCCGCCGAACCAGCCGCCGAATGCACCGGTTCTTGTCGCTCCGACAAATGGCGCAACAGGCGTTGTCACTAATCCGGACCTAACGGTCTCCGTGTCTGACCTCGATGGCGATCCGCTGACCGTGACCTATTACGGCAGGCCTGTTTCTGCAACGCCTCCCGCTGATTTTACGATCGTCGCATTGCCCGATACGCAGTTTTATTCGAGCAGTCTGAATGGCGGGAGCCCGGCGATCTTCAATTCGCAAACGCAATGGGTCGTTAACAACATCGGGACCCGGAATATTAAGTTTGTTACGCAGCTTGGCGACTGCGTACAGAACGGCGATAACGGCGGAAACAATGTTGAATGGGTCGCGGCCGAAGCGGCGATAAGCCTTTTAGAAGATTCGGATACAACCGGATTGCCCGAGGGAATGCCTTATGGCATCGCCGTAGGCAATCATGATCAATCACCGACCGGTGACCCGAATGGAACGACTACGTTCTTCAATCAGTTCTTTGGCGAATCGCGCTTCCTTGGCCGCAGTTATTTTGGAGGCCATTACGGTACGAATAACGACAATCATTATCAGTTGTTCAGTGCCAGCGGAATGGATTTCATAATAATTCATTTTGAATATGATCCGGCCGCGAATCCCGCAGTGCTTGCATGGGCAAATGGATTGCTTCAAGCCAATAGCAACCGACGCGCGATCTTGGTAAGCCATCACTTTGTTAATACCGGAAATCCGGCGACATTTGGCACCCAAGGACAAGCGACTTACGACGCATTAAAAGCTAATCCAAACCTCTTCCTGATGCTGAATGGACACGTCGCGGGCGAAGGCCGCCGACAGGATATATTCGGTGGTAACACTGTCAATTCGCTTTTGTCTGACTATCAATCCCGGACAAATGGCGGCAATGGATGGCTGCGAATTTTAACGTTTTCGCCTGCGAATAATCAGATCCAGGTCCAAACGTATTCGCCGTGGCTCAATCAATTTGAAACGGATGCTGATAGCCAATTTGCCTTGAGCTACGATATGCAAGGTGCCGGCAATCCGTTCACTACTATTGGAAGCAACAATTCTGTTACCAGCGGGACGGATTCGATAATGAATTGGCCGGGACTCCTAAACAACACCCAATACGAATGGTATGTAACAGTGAGCGATGGCCAAACTACCGTCTCGAGCCCGGTGTGGAGCTTCGCAACACAGGGAAATCCATCAACTATTAGCGGAACTGTCACCTATGGGAACGGAACGCCGGGAACACCCGTCCCCGGTACATTGTTGACCGCGGCAGGATCGCCAAACGTTTCGACGACATCTGCGTTCGGCACGGGCGACTATCAGCTTTCCGGCTTCGGCTCCGGAGCATATACGGTGACTCCTTCGAAATCGGGCGATGTAGACGGAATACTGGCTTTCGACGCGGGCTTGGTAGCTCGACATTCTATTGGCCAGATAACCCTTAACGCCAACCAGCTTACTGCCGCCGATGTCACCCAGGATGGAACGGTAAACGCAGCTGACGCCGGAAATATAGCGCGTTATGCGGTAACCAATCCTAATTCGTCGAACACCGGCAACTGGAAGTTCACTCCGTCGAACCGCAGCTACATTGACGTTTTAACAAGCTCAACAAATCAGGACTACAGCGGCTATCTCCTAGGGGACGTTGACGGAAGTTGGACTGCGCCTTCTTCGTTCGCGAATGCGGCACGGAGAGCTTCGGATACTAAGGGGCTAATACGAGTTGCGGCACCGGAGATTTCCGCCGTGCCTGGCAGCGTTACCTCCATTCCGGTTTCGGTTACGAATATTGCTGAGAAAGGCATTATCGCATACCAATTTGCGTTGGAGTACGATCCGAATGTGCTCGAGGCTGATAGATTGTCTGCCAATGTTGTGGGAACGGTGAGCAAGGATTTGAGCGTTGTATCATACTCGCCGCAACCCGGACTGCTTAGGGTCGCCGTTTTTGGCCCCATGCCGATCACTTCGGATGGAACACTGCTGAATATTAACATGGCCGTCGTTGGCGGAGTCGGCTCAAGTTCGGACTTGAGGATTCATGAGTTTATTGCGGATGACGGTACGGTACAAGTGGACGCAAAAGAAGGTCTGCTGAGCGTTGACCGTTCCGAGTCTGCGACGATACAAGGCCGATTGGTCAACGCATCGGGCCGTTCGGTGAGCAAAGCGAGAGTAACAATAACGGGAACCGATGGTACTGCATTCAGTTCGTTGTCAAACTCGTTCGGATATTTTGAGTTTGGCGGGTTGCATATTGGTCAGACATTTGACATCACAGTGTCTGCAAAGCGTTATTCGTTCGCTCCGCGAACCGTAAGCGTGGCCGATCAGCTAACGAATGTTGATATGGTTGCGGACCAATAGGCATTTAGCCCAAGGTCGTAGTTCTTTGTCCGCCTTCTCCTTTGGCTCTACGGCATCAAACATTTGCCCGGGAAGGATTTCTCCAAAAGTTGAGAGTCGAAGCATTAGCATTACGAGGTAAAAATGAAAATTAAGCGAACTATATCAATCCTGCTTGCGGTGTGTATTCTGCTGTTGGCAGCGGTGGCTCAAACAACGGAAAAACCGGCAGCAGATGAAGTTTTCCGTCCGCAATCTCCTGAAAAGAAAGATCCCGCAAGTCTTGGCGGCAGCATCGTTCTTAGCGGCCCACAGCGTCCGGCGGCGCTAAATTCCACATTTCTTTACCCCGTTCGGGTCAATATCAACGGATACAACGTGGCAGATTTTCAGTTCGACGTTTTGTACGACCCCGCAATTATCAACCCTACCGCTCTTAACAGTGGATGTTCAAACTCTGGAACTTTAAGCGGTAACGCCGGAATCACTCTATCCTGCTTCGTCAACCCAGCCGGGCGTTTGAATATCGTGGGCTTTTCCAGCGGCAGCACAGTAACGGGGATGGGCACCCTCCTAAATATTGAATTTTTGGTGACGAATACCGCGGTTACCGGAAACTTTTCAGATATTAATTTTGAGGATGTCTTCTTTTTCCAGTTAACTGGGCAGGTACCGTCGGGAGATGTAACGACCATTCCGGGTAGAATTACGATCGGCGGGACAACGGCCGCGGATACGACGATCGCCGGAAAGGTGATATCTGCATCCGGTCGAACTGTGTCAAAAGCCCGTGTCTCGCTCCTTGACGGACAAGGCAATATTCGGTACGCCACTTCCAATGTTTTTGGATACTATCGCTTTCACGATGTTCCCATTGGCGAAACGTATGTTCTTAATGTTGTATCCAAGCAACATACTTTCTCATCAAGGATAGTAAACGTCGGAGATGAACTGCTTAGTCTTGATCTTGTAGCCGACCCATAAGCTGTTTTTTGAGGTGTCGGCGTAAGAGTCGCCGAATCCGGAAAATGAATCCCAAGGTTTTTGGATCGGTCAAAAACGTTGCACAGCAGTTCCGAACTAAGCGATAGCGATTACAATTTTTGCGCCGCTTCTATAGGCATGGCAGACCGGTAGTTGTTTGTCGGACATCGTAGATCAGATGGCTGGCCCACAAATGACATCCGAACAATCACGTAGACGATCGCTCAACACTTTAGATGTAAAACACCCTTTCGACTTCCTTTAGTTCCGAAGTTATCCGCATTCTCGGAAGGCTTTGGAGGAAGTCCTTGCCGTAGCGTTTTGTGCGGAGGCGTGGGTCGAGAAGGGCGATGACGCCGCGGTCGGTGGTGCTGCGGATCAGGCGGCCGATTCCCTGTTTTAGAGAGATAATTGCCTGGGGCACGCTGTAATCGAAGAAGGCGTTGCCTCCGTTTTCGTCGATAAACCGCGAGCGCGCGGCGACGACCGGATCAGACGGAACGGCGAATGGCAGCTTGTCGATGATTACGCACGAAAGCTGTTCGCCACGTACATCGACGCCCTGCCAGAAGCTTTGCGTGGCGAAGAGCACCGCGTTCGGCGTTTCGCGAAACCTGTCGAGAAGGCCTGTTTTCGACATCGAGCCCTGCACAAAACAAGGAAAGGAAACGCGTGACGAAACAAGCTCGAAAAGGGCGTTCATCGACAGATTGCTCGTGCAAAGAACGAACGCACGGCCTTTAGTCGCCTGCAGAATTTTCACGATCTCGCCGGCGGCAAGCTGTGTAAATTCAGGCGAGCGCGGATCCGGCATTGCACGCGGCAGGTAAAGAAGTGCCTGTTTTTCATAATCAAAAGCCGACGGAGCCTCAAAGCCGGTTGTTTTCGACGTGTC
>JBGTJP010000148.1:0-3813 GCA_041745075.1 Pyrinomonadaceae bacterium | reverse complement strand
GAGAAAGAATGATCCGTTTCTCGGACTCGCCGACAGCGATCAGACACCCCAACCCGAAACGCTCTATTCGATACAATTCATTCCACCTTACGCGATCGCATTGCCGGCTAGATTTCTTGGGTTGAGTGTTTCGACGGCATTTATTATCCTCGCCGCGGTCATCGCCGTATTTTCGGCACTGGCCATTTACCTGCTTCTTCTGGCCGCAACGCGGGATACTCTTATCTCTATCGTCGGGCCTATTGTGATCCTGTGTCTCGGAACCGCCCTCGCGTTCCAGGGCGAGCTGCGCGATCTAATAGACGGAAGATTGCTGGCTGATTTCTTCCCGTTTTTGCGGCGATACCAGCCTGGTTTTTCTTTCCCCTTGTTCTTTGTGTTCTGTCTTCTCGTTTACGACGCGATCAATGCCCAAACCGTACGGCGTTTGGCGACGTTGGCCGCCGGTGCGGGGTGTGTGTTTGCGATACTTGTTTTCTCTTACTATTTTCTTTGGACGGCCGCCGCCGCATGGCTGACGTGTTTCGTCCTCGCGTCAGTTGTAACGAAAAGGGCCGCGACCGGAAAAGTGCTAATGGCGGCGGGCGTAATTGCGGCGATGGGCACGGCGGCCCTGATCCCATACTTTATTTTACTCTCGCAAAGATCGGCGAACCTGGACAGCGTTCAACTGCTTGACCTGACGCATATGCCGAACATTGCCTCACCTTCAATGATCGTTGGGCTGATGGTTGCGGGAGCGGCATTTCTGATAAATGCGAATAGTAAAGCAAAGGCCGACGGCAGGTTTCCACTCATCCTGTCCCTGGCGCTTACGCCAGTTATCCTGTTCAACCAACAGGTGTTTACGGGCCGCTCGCTCCAACCGGTGCATTACGAGTTGTTTATCGCTAACTATATTGTTCTGACCGCCGCGATCATCCTGTTTTCGGTTTGGAGGGATTCCCGTACAATTGCCTCTAAACCCCCTCCTTTTGCGAAGGCCCTGGTTTATCTGGGAGTTGCCGCATTTGCATGGGGATTATTCGAGGCGTATGGTTCGACCATCCGGGCATTTACCGTGGCCGAGATACGCGACGCATCGATACCCGCCCTCAAAGCCGCGGCGAAAGATCAGACGCCCGCGCAAACGATCCTCGCTACGAACTTTGTCACGGCTGACTTTATACCGTCGGTTGGAAATTCGCGATCTTTCTGGAATCCGCACACCTCGTCGGCCGGCGGCATCGGAGTGGATGAGAATAAGCGTCTTTTCTACCGGTTTCTTTATTTTTCGGGATACACTAGCGGCGACCTCGATGCGGCGTTGCGGGCCAATTCGTTTGAAGTAACCGCAGCCATCTTCGGCTCCGAACGTGCCCTGCCTTCGTTGGCAAGCACGGCGAAAAAGATCACATCTGACGAAATTCGCGCCGAAACCGCAAAGTTTGAAAACTTCACAGCGGCGTTTGACGCCTCGCAGGCGTACGATCCCTCGATCGATCACATTATCGTTCCGGCCGAGGCCGAGCTATCATTCGTAAACCTCGACCGCTGGTACCAGCGTGATGCGGGAGAGACATTTGGATTGTTCAAACTTTATCGGCTTACTCCAAAAGCAGCCCGTTGAAATTATTTTTTCGAATAGCTGCGATGGATGGTCTCTATCCATTGCTCGGTCTTGATAAAACCCGACCCCGCTTCTTTAAACTTCTCTGGCAAGCCCGCCTTTTTTATGTCTTCGAGAGATTTGCCCGCTTTCATTCCGTCCTGGACGATCTTTGACGATTCAACGAGAAGCTGGTGATACGTCTTTAGATCTGCGTGGGTCGAGATATCTCCGTGGCCAGGGATGAGTTTCGCGTCCGCCGGTATCTGCCGGATGAGCGACGCGACATTGTTTATCAAACCCTGCACATTGCCGCCGCTGTCGATATCCACAAAAGGAAACCGGCCGACAAAGAAGTCGTCGCCCAAATGAACGACGTTCGCATTTACAAAAAAGACGACCGAATCGCCATCGGTATGGCCGTGCGGAAAATGGACGAGCCTTATCTCTTCACCGTTAAAATGAATGGACATACTCTCGGTGTAAGTTACGATCGGCAGAGCGAACGACGGATACGCGGGTGTCTTGTTTCCGAAAATGACTGGCGGGTCAAGAAGCCGTTTTCGGACATTCGCGTGAGCAATAATGGTTGAATTCTTGCCAAAAAATTCGTTCCCTTGCGTGTGGTCGCCATGCCAGTGGGTGTTCAGAACATATTTTGGCGACGCAGATCCAAGCTCTTTTAATGCCGCACTTAGCTTTTCGCTAACCTGCTTGTAGTCGTCGTCCACGATCAGGATGCCCTCCATCCCCACCAAAGCTCCGACATTGCCGCCGCGTCCCTGCAGCATATACACATTGCCGCTAACCTTCGAGGTCTTTACGGTCACGTCCTGAGTTTGCGGAAAATGGCTGTCGTCGCCATGGGCAAAAAGCGGTGTGACAAAGATGGCCAGGGCTGTTAGAAACGTCAGAAATTTTTGCATATTCTTCTCCGATGATCTACTGAATTCGTTGTCATTAAGTGTATCAGATTTTATCGGGCCGCTTCAGTAGCGTTCGCGCCGTTTAGGAATGGATTGGCTTCGCGTTCGCGGCCGACGGTTGTATCCGGTCCGTGTCCGCAGCAGACAGCGTATTCATCGGGAAGCGTTAGAATGTTGTTGCGGATCGAACCGATGAGCTGGTCGAAGTTCCCGCCCGGCAGATCGGTCCGGCCTATAGTGCCGCTGAACAGGCAGTCTCCCGTAAAGACGGTCTTTTCGTTTTCTTCGATCAGAACGATATGCCCGAGCGTGTGGCCCGGACAGTGCCTGAACTGGAACCTAAGGTCACCGACAACAAGCATATCCTCGTGCTCGGCGAAGCGGGTTATTTTTGGCGGATCGGCATAATCCATTCCCATCGCGGCAAGCTGGTGCGGCTGAACGCCCATCATGAGAGGCTGCTGCGGCAGCGCGTAATAGAGATCGGCTTCGTCGCGATGTGCAATTATTTCCGCATCGGGAAATCTCTCGTGCAAATACGCAGTGCCGCCGACATGGTCCAAATGACCGTGCGTAAGGCAGATGGCGGTCAACTTAAGCCCGTTATCATTTATGTATGAGGCAACCTCCGGCGACGGTTCGCCCGGGTCGATACAGATCGCCTTACCGCTGTTCTCACAGGAAACGATGCGGGTGTTCTGCTGAAACGCGGTCTGTACAAACTGTTGAACTATCATTTGCTTTATTGAGTTACTAAAAAAACATACGAACTTTGTTTGTGTTTCGGAATAGGTGAAAAATGACAGCTAAAAACTGAAAATCGGAGGAAACTCCTACCATATCATTATCATTAAATAATTATCACTTTTCACTTGTTCCGAAAAGAATCTTTGGATAGTTTGTTGCACTTAGGGTTTTTCAAAGGACCCAGTTAGCCTGTCAATATAAGGCGTCGGATCGAAACTTTCATCGGCTCTTCCGCGAACTACGAATAGGACGGCTTCGCGATACGTTTGCTCATCCGGAACGCCGGTAAAACACGGCATTTCAATCTCTTCCAAGCTAAGATAGCTGGCAAGGGTGTTGAGAAGCATCCACAAAAGTATCTCGGCCTCGGACCCGAACGCGTTGTGTTTGATTATTGTCTCACGATCGGCCGCTATGCCGCCGCAGATGCGTTCAAATTCGCTCTCGGATATTTTTTGCGATCCTCCCATCTGTCTCAAATCATACACAACCGGTCATTCTGGGTGAATTGAAAACGAACACAATGTATTCAAGATTTCGTAATATGTATTG
>JBGTJP010000147.1:0-16907 GCA_041745075.1 Pyrinomonadaceae bacterium | reverse complement strand
GGCCTCCTTCCTGCCTTCGCGGCCTTTTTCCAGGACGAGCCGCAGGCCTTCTTTATCACCGTCGGCTGAATATTTACGCCGCAGATTTTCAAGCCGTCGGAGAGAAGCGGCCGCACCGGGCAGATCGCTGACGTTCAGAATATTGCGAAACGCCGGTTCGTAAGGCCTGTCGGAGTTCCGCTCGACATACAGCCCCATTATCTCGGAATGGCGAAGGACGGCACCTTCATCGGCAAGAAGGCGTGCGATGACCATTGGCGAATCGACTGCAGCCTTACCGAATTTATCCTGAACGATCTGCTCGATCGCCGCTATCTCGTTGGCCCCGACGCTCTCACAATCGAGCTTTTCCCAGACCTCAATTATCAGATCGGTCTTGTTCCGCGCTTCGAACATAAAAAAAGACATGAGACATGAGACTGGAGACGGCAGACGGATGACTCTGGAAGTTTGCTATTTGTCCCCGCGTCCCCAGTTCTCCGCGTCTCCCTGTTTCCAGTCTCCTGTCTCCGGTCTATACTCTCACTCTCCTGCACGCATCGTTTCGATCAGTTCGCTCGACGAATGATCCTTCGGGTCGCCGACGATGGCGACCTGGCCGCCGCAGGCAAGCACGATCTCGCGTTCGGGCACTGTTTCGGTCGTATAATCCGTACCTTTAGCGTGAAAATCCGGACGGATCGCTCTGATCAATTCCTCCGCCGTCGGTTCGTCGAATATGATTACCGCATCGACAAATCGAAATGAAGCGACTATCTCGGCCCGTTCATCTTCCGGCATAAAGGGCCGGCCGGCACCTTTCAGCCGGCTGACTTGGCGATCCGAGTTTATTCCGACGATCAGGAATCCGCCGATAGCTTTTGCACCCGCAAGATAGCGGACGTGACCAACATGGAACAGATCGAAACACCCGTTTGCCAGGATGATCTTATTGCCGCGGCTCCGGGCTTCACCTGTGCGTTCGATTAGTGCCGCCCGGTCGAGAATAAAATAGTTAGTTGTGACCATCGCGTTTTAGGCGGTCGATTCGAGAATGTTCGGCTTAATTTTCGCCTGGAGGGATTCAAGCAGCTCCGGAAGTGAAACTGAGGCCGTGCCTTTTTTCATTACGACAATACCTCCAGCATGATTGGCTGCTTCCGCGGACTCGCGGAACGTCAGCCCCGAAGCCAATCCCAGAGCGTAAACAGCGATCACTGTATCGCCGGCACCCGTTACGTCAACGGGCTCAACCGAACCCACTGCCGGGATCGAGACCGCCGCATTGCCTTCTTCGAACAAAAGCATACCCTTATTTCCACATGTTACGAGTAGCGATTCTACGCCGAGGCTTGCACGCAGTTCCGAGCATTTCTCCAATAAAAATGGGCCACCGATAAGCTGTTCAACCTCGTCCTGATTCGGCGTAGCAGTTGTCGCACCACAAAATTCATTCAGCCGGAACCGGGAATCGATCAACAGCGGTATAGTTCGCTCTTGAGAGACTTTCATTGCGGCCTGAAAAAGGGCCTGGTCGGCCACCCCATAATTGTAATCTGAAATAATTATCGCATCGGCATTCCGGGCGGCGGCATGGAAATTTGAAAGTATCTGCGTTCTGACGGGTTCCGCGATCGCGGCCGGGGCCTCATAATCGATACGAATGACCTGCTGACGCGCGGCATAGTGCTGGCCCGCCAGAACACGGACCTTTGTCGTGGTCTTTCGCGATGGGTCGGTTACGACGTGATCGCTGTCAACGCCTGCCGACCGGAGCTGCATGGCCAACAGCCTTCCGTTCTCGTCGTCGCCGACAACTCCGATAAGCACGGGCGTTGCACCCAGCGTTGCAATATTGACGGCAGCGTTTGCGGCGGCCCCGCCGCGGGTGTCGGTCTCGTCGTGGCGAAGAATAAAAACCGGGGCTTCCCGTGAAACGCGGGCGATGGTTCCGTGGAGGAATTGATCGGCCACGAGGTCACCCGCTATTACGATACGTTTCCGCGTGAATGTATCTCTGATTTTTCCGGTTAGCTGATCCATGCAAACCCGATGAAATTATTACAGATACGGCTTACAAACGAAAAGGCCCGCGACCCAAAAGTCGCCGGCCTTTTCCGTTTTTAGATGAAAGAACTCCTAGTGAGTATCGTAACCAGCAACCGGGAAGTCGCTGGGCTGTCCCCAGCCAATGACCGAGATGCTGCCGTTGACCGGATTAAGAATGTAGAATCTGCCGTCGGAATTCCGCCAGATCGCATAATCGGTCTTCCCGTCACCGTCGTAATCGTTCTGTACAGTAAGGTCGGTGCCCGTTACTCCCCAAAGAACGACGCTAAGCTGCAAATCAAGGCTTCGGCGGACGTACCATGTCAAATTAGATGTAGGTGTGGTGCCTTCGCGAACAACCGCGATGTCGGTCTTACCGTCCCCATCCCAATCGCCCGGAACAACGAGATCACTGCTTTGACCGAATGTGATCACCTCAAACGTGGTGCCGGTATTAATATAAAAGGTTGAAAGTGAAGTAGGTGTGGCTCCCGGCCGCTGGACGGCTAGATCGAATCGGCCGTCACCGTCATAATCCCCCGGTGCGGCGAAATCGGAAGAAACACCAAATTGGCGACCCTCGAAATTGTTGTTGCTGCTGTAAAACAGGTACCAGATCATGTTGCCGCCGGTTCGGCGTATAACTGCCAGGTCTGTTTTACCATCTGCATCATAATCGCGAGCCACCGGTTCATCGCCTAGTACGCCCCAACCACGAGTCGAGAACGTGTTGGTAATGCTCGAAATTATGTACCAAATTCCTGTCGTTTCCCTCCAGACCGCAATGTCCGGTTTTCCGTCGCCATCGTAGTCGCCGGGCACCAGCCAATCCTCGTTCGCAACGCCCCAAGGTTGTGAATAAAAAGCTCCGCCGCTTGTACGGATGTACCAGGTATTGTTAGATGGGCGAAAAATTACATAGTCAGCCTTGGTGTCGTTGTCAAAGTCAACAGCCTTTCTAAGACTAAGTTGTCCGAACGACGGCAGCGTCAATAGCGTAATAAACGCAGCCACAAGGGCTGTTTTGCCGAATACGGCTATAGAACTTCTCATTTTTTATTCCTTTTACTGATTGTCCGTAGGCCTGCGCTAAGATCACGCCTGAGGCTAAGAACTTAAAATATACTATGTCCCGGGCAGAAATTGCAACAAATTCTTAACAAGCCTAATTCTTAGGACACGGTGAATACTCTGGCTTATCGATCCGAATGATCGTTGGACGCTCCTATTATCAAGAAAGTTGGAAAGACACCGCGATTTTACAAAAATTAGTTTCTCGATTGGTTTACAGTGATCTGCGTTCCCGCAATGTTTATAGTGCCTGATCGCGAGATCGTCGGGTTCAAGG
This sequence comes from Pyrinomonadaceae bacterium, assembly GCA_041745075.1. GTDB lineage: Bacteria > Acidobacteriota > Blastocatellia > Pyrinomonadales > Pyrinomonadaceae > OLB17. The sequence goes on along the minus strand of JBGTJP010000147.1, from coordinate 13,531 downwards.
TCGCCCGGAATGTGACAGTGCCGTTACCGGACAGAGAATCGTTGCCGGAAAGCCTGATCCAGTTCGAATTGCTTTTTACCTGATAGTCGCAATTTATTGCAGCTGTTACGTTTACGGAAAAATATCCGCCTTTGGTCGGCAAATTTATAGGTCCCGCGGGCATATTAAACGCACAAACAGTTTGATTTTGAAGTGCATTTGCGACATTCAGCCGCCCGCCCGTTTTTACGATCCCGTTCCATGGCGCCAACTGGTCAACCGTATTCAAAAGCGTTGCCTTCAACGAAGCTACCGAAAGGCCAGGATTGTACGCCGCCAAAAGCGCGGCCGCTCCCGCTACGTGCGGTGTAGCCATAGAGGTTCCCGTAAGAGGAGCGTAAAAGGGCGAGTTGGGTACCGTGCTCAAGATCCCCGTGCCCGGAGCGGCCAGATCTACACTGTTCACTCCGAAATTAGAACCCGCATTCCTTTCGTCGTTCGAGGTCGAGTTAGCCACCGAAACGATCCACGGACTGTTATATGAGGCCGGATAAGCCGGGTTTATATCGATATTACTCCCAGCGTTACCAGCCGCGAAAACCTGAAGGACGCCTGCATTCCCAAGTGCATCGATCGCGTCCTTAGTCGCTTGATCGTAACCGCACGCCTCGTCGCACCCGCCGTACGAATTGTTCGTCACCTTTACGTTTACGCCGCTCTGCTTCATCATTCGAACGTAATTGTATGCGTTTATGAGCATAGCCGACGTAGTCCCGTTACCGGTGCTGTTATAGATCTTGACGGCCATTATCTTGACATTCCAGTTGACACCGACCACGCCGGTCGAATTGTTGCCCACCGCCCCCAAAGTCCCGGACGTGTGTGTTCCGTGAAAGTGTTCGTCAAGCGGATCGGGATCGTTAAAGAAAAAATCGTAACCGTAATAGTCATCGATGAAGCCGTTGTTATCGTCATCCAGGCCGTTGTTGTTGACCTCGCCCGGGTTCGTCCACATATTGGCGGCGAGATCCTCATGGTCGTATTTAATGCCGGTATCGATATTTGCAATAACTACGGTTGAACTTCCCGTACTAAGGTCCCAAGCCTGCGGGGCCGAGATCTTCGTCATGCCCCAAAGGCTGCCAAAGTTGGTGTCGTTCGGGGTCGCAAGCAGGTGATAATAATAATTCGGCTGGGCAGCTTCAACCCGATCGGACGATAAATAATCAGCGATCGCGGCATCCAGTTTTCGCGTCTTTGGGAGTTTGATCCTCTGCCATCCAAGATCGGCAAACCTTTCAAGCGTAACCCCGCCTTTTTTTCCGTTTATGCCCCGCGCCGCAATTTCACTCGTACCTGCCCGAAATTTAACAAGGATCTCGCCCTGGACCACGCCATTTTGTTTCGTCTGCGAATACGAGATCGCCGGCAGCAGTACGGCCAGGAACAAAAATGCCTTCAATTGATTCATACGGTTACTTCAGAATGCAGGAGCCGGGAAGGGCAAATCCCAAAAAAACAGACCGCGGGTGGTAATGGGGCGGCTAGTGGGATTCGAACCCACGACATCCTGAACCACAATCAGGCGCTCTAACCGCTGAACTATAGCCGCCATAACCGATCTCAGATCCTTAGATCTGAAGTTTCAAAAAACTAAGTGGTACCCCCGGCACGGCTCGAACGTGCGACCTACGGCTTAGAAGGCCGTCGCTCTATCCAACTGAGCTACGGGAGCACAAGAGCAACTTTTAATATTAGCGGTTGTATGTTGCTTAGTCAAACCATTTTGCTAGCCGAAACGCAAGCGTTATCAGGAGTATTAGGGCGACCGGAACGATGGAAAGGGCCCCAAGAAAATGGGCTTCGTTATAGAATGTAAACTTAAGCGGCTTCACCCTTTGATACACGCACGGCCGACAGCATTTGTTCGAAAACTTCGCTTAGATCGAGTTCGCTCGTGTCGATAACGACCGAATCTTCGGCAATGGTAAGTGGTGAATCTTCGCGGGAAACATCGCGCTCGTCGCGTTCGTTGATCTCGCGAAGAGTCTGTTCATAGGTCGTTACACGGCCTTTTGCCTTATCTTCTTCAAATCTGCGGCGTGCACGGGCTTCGGGCTTGGCTGTGAGAAAAAACTTGATGTCGGCATCGGGGAACACGACGCTCCCGATGTCGCGGCCCTCCAGGACGCATCCACCTGCGGCGTTTTGGCCCAGTTGCCGCTGGTGTTCGACCATTATCCGGCGGACATGCGAATTTGTTGAAACGATCGATGCGGCCTGGGCTATTTGACGTGTGCGGATCTCGGTGCTGACATTCTCGCCGTCCAGAAGCACCTCAAGCGAATCCGGTTCACCGGCCAGTTCGATCCTCGCGGCACGGGCTATTGAGGCCGCCTCGTCCGTTTGGTCGAGGTCAACGTTGCGTCTGACCACAGCCAAAGCCGCTGCGCGGTACATCGCGCCGGTGTCCAGATAAAGCAGGCCCAGCTTTTTTGCGAGCATCTTTCCCAGCGTCGATTTGCCGGCCCCCGAAGGTCCGTCGATCGCGATGATCATGATGTACCTAGGCGTTTTCGTTCATTGGCCGGTAAATTCTCGAAAACCAGTAAATACGACTTTGAGATCAAGTCTTCCATTTCCTCACTGTCTAGAGCATTTGGGTCTTCTACCGCGACCCAATGATAACGCGCGACGTAAGGTGCCGGAATAATACCGTCGATCTCGACGAGTTCGGCAAACTTCTCAGGCGTACATTTGAATGAGACCTGGCCATCGGCCTTCTCCATTCCGGATGCGCAAAACATTTTCCCTCCAACCGAAAAGCAAAGGTCCTTTCCCCATTTAACGTCCTCCGTTACGTGAGGGAACGAAAGACAAATTTCCCTTAATTCTTCTATATTCATTTTCCTCTCGTGTTTACCGTGGTTTGTTTGGGTGTGAGCGTGAAACACGAGAAACCGCAAATCATCGTTTTTATTCTAGCACTCGTTTAAGCGCTGCTGCCGCTTTTTCGATGCCTTCAGCCGATACGTCCCGATGTGTGACCATTCGGATGGACGAGGCAAATCCGCTCGCCAGTACACCGCTCGACTTAAGACCGTCGCAAATTTCTGCCGGACTTTTTCCTGTTCCTTCGACATTGAAGATCACAATATTCGTTGCAACCTTTTCAACATCGATCGAAATACCCGGAAGAGATGCTATGCCTTTTGCCAGAGTCCGGGCATTTTTATGATCTTCATGAAGCCGTTTTGGCGATTCTTCAAGTGCGATCAAGCCTGCAGCGGCTATCACCCCGGCCTGCCGCATACCGCCCCCAAGCCGCTTACGCCAGAATCGCGCCTCGTCTATAAACTCACGGCTGCCGGTCAGAACGGAACCGACCGGTGCCCCCAAGCCCTTTGAGAGGCAGCATTGGACTGAGTCATAGTGCCGCGTGAGGTCGGCTATCCCGATGTTGGACGCAACCGCCGCATTGAATATGCGCGCTCCATCCAAATGTACAAAAACACCGAGATCGTGGGCTTTTCCACATATTTCGTCCGATAGGGAAGCTTTCATTACACTTCCACCGCCAAAATTATGCGTATTTTCCAGGCAGATCAAACCTGTTGCGGAGGAATGATCGGATCCCTTTGCCCGAAACGCCCCCGAGATCTCATTCCAGGTCAAATGGCCCGACCGGTTAAGGCTGCGAACAGGCCGAAACGTAGTGCCCGACAAAACGGCGGACATGCCCAACTCATAATTGTAAATATGGGTTCGTTCTTCGATTATTACTTCCTGGCCAGGCCTGGTGTGTACCTTAACGGCTATTTGGTTGCCCATTGTGCCGCTTGCCACGAACATCGCGGCTTCCTTTTCAAAGATCTCGGCGGTCCGTGCCTCAAGCCGGTTAACGGTCGGGTCCTCGCCGTAAACGTCGTCGCCAACCTCGGCCGACGCCATCGCGGCCCGCATTTTGGGAGTCGGTCTTGTGACGGTGTCGCTTCGAAGGTCGATCATCAGAAAGTCGGGATCGGAGGAATGCGAGCGAAATATCCGATAACTCCATCCGATTCTCTGATTTTGCCACTTTTTTGGAGTTAATGAAAATCAGGGCCTTACTAAGAAATGAAGGAGCTATTTCGGCCCTGCATTATCGGTTGAGGCAACGGTTGTCACCTTCCATTTCCCGTCGATCTTTTCCCACACCTCGAGCCAGGCGAAGATGGTGTGATGAGCTTCGTCCTCGCCTGTTTCGGTCTTGTAGGTTCCTTTGACGCTTTTCTGGACTATTTTCGTCGCCAAAGTTCCGTCCTTTGAGATCTTAATAACGGGCGGGTTGGTGTCTTCCCATTCCGAGAACTTGAAACGGGAGAAATAGGATCTGAATCGCGCAAGGTTCTCTGCCTTTGTCCGCGTGACGGAGGTTCCGCGTTGGAGCTGTGTCAGATTCTCGGCGAACATCTCAATAAACAGTTCGGGGTTGTAGGTAAGATGCGCCGTTTTCTGCTGCTCGTGAAGTCGAAGCAGTTCTGCGATATCGGCGATCCGCGGCGGCACTTCAAGGCCTTTCTCGTCCGCTTTGTTAAGCCTGATCGTGTGAAAACGGAGCGTCCAATCGCCCTGGCTGTCGGTCGCCTTTACGGCCGAGGGCAGGTTGAGGCCGCCGATCTTCTGCCATTCCAGCACAGCATTTTTGACCGTCTCACTCGAGTTTGGGACCTGAAGGACATAACCGCTGAAACGTCTCAATTCTTTGTCAAAAAAGAGCAAAGCGTTCATGCCGAGTTCGTTTTTTGCACGCACTTTGACGCTTGGCCGGCCTTCGAACGACTCGTTGCCAGCCAATTCAAAGTCGCGAAAGAATCTGCGAAAATCGAACGCCATCTTCTGATATTCGTGACCACGGGCTGCCATTCGCTGGAAGGGTGTCGAGACGGCTGGTTCGCCGTCAGACGTCCAGGCAATATCGCCGTTGATGAGCACGGTCGATGTTTCCGGCTTGTATGAAAATGTCTGTTCGAATCGGGTCTTGTCGGTGCGAAACGAATTTATCGAAGTGGTGTACGTTCCCTTTGGCCCGACGCAATCGGCGATCGCAGTGATGCTGCGTAGTTTTGATAGCTCACTTTCACTGCCGACAGCGGAGCGTGCGTCCGCGAAGAGTTTGTCCAGCCTCTCCTCGCTGGTGTCCTGCGAAGCAAACGCAATTAGCGGGGCTGAACCCAATAGCAAGAAGAAAAGAAGCAGGCGTGTGGTTGCCCGCTTAACCGCGGTGCGATGCAAAGCCGATGACGAATAAGGCCGTCGAGATGAGCGAAGCGAGTGTTCGAACATGATTCCAATACGTCCAGTTTCGAAGATAGTTCTGCCAAACAGCGTCGCCTTCCGGCGTGCCCGGCTGCACCGCCGCAAGAGCATTGTTCATCGGCACATTAAAGAACATTGTGACGAAGATACTTCCGATAAGATAGGCTGCGGCACCGGAGATCAAATACGCCCAACCCGGTTGTCCCGATCTGATAAGCCCAAATACGATCAGCGCCACCGAAAGGGCCCCAGTACCAAAAAAAGCCACCAGAAATATGGGATTGACAATGACCACATTGATCGACTGCATTGCCCGGATCCCTTCAGGTGCGGCCAAACGTCCGAGGGCGGGCATGATCGCTATGGAGAAAACAAAAAAAAGGCCCGCGATCAAACCGCTCCCCAGAACTGCTGCGACCATCATCGAATCGAGCAAAAATTTCATGACTCATTTCTTGATCGAGTCCCAGAAAACCTGCGTTTGCTCGATATAGTTAGCATTTTTGGCTTCTTTCGCCCAGGCGTTCGCCTCGGCTATCGCAGCCAGGGCCGCCTCCGGCTTTCCTGCCTTTGCATGTATCTTGGCTCGGAGTAAGCCGTAGCGAAAGTTTTTCGGATTCTTCTCTATCGCGGAAACAATCCAACCTTCAGCTTTTGCCAGGTCGCGGTCGTTGTGCAAATAGTACTCAGCCGAGAGAAAAAGGTTCTGATGACTCATTCCGCCGTCGGCAGCGGAGAGGGCCGCTATCTGTTTTTCCACCTCTGCATCTACATCGAAGTCGAGCCGAAACTTAACCTCGGTATTCTCCCAACCGACAACGACGTAACAAGATCTGGTCGTAACCTCCCTGAATTCGATCGAGAAAGTCTCGACATAATTCGAAGTGCGAGATGGTTTCACCTTGAAGCGAAATGCATCTTCGGCAGGTTTATATACGTCGCCGGCGATAGAGCGGTGTCGCGTGTTTGTGTGGATGATCACCGTCCATTCTTTCTCACCCGGCATCGTATAAAGTGCGTAGGTTCCCGGCTTTAGTGCGGTTCCCTCGATCTTTACGTCCTGCTCAAACGTCAGCTTCGTGGAAGCATTGGCTCCGGTACGCCAGACCTCGTTGAAAGGAACAAGAGCGCCGAAAACTTTCCTGCCCTTTGCACTCGGCCGCGAGTAGCTGAGCTTCACTTGGGTGAGACCGACTTCCTGTGACACCTCAGTCAACGGACTAAGTGTTGGTACTTTTAATTCCTGCTGGGGGAACGCGAATTGGACAGCCGAGAGTGAGATGGCGATCGATAGCACTAATTTCATTGTTCTTTTCATATATATTCCTCAATAATGCCTTGCGGGCTTGCCGGTTCTTACGGCGACGGAGACACAAGCTCGTCGATATCCCAACTCGCCCTGTGTGCACCCGCTTGGTACGCCGACTCGAGAAAATCTATTATAAGGGATCGTGCATTCTCAGTTCTCCGCACATCCTCGTACATTAGTAATGCCATGTGCGACCCGTTCGCTTCCTGCCAAGAGGCGGATGCGGGCGAAAGCGGCTCATCGGCAAGGCCCGCGGGTTCGGGTGCGGTGTAAGAATAAAACGCCGGGGAGGGAACCTTGTCGTCGCCGAACCAAAAGCCGAAGCTGATAACCTCATGCGAATACGCCTCGCGCTCGACCAGGCCCGCACCTTCGCGCGGTTTAGCCTTTTTGCCTGAGAATCTGGTCAATGCGAGGTCGAAGCTGTGCCAGAACAAATGCACCGGTGTAGATTTCCCATTGAACCGGCCGCGAAATTCCTCAAAAATATCATCTACGCCAACCAGGACGCGATGAAACCGCTCGACATATTCCTTGTCGTACGATCTGTTCTCGGTGTCCTCGGCAAACGGGGTTGTTGACGGGGCTTCGTATGGAACCGCTTTTATTTCGGGCTCGATCCCGAGCTTGGCAAGATTTGCAAAGACACTGGCGTAAAAGTCCGCAACGTTCAGGCCGTCAAAAAGCGCAAAATCCTCCGACCGGCCGTCACTCGTTCGCATCGTCAATTGATGCTTGTGAAAATCGAACTCGATCTCAAAATTGCCGCCCGAATAAGGGATCGTGTGCGTCGTAAGCCCCCGCGGGCTGACGTAAAGCGGAACGTGCCACCAATGGTTGATCCGCGGGTGCGTTTTTAATCTGATCTTGCCGACGATCTGCAAAAACAGATGCAGCGTATTCTTCGTTGGTCGCCAGGCTTCAAGCGGCATTTCAGGAAATTTGTGTTCCATTTTACTATTTCAACCTTTTAAGTTTAGACAACGCCCTGATCACATCCGCGTGTTCCGCACGCTTTTGATAGTCGGGGTCGAGAAAGGCGTAAACGATCTTCCCTTTCCGGTCGGTCACATAAGTGGCCGAAAGCGGCAGTTCGGCCTTTTCGGTACCATTGTATTTTGCAAGGTCCAGGCCGAGTTTCAGGATGACATCGTTCGTCACTTTTGGCATTTCATAAACGATGCCGAATTTTCTCGCGACCTCAAAATTCGGATCGCTCAGGACCGAAAAATCGAGTTTGTTATTTTGTGCAACGCCCAGCGATCGGTCCGCCGGCTCGACCGAGATGGCGACAATATTCGCACCGTATTCCTTAAATTTCGGCGCGTTCCTTTGAAGCGACCGCAGATAAAGGTTGCAGAAAGGGCACCACGCCCCGCGATAGAACGTGACCACCAACGGCCCTTTTTTCAGAAGATCGTCGCTGGTAACCGTCTTTCCGCCAGAATCCAAAAGCGAAAACGCGGGCATTTTATCGCCTACATTAACGGCCTTCTTTGTAACTCCGCGTGCGATCAATTCTTCCAGGCCTTTCTTGCCGGCTTCGATCACATCGGGCGGTATCTGGTCGGCGGATTCGTCGCTAAGCTGTTTTAACTCCTGAGCAACGGTTGGTTCAGTGGATCTTTGTCCAAATGAAAGCAAAACGGCCGAAAAAATCAGAAGAAATAAGGTTGGTATTTTATGGTGCATAATTCTCCCATTATTGTTGTCTTTATCGCGTGAAACTGCTAGCGCTTTACGATCATCGTACCGATCATTTTTGCGTAAACGGTCTTTTCGCTTTCATCGGTCACGACCCCCTCGCAGACCACAAGCGTCCGTCCGTTCTTCAAAACCGTGCCGGTTGCAATAATTTTATCCGCCGTTGCCGGACGCAAAAGATTTACCTTAAACTCCACCGACAAAACATCAGCATTCTCTGGCATTACGGACAAAGCGGCGTACCCACAAGCTGAATCAGCTATACTCGTCAAAACTCCGGCGTGAAAGAACCCATTCTGCTGCGTCAGTCCTTCATTTTTTGAACAACCTATCACGACTTTTCCTTCTTCGACATGAACAATCTGAGCGCCGAGGGTTTTCATGAATGACTGTCTGTAAAAATTTTCTTCAATTCTCATCGTTTACTTGCTAATTGCGAAGCTGATCTTGCGCACCGAAAGCCATACGCCATGTGCGGATTTTCTCCAGACCATCCTCCGAATCTTCGGTAACCAATCGGGCTATACGGATTAAACTCATGTTCGCGTCCGCCTTGGAAATAAAAACCTCCGCCACGATAGCCGTGACCTTTTTTATTCTTCGCTGTCTGCGACCAGTCCTCATTAGTTGCGTTGCCGCGCGAATCAAGCTGACCATCGCCGTGGGAGCCTACAAAAGAGCGCCCGTCCGGCGAACCGATTGTCATTACTCTCTCCCACAAACTTCCCGAAAGATCCATAACCCAATAATATGAAGCACCAAAAACGGTCAGAGTTTCATCGGACAGCTTGTCTTCCGTCCAATCATTTACAAATGTCAAATTATTCTCGGCGTCAACGATTCTTGCGAGCTGGCTCGGATCCGAACTTCCCCACGGAAATTCATTCGGCTTCGGTGCGCGCGGACCGCGACTCGCCTTTGTAAATTCCAATTCGGTCATCGGACGAAGCGCCGCCCAATCCGAAAAAGCAAGCCCATCATCCCAGCTAATAAAATTCATCGGACGATTCGGCTTTTCCGCAATATAACGCCTATTTTCCAATCGAATGGTTCCTTTGTTTTCATAATAATTCCGCCCGACAAAATTCACGCGGTCATAGGTAGCATCGTCCGGTACACTGTTGAGAAACGACGCATATAGTCCCTGAGTAAGTTCATATTTCATAACGTAGAACGCGTTAAATCCTTTTGGAAAGCCCGCCGGAACCGGCCCCGAACGATCGCCCACATACTCACCTTCGCGGTAATACAACGACCCCTCCGCCGCACCGACTTTCATCTCAGCTTCGGATTCGATCTGTATTAATCCGGACGGCTCGCCTTTATTATTTGAGCGGAAAAAGGAACCATACTCGAGAGCTTTTGGATCCGGATCACCCAACGTAAAACCGCCTGCCGGAATGTAAACCATTTCAATGCCGTACACATGTGGCTGTACACCGCGAAATTTTTCGTCCAACCCAGCAGTATCTACTGTGACCATCACTCTCAACTTCATTTGGCCGCGAAAAGATTCTGTAGAAGCAATATAGAATCCTTTTCTGTCATCGGAAATTTCGATGCTCGTTTTCGGCGGATCCACACCCGGTATTTTTATGATCGAATGCCCGGTCGCCGCCAAATTTGCGTGCCTGTAGCCGCCTCCATCCGGAAATTTAATAAATATCCACGCCGCATCGTGATTGCGTGAATTCCGCCAGGAATTTTCCCAGGACAAATCGAAAACGACGCGCGCGTCAGCCCACGACCTTTCCCCGGACAGAAATCTAACGTTCTCGACTTGGAGATTGCCTGCTCCGCAAGTGATTGTAAAAGTAAATGTCGAACAAAATACTAAAACAGACGTCACACACAGATATTTCACATTTTTGATACGCATTATTTTGTTTTCCTATTCTCCATCACAAACTCAGCTATCGACCCTCCGCATCAACAAGCGGCATTAAATTCCCGAGATTCAAAAAAACGAAGAAAACGGCTAAGCGCACCGCTCCTGATTGGACAAAGCGAGAAATCAGGTAAGACAAGGCTTCTTTCATAATCTATCTCCTAAGTTAAATGGGATGCATGAACGCGATAAATCGTCACAATACATCGAAGTTCGGCTGATGGCTGCAGCAAAATAATTAATCGGACCAATACCGGTTAACCTTCTTTTTCCTCGATCTCAAGAATATCGCCTTCGGTGAACAGGTATGTTTTCATATGCTCGTGAAATTTCGGATTGTTCCTCCGCAGCCATTCGAGGGCCATGACGGCATGTTCGATCTCTTCGTCGCGATTGTGTTCAAGTATCTTTTGCAGTTGTTTGTCGGTGGTCTGCTCGGCCCGCTGGTTGTACCAATCCACGGCCTCCAGCTCTTCCTGTACCGACTTGATCGCCCGCGAAAAATTCCGCGACGCATCGCTCATTTCGTCGTAATCTTCATGCCATTCGGCGCTTGTTGCCATGCCAATATTCTCCTGTGTATCTTGATATAATACGCCTCGCCCGGCTGGAACGATCTCGATGATACGGATGGCCGACCGACCCCTCTTTGTGATCAAGCCGAGTCCGCCGTTCCGGAACGCCTGCCAGTGCCGTTTCGATGCAAGTAAAGTAAGTATAGCACTTGCCGTATCTTGTGCTTTCTCAGCGTTCCGGCCACGTTCCGAGCCTCGACGGAACGTGCAAGCCGTTATTTTTCAACCGCTTGCGGCGACCGAACGCCCAAAATTCGGGCTATTTTAAAAACAAAAGTTTCACTGGGGCCCGAACGCTGCGCGTCCAGCATTTCAAACGAGCGGCGCCTCAAATTGTCAAAGAACACGACCGGCAAAGACCGAACGGCGTTGCGAGGTTAGCACAATGTGCCACCAGTAGTCAAAAATATTATCGCCGGCACGACCCCGCCTGGCCCCACTAGGCCGCAAAAATGATACGCATTGTATGTTGATCGCTGCATACAATGCGTATAGTTTTGATCCCAATGCTCAACCGGGCCCTGATCGAGGACTTCGGCAAACGGATCCGCTCCTTGCGAACCGAACGAAACCTCTCCCAAGAAAAACTCGCCGAACTAACCGGTTTCCACCGCACCTACATCGGCATGGTCGAACGCGGCGAGCGAAATATTTCGCTGTCGAATATTGGTGTGTTTGCGAAGTTTTTTGAAATGTCGGCGTCTGAGTTATTGGATTTTGCCAAGGGAAAGACTCCAAAGAAACAGGGAGGGGATTTATAGTGGCGGACCATTCTTTCACAATCACTCTCTCGAACAATCGCACCGAGAAAGATGGCATCGAATATCTCATTGCCAACGAAACGGGGTTCTTTTATGTTGGCAGCGATACCCGAAAAAGAATTTTAGAGATGTTGGACTTGCCCCGAACCTTTGCCAGAGCGTTCGACATGATCTACATCCCTCGTTATGCGGGAAAAATTGCGACGGAAGAAGTTTTCAAGACGCATCTCGATGAAATCTTTCTGGTCGAGCTAAAAACAACAAGAAAATATTTGCCGGAAAACCCGAAAGGGTTTTTCTTTGGAGCTACTCAAAACGAATTTGATTTTGGCGAACGGCTGGGTGACAAGTATCGATTTTGCTTCGTCTGCCTTCATCCGGATTCTATGTCTTATGCGATGCTGTCTGTACCGGAATTGGAAGCAATAATGCGGACAAAGCGGGTTCAATATCAAATCAATCTTTGATTCGGTGTTCGGATTTATCGCGTAGTGATATTTAATTGTAGCCGTGGGTGAAAACCCACGGGTAATTGCGTGTAGAATATTCCGTCGCGTAGCGACGATTGAAAGGATGGCAAATACATATTCGCAGATCTATTTGCACTTCGTATTCAGCACGAAGAATCGAAGCTCTATTATCTTGTCGGAATTTGAAGAACGCGTTTGGGCCTATATTGCCGGTGTAGCCAAACGCCACGGTATAACGCCTGTACAAATAGGCGGTATCGAGACCCACGTTCACGCGCTCGTCGGCATACCAACGACGATGTCATCAAGCCAATGTGCAAAGGCCCTTAAAGGCGACTCGTCTTACGGCATCCGCAGGGAGTTTGCAGGCATGGCCGATTTCGGCTGGCAGGATGGGTATGGAGTATTCTCGGTTTCGCACTCAGCGATCCCGACAGTTGTCCGGTATATAAAAGACCAACGCAAACATCATTCGGCGCGAAGTTTTGAGGAGGAATACCTAGCCCTCATCAAAAAGCACGGTATTGAGTATGATAAGCGGTATTTGTTTGACTGATTCAATCGGCACTGACGTGACGAAATAATTTTTCTGTCGTGTCCGTGGGTTTTCACCCACGGCTACAATCAATCGTCGCGATGCGACGGAGATTTGCCGCTCCATAGTTCAAGTGGTTCCCATTTTGACCAGACGAAGGCGGTGTCTGAATACTCAAGAACATCGTCCATTGTGAGGCCGTCCCAGAGATCGTCGTCGCCGTAGCCTTGTGAGCGGATATCGAGGAGCCAGGGGCGGTCGCCAGCGTAGCCGTCGAGGAAGAGCATCGCGACTTCGCCGCGTGTTAGCGGGATGCCGCCGCCGGTTCCGGTTCGGGGGCGTTTCAGTATCGTTTGGACAACGTCAGAGTAAGCTTTGTAATTTGGCTTTTCCTCGGGCTTTGCGAAACCTCTTTTAAGGACCAGATACTCTATTTGTTGTTTGTTCATCGCCTGTGCGTGGACACAATACGTCGTGTCGTCAATTTGCGAATAAGTCGCCGTAATCCCATTCCGCCCCAGGGTTCTGATTTCATTCCTCGCTTTGAAGTCAGGTTTCCGTGAGGCCCAGAGTTCTTCGAATGTCGCCATTTGCACCAGTTTTTCCAAGGGTATGGGTTTCATCTTTCAGAAGTTTGGGGAAGATGATTCGATAGTCCAAAATCGACTATTTCGCGGCTGCTTTTGTGCGGAGTGCGGATGACCACCCCGCCGATGAAGCATCGGCACCCCTCCTCAAACCAGGAGGGGAGTCAGAGGGAAGTTTTGTTTTGAAGTGGAGACGATAGCCGCGGGCTCCGGCTTGCCAGAGGGCTTTGCGCAGGGCGAGTTCGGGTTTGGTGTTCTTTGCCCGGTTGGCACTCATTACCCGCGAGACGGCCTCGTTTTTAGGGATGGGTGAGCGTTTGTCGCGGACGTACATTTACATAAAAGCATATCAAAGATCCCACGGCAGGCGGCGTAGCTGCAAGGCTTGTCTCTGGCGGCGACGGAAAGGCTGAGCCTTTCCGCAC
>JBGTJP010000146.1:0-13332 GCA_041745075.1 Pyrinomonadaceae bacterium | reverse complement strand
CATGGAAAAAGGCCTCCGCTTCGCCATCCGCGAAGGCGGCCGAACAGTCGGTGCCGGTACCGTTTCGGAAGTTGTGGAATAGAAGTACGACAAACTTCAGTTTGTTGGACATTGAAGAGGTTTTATGCCGAGAGATAACATAATTTTGCAGTGTACCGAATGTAAGGAGCGGAATTACGTGACGACAAAGAATAAAAAGAACACGCCGAACAGGCTTGAGCTTAATAAGTTTTGTCGTCGCTGCCGCTGTCACCGACTGCACAGGGAGAACAAATAGACGGGAGAGCGGAGACAAGAGACGGGAGATCAGGAGTTTCTCCCGTCTCGCGACTCACATCTCACGTATTGTACACAGGGGTATGGTGTCAATGGTTAGCATGGAGGTCTCCAAAACCTTAGGTGCGGGTTCGAGTCCTGCTACCCCTGCCATTTTGTTGAATGGGCTGTTGGCCTGTTCAGGTTGAGGATTGATCCGGTAGATCGACAAACTTAAGTTTGTCGGACATTTAGGAGCGTAAACCGTGGCGGAAGCTGTTGAAAAAAAGAAGGAGGGTGTTGGTGAATTTATCCGCCACACCCGCGAAGAACTTGACCGGACGACATTTCCTTCGTCCGAGGACGTTAAGAACACGACGATCATCGTCATAATCAACGTAATATTCTTCGCGATCTATCTGTTCGCGATCGATAACGCCTGGAAATACATTCTCGATGGGCTGACTTGGCTGGTCAATAAGATCGCCGGATTTTAAGGATTGATACATGAGGCAGTGGTTCTTTATCCACACATATTCCGGGCACGAGAACAAGGTTGTAGAAAGCCTTCATGCCCGCATCCGCGACATGGAGCTCGGGGACCATATCCCGCAGGTCAAGCTGCCCAAGGAGAAGGTCGTTGAGAAACGCGGCAATAAAGAAATTGTCTCCGAACGGATGTTTTATCCGGGTTATGTTCTTGTCGAGATCGACTGTGACGAAAAAGGCAAGATCCCCGATAATGTGTTTCACGCGATCAAATCGACGCCAAAGGTAACGGGATTTTTGGGCGGAAAGCAGCCGACCCCGCTTTCGCAGGACGAAGTCGATCAGATCGACCGGAATATCGAGGTCACGACCGAAAAGCCGAAGCCGAAGTTTATGTACGAGGTCGGCGAGGTCGTCCGGATCAAGTCCGGCCCGTTCGCCAGTTTTACGGGCAAGGTCGAAGAAGTAAACGAGGACAAGAGCACGCTCAAGGTATCGATCACCATTTTTGGCCGCTCGACGCCGTACGAACTGGGATTTTTGGAAGTGGAAAAGGTCACTTTCGCGGAAGAAGAATAAGCATAGCCGCCGAGAACACAGAGTTCACTGAGACAGGAAATTAACCGGATTTCAATTTTTACTCTGTGATCTCAGTGGCGGAAGGAAGAAAATGGCAAAGAAGATAGAAGGATATATTAAGCTGCAGATCCCGGCGGGCAAGGCCAATCCGGCGCCGCCTATTGGGCCTGCTCTGGGCCAGCACGGCGTAAACATCATGGAGTTCTGCAAGGCATTTAACGCCAAAACGCAGAACGACGATCCGGATATGAAGGTCCCGGTCGTTATTACGGTTTACGCGGATCGTTCGTTCACTTTTGAAACGAAAACTCCGCCCGCGGGCGACCTTTTACGTAAGGCCTCGGGCATTCCGAAAGGTTCGGGCACGCCGAATAAGGCAAAGGTCGGCACAATTAAGAAAGCTCAGATCGAGGAGATCGCCAAAAAGAAAATGGTCGATCTCAACACCAGCGACCTCGCCGCCGCAATGCGAACGATCGAGGGTACGGCGAAGTCGATGGGGCTGACGGTTGAAGGATAATAGACACCGAGACAGGGAGAATGGGAGACGCGGAGAAAGATCACCATGTCACCCCCGTCTAAGGGTCAATAGGGAGGGAATTCTAGCAATTCCCGCTAACACCTGGAGGTAAAATGAAAAAAGGAAAGAAATATCTTGCGGCTTTGGAAAAGATCGAGCCGCAAAAAAAGCACACGCTCGATGAAGCGGTCGCGAAACTGAAGGAGATCGCGTTCGCTAAATTCGATGAAACCGTTGAGCTGACGATGTGGCTGGGCGTTGACCCGCGAAAGGCCGATCAGCTCGTCCGCGGGACGATCGTCCTGCCGCACGGCCTGGGCGGAGCGGCCAAAAAGGTCGTTGTCATCGCGCAGGGCGACAAGATCAAGGAAGCAGAGGACGCGGGAGCGGATATGGCCGGCGGTGACGAGATCCTTGAAAAGATCAAGGGCGGCTGGCTTGATTTTGACGCGCTTATCGCAACGCCCGACATGATGGGCAAGGTCGGCCAGTTGGGCAAGGTGCTCGGCCCCCGCGGTTTGATGCCGAACCCAAAAACCGGCACGGTCACGATGGACGTGAAAACCGCCATCGAGGAAACAAAGGCCGGTAAGGTCGAATATCGTGTCGATAAAACCGGTGTTATTCATTCGCCGGTCGGGAAGGTGTCATTCGATGACGCGAAACTCATCGAAAATACAAGAGTTTTGATCAGCGCGGTCATGAAGGCAAAGCCGACGACCGCTAAGGGCCGCTATCTTAAGAAGATCAACGTTGCGGCAACGATGAGCCCCGGCGTGCAGCTTGATGAATTAGCATACGCGTAGAGTGAGGAGGCGTACCGCATGCTTTAGCTTTGCGGGCCCAGCAAACTTAAGTTTGCGGCACATAAAGAAATGAAATCAAAAGAAACAAAACAGAAAGATCTAACCGCCCTCACTGAATCGCTTTCTACTTCCAAGTCCGCGATGGTCGTAAGTTTTAAGGGCGTTACGGTAACGAAGGACCAGGAATTCCGGAACAGCCTTCGTGAAGCGGGGGCGAAATATCAGGTCGTGAAAAACACGCTCGCCCGGATCGCGGTCAAGGGGACCGATTACGAACAGGCGACCGAGCATTTCAAGGGCGTGACGGCTATCGCATGGACCGAGAATGATCCGGTGATCCTTTCCAAGGCCATCGCAAAGTTCATGAAGGACAACGCCGAAACATTCTCGTTCAAGACGGGAGTTGTTGACGGAAAACTTGTTGATCTTTCTCAGGTGACCGCTATTGCGAGCCTGCCGTCAAAAGAAGAGCTGATCGCGAAGCTTTTGTACGTAATTAATGCTCAGGCACAGCGACTCGTGACGGTCATCAACGCCGTACCGCGCGACCTGGCAGTCGTGATCAAGCAGATCGGCGAGAAAGCCCCCGCGTCATCGGCCGCTCCGGCACCAGAAGCTAAGGCTGAAGAGCCGCCGGCGGCTGCGGCGGAACCGATCGTTGAGGCTGGTCCAGCGGAAGAAGCACCGGCGGCGGAAGCACCGGCTCCAACTGAAGAATCTCCGGCTGCTGAGGCCGCACCGGAAGCGGCACCGGCCGATGAAGAAAATGTTCTCGAGGTTCCGGCGGTCCAGGCTACGTCAAGCGAGCCGGATGCGCCCGTTGAGGCGGCTGAAGAAGCCCAGGAAACAAAAGAGGATGAGCAGGACCCTGGATCACCCGAAGCCGAACAGGCGGAAGAGGCAAAGGATAAAGCTGAATAGATCTTGCCCGACAAGCTAAAGTTTGTCGGACATTAAGCCGTACTCAAGGAAAACGAGCGGAGTGATTTGTCAGGTCACTTTCGCGGCTCGGATAACGAAAAGAGGAGATGCACCCGATTTTCGAGGTCCCGTGGGTTCTAGCGGCTGACAAAGAGGCGAATGTTGAACGATGAATGTCGAATGATAATTCGACAAAGTTGTTTCGATTCGCCGACAACAAAACGATGGGAGGTGGTTTGGAAGGGCTATTCGCCATTCTGCATTCACCATTCGTCATTAACTGGGAACCCTATTTTAGGAGATAGATAAAAAATCATGGCAATCACAAAAGACGATGTAGTTGAGTATTTGAAGGGAATTTCGCTTCTCGAAGCGTCAGAGCTCGTTAAGGAACTTGAGGAAGTGTTTGGCGTTTCGGCTGCGGCCGCTGCAGCTCCGATGATGATGGCTGCACCGGGCGGCGGCGATGCCGCTCCGGCTGCTGAAGAGAAGGATTCGTTCGACGTTATTCTAACGGCGGCCGGCGGAAACAAGATCGCGGTCATTAAGGTGGTCCGCGAAGTTGTTACGGGGCTTGGGCTTAAGGAAGCGAAGGACCTTGTGGACGGGGCACCGAAACCTCTTAAGGAAGGTGTTTCCAAGGACGAAGCCGAAGAGATCAAGACAAAGCTTACCGAAGCCGGTGCAAGCGTCGAGCTCAAATAATTTTTCGGTCAACCCTTACTTCAACCGGCCGCATCAAACTCCGGCAGGTTGAAGTAAGGGCAATTAGCTGTTAATCTTTAGAGTAAGCGTAGAGGTCAGAACTCCATCGCGTGCTCATCGGCATTGGGTAAAAGGTATTGTTTGCAATGAGTTGCAGACCTTTTGCCGGGTTTTAAGGGCGATTTTTCTCGCAGAAAGTGGAGAGTTGGTGTCTCGGTTTCGGCACGCTCGAAAAATTTATCTAACGCAGGTTAGCTGCTTCGAAAGCGGTCTGGGCAAACTTTACCCTCGACCGCATTTGCCGTCTTTTCTTGAAATTTTGGGAGTCTAGCCTTATTGCAGGAATCCTAGCAGTTATGGCTCCAGAAATCAATAGGTTTTTTCCAGGTCCTTTTATACGAATATGATCAATAATCCGCTACAGACAAATGCACACGGACTCGGACGCCGGACAAGCCAGTCGCCGGAGCGTGTGGATTTTTCGAAGATCTATACCACAGCGCAGATCCCGAATCTGATCGAGGTCCAGCGCGAATCCTATAACCGGTTTCTACAGATGGACCTGATCCCCGAGGAAAGGGACGCTATCGGCCTTCAGTCTGTTTTTAAATCGATCTTTCCGGTCTCGGATTTTCGCGAGACGGCCATGCTTGAATACGTTGAATTTCAGATCGGTAATTGGCAGTGCAAGTGCGGGAACCTCGAGGGCCTCGAGCACCTCAGGGCAAACTGTAAAGAATGCGGCCACAAGATCAAAGTCGATCCGTTCAACCCGGCCGAAGTCCTTTGCAACAACTGCGGCACATTCAATGCTGTGCGGCCCAAGCTTTGCCCGAACTGCGGTGAGCCTGTCGGCCTGAAACACAAGCACGATCAGCAGGAATGCCAGGAACGAGGGATGTCTTACAGCGTGCCGCTGAAAGTGAAAATACGCCTAACGGTTTACGACAAAGACGCCGAAACAGGTACTTCGACGATCCGCGACATCAAGGAAGAGGACGTTTTCTTCGGAGAAATTCCGTTGATGACCGATAACGGCACCTTC
This sequence comes from Pyrinomonadaceae bacterium, assembly GCA_041745075.1. Classification (GTDB taxonomy): domain Bacteria; phylum Acidobacteriota; class Blastocatellia; order Pyrinomonadales; family Pyrinomonadaceae; genus OLB17. Next base: position 8,012 of record JBGTJP010000146.1, on the reverse strand, counting down.
ATTATTAATGGAACGGAACGCGTCATTGTTTCCCAGCTTCACCGAAGCCCGGGTGTTTTCTTCAAGGGCGACCGCGACGAATTTCTCGCAAAGATCATCCCGTACCGCGGTTCCTGGGTCGAGTTCGAGTACGACCAGAAGGGAATTCTTCACGCCCGCCTCGGTAAACGCAAGATCCTCGCGACGATCTTTTTGCGGGCCCTCGGCCTGTGGCTTTCGCCGCAGATCGATATGAAGACGGTTTCCGACAATATTCTTGAAGAGGTGGTCAAGAATGCCGAATATTCGAATGCGGACGTTCTGCGGCTTTTTTATACCGTCGATACCGCGGTTATTGAAAAAGGCAAGTTGTTCGTCAAGGTCAAACCGGAAGGCGACACTCACCTTGCCGGCATGCGTGCCGAACAGGATATTAAGGACAAAAAAGAGGAAGTCACCCGAGTCGGCAAAAAGATCACGAAATCGGCGATCGCCGAGCTGCGAAAGCTAAAGGTCGAAAAAGTAGAAGTTTCGGCCAACGACTTTGAGGGCGCATTTGCCCTGACCGACGTGGTCAACACCGAAACGGGCGAGGTCGTGATCGAATCCAACACTGAGATCCCTTCGGCAAAACTGCAGCAGATAATTGAGGAAGGTGTCGAGGGTTTTGAGGTTTTCTTTCCGAAAAACGATGTGATCGGCGAAGTTATCACGCAGACGCTGAAAAAAGACGCGATCTCTAAGCCGGTGGATGCCCTGCTTGAGATATATCGCAAAATGCGTCCGGGCGACCCGCCGACCGTTCCGACGGCATACCATCTGCTTGAAGGAATGTTCTTTGACGAACGCCGCTTCGATCTTTCGCGCGTCGGACGTCTGAAGTTCAACATAAAAATGGGCCGGCCCGAAAAAGACCGTATCCACGATCCGCTTTTGGCGGCAGAGGATTTTGTCGAGGTAGTGAATTATCTGCTTCGAATGAAACGGGACAGCGACCATTACAGCCAGGACGATATCGACCACCTCGGCAATCGCCGCGTCCGCGCGGTGGGCGAGCTGCTTGAGAATCAATTCCGTATTGGCCTTGAACGCATGGAGCGCGCGATCAAGGAGAAGATGTCGATTCAGCAGGACATGTTCACGACGATGCCGCGCGACCTGGTCAATGCAAAGCCCGTGACGGCGGCGGTTCGCGAATTCTTTGGTTCATCGCAGCTTTCGCAGTTCATGGACCAGACGAATCCATTGAGCGAAATCACGCACAAACGCCGACTGTCGGCCCTCGGGCCGGGCGGTCTCTCGCGCGAACGTGCAGGATTTGAGGTCCGCGACGTTCACCCGACTCACTACGGCCGCATCTGCCCTATCGAGACGCCTGAAGGCCCGAACATCGGCCTCATCTCGTCGCTCTCGTGCTTTGCCCGTATCAATGAGTTCGGGTTTATCGAATCGCCCTACCGTAAGGTAGAAGACGGCCGGGTGATCGAATATGTAAAGATCCACAATGGCGGCGACACGAAATTCAAACCCAGAGAGCACGCTCCGCTTGAGGAGGTCGAAAAGGCAAATAGGAAAGCATTAAAGGACGGCGGAAAAGAGGCTGAGTTCGAGCCTTATCCGTTCTACTTGACGGCTTGGGAAGAGGACCGCTACATCATCGGCCAGGCGAATATCCAGTTGGACCCCAAAAGCAATATCGTTAACGAACGCGTTGCGGCCCGTTCGATCGGCGGCGAGTTCATCACGGCCGATCGCGCGGACATTCAGTATATGGACGTCTCTCCGAAGCAGCTTGTTTCGGTGGCCGCATCGCTTATCCCGTTTCTTGAGAACGACGACGCCAACCGTGCCCTTATGGGATCGAACATGCAGCGTCAGTCCGTGCCGCTTCTTAGGGCCGAATCGCCTTATGTCGGCACTGGAATGGAGAAGATCGCCGCTCGTGACTCGGGTGCGGTTGTTATCGCGAAACGTGATGGGGTGGTCGATTACGTCGATTCTGAACGCATCATCGTAAAAGCGGATCACCGTGTTGACGGCACGATCTCACGTGAAGTGACGGCCGATATTTACTCGCTGGTCAAGTTCAAGCGTTCTAATCAAAACACCTGCATCAACCAGCGACCGATCGTTCAGTCGGGCGAGCGCGTCCGGAAAGGCCAGGTCATAGCCGACGGGCCGTGTACCGACCGCGGCGAACTTGCGCTGGGCCGTAATGTGCTTGTGGCGTTTATGCCCTGGCGCGGCTACAACTTTGAGGATGCGATCCTGGTCTCGGAAAAGCTGGTCAAGGAAGACTATTATACCTCGATCCATATCGAGGAGCTCGAGATCGAGGCCCGTGACACAAAACTTGGGCCGGAAGAGATCACACGTGATATTCCCAATATTGGCGAGAACATGCTTCGCGACCTCGATGAGTCGGGAATTATTAGGATCGGTGCTCAGGTCAAGCCGGGCTCGATACTTGTCGGTAAGGTTACCCCGAAGGGCGAGACGCAGCTAACTGCTGAAGAAAAACTGCTTAGGGCTATTTTCGGTGAAAAGGCCGGCGACGTTAAAGATGCTTCGCTCACCTGCCCGCCGGGAATTGACGGAACAGTCGTCGATGTCCAGATCTTTACCCGCAAGGGCCAAGAAAAGGACGAACGCTCGCTCGATATCGAGGGAATGGAAGAAGACGATCTTCGCCGTGACCTTGAGGACGAGATCCGGATCCTGCAGGAACAGCGGAACGAGCGTATCTACGAGCTTTTTGATAAACGCAAGCTTAACAAGGACCTCACCGACGGCAAGGATGTCGTGCTTAAGAAAGGTACGACGCTGAATCGTGAACTGCTTCGCGAGGTCGATACAAAACTGCTGAAGAAGGCGGATGTTTCGGCCGGTTCTATCGACATAATGGGCGAGGTCAAGGAGTACGAGCAGCGTACGGACCGGCAGATCAGCATTCTCGCCGATATTTACGACGAAAAGATCACCAAGCTCAAACAGGGTGACGAGTTGCCGCCGGGCGTTATCAAGATGGTCAAGGTCTTTGTCGCCATGAAGCGCAAGCTTTCGGTCGGCGACAAGATGGCCGGACGGCACGGCAACAAGGGCGTTATCGCCCGCATCCTTCCCGAAGAGGATATGCCGTACCTGCCCGATGGGACGCCGGTCGAGATCGTTCTCAACCCGCTAGGCGTGCCGTCGCGTATGAATGTCGGCCAGATATTGGAAACGCATCTCGGCTGGGCTGCCCGTGTACTTGGGCTTCATTTCGCGACTCCGGTATTTGACGGGGCGAGTGAGGTTGAGATCAAGGAATACATAGGCCAGGCGAACGGAAAATATGATGAGCTTAAGCTTCCGCCGTCGGTTGGCCCGTCGGGCAAGACGCGTCTTTACGACGGTTTGACCGGCGAGCAGTTCGAGCAGAAGGTGACCGTTGGCTATATCTATATGCTCAAGCTTTCTCACCTTGTGGACGACAAGATACACGCACGGTCGATCGGGCCGTACTCGCTTATCACCCAGCAGCCGCTGGGCGGAAAGGCACAGTTCGGCGGACAGCGATTCGGCGAAATGGAAGTTTGGGCACTGGAAGCGTATGGCGCCGCTCACATCCTGCAGGAATTGCTGACCTGCAAATCCGATGACGTGGCTGGCCGTTCGAAGATCTACGAAACCATCGTTAAGGGCGTTTCGAACTTTGAGCCGGGTATTCCCGAATCCTTCAATGTTTTGGTCCGCGAACTTCAATCGCTTTGCCTGGATGTTGAATTGATAACGGAAGACGAGATCGACCCCGATGCTATCGTTGCAGGCGTTGACACCCTTGTTGGAGCGGACTAATTGAATGCGGAGTGCGGACTGCGGACTGCGGAATTATTTAATTTCGAATTCCGCATCCGGATTCCCTCCTGGAGAAAAAAATGTTTCGATTTAATAACGAAAACAAAACGCAGTTGACCACAAATTATGAGGCGATTCGCATCTCGCTTGCCTCGCCGGAGAAGATCCGTTCATGGTCGCATGGTGAGGTGACAAAGCCCGAGACCATCAATTACCGCACCTTCAAGCCTGAGCGTGACGGCCTGTTCTGCGCCCGCATCTTCGGGCCGGTCTCGGACTGGGAGTGCCTGTGCGGAAAATACAAGAGGATGAAGCACCGCGGCGTTATCTGCGACAAGTGCGGCGTCGAAGTGACGCAAAGCAAGGTGCGCCGCGAACGCCTTGGCCATATCGAACTTGCCTCGCCGTGTTCGCACGTTTGGTTCTTTAAAGGACTGCCCTCGCGTATCGGCCATCTGCTTGATATAACTTTGCGTGATCTTGAAAAGATCCTCTACTTTGAGACCTACATCGTGGTCGATGAGGGCGATGTACCGGACCTGAAGCAAAAGGACTTGCTCAATGACGAGCGTTTCCGCGAACTTAGCCGCGACTATCCGGGCCAGTTTGTCGCTAAAATGGGCGCCGAGGCGATCAAAGACCTGCTGCAGAAGATAGATATAGAGGAACTTGTAGATGAACTTCGCGTCAGAATGCGCGAGGAAACGTCACAGCAGAAAAAACTTAAGTTCTCCAAGCGCCTAAAAGTTTCAAACTCATTCCTGCGTTCGGGCAACAATCCGGACTGGATGATCCTGGATGTTATTCCGGTCATCCCGCCCGAACTTCGCCCGTTAGTGCCGCTTGACGGCGGACGCTTTGCGACGAGCGATCTTAACGACCTTTATCGCCGCGTCATCAACCGCAACAACCGTTTGAAGAAGCTGATCGAGCTTCGAGCTCCGGAAGTCATCGTCCGCAACGAAAAGCGTATGCTTCAGGAAGCGGTTGACGCCCTATTTGATAACGGCCGCCGGGGCCGCGTACTGCGTGGAGCGAACAATCGTCCGCTCAAGTCGCTGTCCGGAACACTAAAGGGTAAGCAGGGCCGCTTTCGCCAAAACCTTCTTGGAAAACGCGTCGATTATTCGGGCCGTTCGGTTATCGTTGTAGGCCCTGAGTTGAAACTGCATCAGTGCGGTTTGCCGAAAAAGATGGCTCTCGAGCTATTCAAGCCTTTTATCTATAACAAGCTTGAAAAAGACGCTCACGCCGCGACCATTAAGCAGGCTAGAGAAATGGTCGAACGCCAGGAACCGATAGTCTGGGACATTCTGGAAGAGGTAATTCGCGAGCATCCGGTTTTGTTAAACCGTGCTCCGACGCTTCACCGGCTGGGCATTCAGGCATTCGAGCCGGTGCTAGTCGAGGGCAAGGCGATCAAGATCCACCCGCTCGTTTGCACGGCATTCAACGCCGATTTCGACGGCGATCAGATGGCCGTTCACATTCCGCTTTCGGCAGAAGCACAGATCGAAGCGTCAGTTTTGATGCTTGCGTCAAACAACCTTTTGTCGCCGGCCTCGGGCCAGCCGATTACCGTTCCGTCACAGGATATCGTTCTCGGCTGTTATTACCTTACACTTGCTCGGGACGACATGCCGGGTCACAACAAGGCGTTCGGCTCTATCGACGAGGTACTGCTCGCCCTCGATGCCGGGGTCGTTGAAACGCAGTCGAAGATACGTCTTCGCTGGCGCGGCGATCTGCTTGATCTGACGGTGGAGACGCACAACCAGGACGTCCTGCGGGCTCCGGTCCGTGAGAACGTTGACCGCGTGATCGAGACAACAGCCGGCCGCGCGATCCTGAACGAACGGCTTACGCGGGACGGATTGCCATATGTAAACGGTACGCTTAAGAAAAAGGGCCTCTAGTCGCTGGTGAGCTTCTGCCACCTGAAGCTTGGTCACGAGCCGACGGTTGCATTGCTCGATGATCTCAAGGCGATGGGCTTCCTTTATGCCACAAAATCCGGCATGTCGATCGGCATCGATGACATGGTCACGCCTGCAAGCAAGCCAAAGATCATCGAGGCCGCCCGCAAGGAAGTGGACAAACTTCAGAAGCAATATGAAGACGCGACCATGACGAACATGGAACGCGAAAACAAAGTGACGGCCATTTGGTCGGAAGTTACCGACCAGGTTGCCAAGGAGATGTTCAAGGCCATGCACACGCGTGAGGACGAGCGAAAGGAACTTAACCCGATCCTCGTCATGGCCGATTCCGGTGCCCGCGGTTCTGACGCACAGATCCGCCAGCTCGCGGGTATGCGCGGCCTGATGGCCAAGCCGTCCGGCGAGATCATCGAAACGCCGATCGTCGCAAATTTCCGCGAAGGTTTGAACGTGCTGCAGTACTTTATCTCAACGCACGGTGCTCGAAAGGGGCTTGCCGATACGGCTTTGAAGACGGCCGATTCGGGGTACCTGACCCGTCGGCTTGTTGACGTTGCTCAGGACGTGATCGTGTCCGAACTCGATTGCGGAACGCTTCGCGGCGTATGGGCCGAGGCGATCATCCGCAACGGTGAAGAGGTCGAAAGCCTGCGCGACCGCATTGTCGGTTGTACGTCGCTTGACGACATTGTCGATCCGGTCGAAGGTACCACGGTTGTGACCGCCAACACCGAGATCAACGAAGAACTCGCCGCACAGGTCCAGCTTTCCGGCTTGCAGAAAGTCAAGATCCGCTCGGCTCTGACGTGTGAAAGCCGTCGCGGCATCTGCGTAAAATGCTACGGCCGCAATCTTGCCACCGGCAAGACCGTCGAGATCGGTGAAGCCGTCGGCGTTGTCGCGGCCCAGTCTATCGGCGAACCGGGAACGCAGCTTACGATGAGAACGTTCCACGTCGGTGGTACGGCCAGGCTTGAACAGGAAACTAAGCACGTCGCCGGCATTGACGGCACGGTCAAGTATCTTGACGACCTTAAGGTCATTAAGAACCGTAAGAAGGAACTGATCTCGTTGAAACGCCAGTCGGAGCTCGCCCTGCTGGATGAACGCGGGCGCGAAGTGGCCCGCTATCAGGTGGTTTACGGGGCCCAGCTTCACGTCAAGGACGGGCAGAAGGTCAAGGAAGACGACATTCTTGTCACGTGGGACCCCTTCACATTCGCCATCCTTACCGAGGTCAAGGGAACCGTGAAATTTCAGGACCTCAAGGAAGGCAAGACGGTCGAGGAAGAGACCGATAAGGTCACGGGCCAGAAACGCCTTGTGGTTAAGGATTCGGATGAAAAGAACCAGCCGCGTCTTGAGATCAAGGAGGGCAATAAGACCCTTAAGACCTATCAGATGCCGATCCGTGCAAACCTGATGGTCGAGGACGCACAGCAGATCGAACCAGGCGACGTTATTGCCAAGATCCCGCGTGAAACGACCAAGACCAAGGACATCGTCGGCGGTCTGCCGCGTGTCGTCGAGCTTTTCGAAGCACGGCGTCCGGGCGAAACGGCTATGATGTCCGAGATAGACGGAACCGTTAAATTCGGCCCGATCTCAAAGGGTAAACGCAAGATCATCATCACCGGTGACGACGGTGCCGAACGCGAATACGACATTCCGCGCGGTACTCACATCAACGTGCAGGAAGACGACCGGGTCCGTGCCGGTGAACCGCTGATGGACGGGCCGCTGAACCCGCACGATATTTTGCGTGTTCTCGGGACGAGTGCTTTACAGAATTACATCGTGAATGAGATTCAAGAGGTTTACCGTCTGCAGGGTGTGAACATAAACGACAAGCACATCGAAGTGATCGTAAGACAGATGCTTCGCTGGGTGAAGATCAAAGAGGTCGGCGACACCGAATTCCTTATGGAAGAGCAGGTGGATCGATTCCGATATGAGGATGAGAACCGCCGCGTCGCTGAGGAAGGCGGAAAGACCTCGGTCGGTGAACCGCTGCTGCTTGGTATCACTAAGGCCTCGCTTTCGACCGACTCGTTCATCTCGGCCGCCAGCTTCCAGGAAACGACCCGCGTGTTGACCGAAGCCGCTATTTCGGGCCGCGTCGATTATCTGCGTGGTTTGAAAGAGAACGTCATCATGGGACGCCTCATTCCCGCCGGTACCGGTATGAAGTATTACCGGAACGTCAAGGTCGATTACGATCCGACCGAGAACCAGAAGCAGGAGGACGAGTTCGAT
>JBGTJP010000145.1:0-10986 GCA_041745075.1 Pyrinomonadaceae bacterium | reverse complement strand
CCCAATGCAGATCGTTTGTGCTTCAATGCGCAAATTGCTGCACATAGCTTTTGGTGTCTTAAAGAATAATCGCCCGTTCGATCCAAACCTGGCTTCGGCCATTTGATTTTCAAGACAGTATCTCCAGCTTTAGCTGGAGGTGAGGTGATTATTCAACAAGGGCTTTAGCCAAATCGGAAAAAAGGAATTCCTTTGGGCTTTAGCCAAACCTCGTTAGATATCAATGCTAAAGTCATCGGGGAAAGGACTTGTTTATAAAGGCCTTTTTCTGGATCAATACCGTAGATATCTTTACATTGTGCGAGCGCCTGTATCTTTTTTTCACGGCCTCCGTGTGGCACTATGGTTGATACTAAAATGTCGACCCTGCCAGAAGAAATAGAACAATACCGCGACCGCAAATGGCGGCGGGAAGAGGCGTTGAAGCTGGAGACGGTCGGGGATGCCGAGGCGATGGTCGAGGAACTTGGCTTTTGCCTCGGCCTGACCGACGAGCGAAAGCGGCTTCCGTCGATCTATATTGCCGTCAGCGGCCGCCGCGACGTGCATATGCCGCGCAATGTCCAAAAGGACCCCGAAGCAAGCAAAGCATGGGTTTTGAAGGATGAAGTAATTGCCCGCGGCAGCGTCTATTACGGCAAGCTGGTCAAGGGAAAATCCTGGTTTTTGGCTCGGCGGATGATACCGGTCTTTAACTCGATCTGGGGCTGTTCGCGCAAAGCCGAGACCGGCGTGTTGTCCGAGAACGCCCGCCGGGTCCTTAAGGTCCTCAGAAAAGAATGGGAAATGGCGACCGCCGACCTGCGTGCCGAATGCGGCTTTAAGAGCAAGACCGATCTGACCAAAGCCATCGACGAACTTCAGCGAAAAATGAAGGTCGTGCCGCAGGAAGTGCTGTACGTTCCCAAATTTACTTACATCTGGACGCTCGCCGAAGCCCGGTTTCCAGAAGAAATGGCGCTCAAAATTCCGCGCGAAGAAGCCGTATTGGAACTTGCCCGCGCATATCTGCAGATGTGTGGAATGACCCTTGTCGGCGAGCTGTCAGGCAAATTCGGATTCCAGCGATGGGAAGCCGGCAAGGCAAACCATCAGCTTGTGGACAACGGGTTTGCCGAGCGATTAAGTACCGGCGTGTATAAACTAAGAAATTGACCGGGAACGCAGGCGCCCCCGCCTGCGTGAGTGCGACGCAACGAACGACCGCCCGAGATGTGCGGACCTTGATATGGTGAAGGCCATTCGCCGCCGAAAACCAGGCGGGATGCAGGCGAGGGCGCCTGCGTTCCCGGGCGTACAAGAATCTCAGTCAGCAATGCCGAGAAAAATCAAGGTCGAACGATATTAGAAATCTGTCGCCTGACTGCCTCTTTAACAAACACGCGAGGCCTCGCCATCGCCTGCCTCGTTACAAACACAGACCGGAGCTTTCCGTTTCATCGCGCCGTACCAAGCGGTTCCTCTCTAACGGGCTTCGTTATGGTTGAGAAGGTGAAATCGATAGATTACGCAGTGCGCCGCCAGAATCGTCGAACGATCTCCCAAGGCGCTTGTTGAAGATGTTTAGATTTAATCGATGCTTGCGACAGCTAGAAATGTAAGGAAGTTGAATCTCTATAACTGTCCATTTTCCCGTCCAAAACAATAGGACAGTACGACTGGCTAGATCTACTTCATTCCATTTATTCTTAACAAAGCGTACGCGGTAACAGCATCAGCGTAGGTAATTTTCGCTTCGCTTTCGGCTACCTCAATCATTGCTTCCATAATTTCGATTATGCTGGCGGATTCGCCCTTCTTCGTAATTTCCCCGTATGCTCCTGCGGTCATATCTCCTATTTGTTCAGAATTTTCAGGATACTTTGCATCTAGCTCCGTAAGTAAGGAAACAATTCGGGCAACTTTCGCGGTGTCATTCTCTACACCTTCAATTTTTGCTAAATCCTTTACCATTTTGCTAGGAGCAGAAGGTGTAGGCGTTTTAGGGAGTTCACTCAAAGGCACTTGAGGCGACGGCGAAGGTGTTTCCGAGATTCTCAGTGGAGCTTCTGAAGTGTTTGCCTGCGTACTCGCCTTGTCGGGTTTGTTTCCATTGACACATGCCATTAAAACAATGATCAGCAAAAGCGACGCTAGCACGAACCCCGAAGTAGCCGTCTTATCCGATAGAAGCTGCATAACTTTCCGTTCCCTCCACAAAGTCAGAAGAAATCCATTCGCCGCCGGCTGCTTGATCTTATCGTGGATGAGCGGGCGCCGGATCAGGCGGGTTCCGCGACGTGAGGATTTGGAGCGGGCGCACCGCGCAACAGTCCTTCCGTGCTTAGATCTTCATCCACATCGTCCCAATGAATTCCATAACCGCCGCCGCTGATTCGCCAGTTTTTTCGTTGTTCCTCGGTCGCGTTCAAAAGACGCGGGTACCAAACAAGGGGCACGCTGATCGTTCTGCCGTCCATCAAACGGACACTCAGTTCGTCTTCGTTCGTCGTTACGTCGGCGACCCGTTCGTCAGTTGATGCTGCCAAAATACTCATTCCAGGCCTCCAATAGATTCTGCCGATTTTCCTGCACGATCTGCTCGATCCGTCGGAGGTCACGTGCGTTAAAACCACGATTACGCGCCAGAGAAACCGGATTCAACCAGAACTTTGCCGACAGATTGTCGCGGTCAATATGAACATGCGGCGGTTCGTTCGGCTCGTGGCTGTAAAAATAGATGCGGTACGCTTCATATCTTAAGACCGTCGGCATATTTTTGAAGAGGTCAGGCCCTACACCACCTTCTCGATTCCAACCTTGTTAAAATCCAGTCTCAAACCGCTTTCATCAGCTTCAACCAAAACACTCCCCCCATTCGCCAGCTTCCCGAACAAAATCTCATTCGCCAGCGGCTGTTTAATCTTGTCATGAATCAACCTCGACATCGGGCGGGCGCCGTAGCGGGCATCGAAGCCGTTTGTGGCCAGCCATTCGCGGGCTTCTTCGGTCAGTTTTACGAGGACGCGTTTTTCGGCGAGTTGGCCGTTTAGTTCCTTGATGAATTTATCGACGATCAGCTTGATGTTCTCAAGATCGAGCGCTTTGAACGGCACCCAGGCATCGAGACGGTTGCGGAATTCTGGTGTAAAGGTGCGTTCGATCACGCCCTTGGCGTTGCCCTTTGTCGAAGAGTCGTTCCTAAAACCGACGCCGCCTGACGAAAGTTCGCGGGCACCGGCGTTGGTCGTCATTATCAGGATGACGTTGCGAAAATCGGCCTTTTTACCGTTATTGTCCGTCAGCGTGGCCGAGTCCATCACCTGCAGCAAAAGGTTGAACAGGTTCGGGTGCGCCTTTTCGATCTCGTCCAGCACAAGCACGGCGTGCGGCGTTTTCATTATCGCCTCGGTCAGCAGGCCGCCCTGGTCAAATCCGACATAGCCGGGCGGCGCTCCGATCAGCCGTGAAACGGTGTGCGGTTCGGCATATTCGCTCATGTCAAAGCGAATGAACTCGACGCCTAGGATCTCGGCAAGCTGTTTAGAAACCTCGGTTTTGCCAACGCCGGTCGGGCCGGAGAAAAGGAACGAGCCGACTGGTTTGGTCTGAGCGCCGAGGCCGGCACGCGAGATCTGTATCGCGTCGGCGATCTTGTCGATTGCTTCGTCCTGGCCATAGATCACCTTCTTTATATCTTCGCGGAGCGTTTTCAGCCGCGATCTTTCATCCGCGACCACTGTCTTTGGCGGGATCTTCGCCATGCGCGCTATGGTGTTCTCGACCATCTGGACCGACACACGTTTCGGCCGCTTGCTCGCGGGCATCAGCTTAACAGAAGCTCCTACTTCATCTATTACATCGATCGCCTTATCCGGCAAAAATCGGTCATTGATGTATTTTCCGGCCAGCTCAGACGCCGTTTTCAACGCTTCGTTGCCATATTTTACGCCGTGATGCTTCTCATAGAATTTCTTGAGGCCCTTCAGAATCCGGTAGGTCTCGTCCACGGTCGGCTCGCCGATGTCGATCTTCTGAAAACGCCGCGCAAGCGCCCGGTCGCGGTCGAATGCCGCTTTGTATTCGGCAAAAGTCGTCGAGCCGATACACCTTAATTCTCCTGCAGCCAACGCAGGTTTTAGAATATTCGAAGCATCCATAGAACCGCTTGAAACCGAACCGGCACCGACGATTGTGTGGATCTCGTCGATAAAAAGAATCGCGTTCTCTTCCTTTTTGATGTCGTTGATGATCGCCTTGAACCGCTGTTCGAAATCACCGCGATAGCGCGTTCCTGCCAATACGGCGCCCATGTCGAGTGCAAATACCTTCGCTCCCTGCAAAACTTCGGGCACGTTGCCCTCGCTGATCTTCAACGCCAAACCCTCAGCCAAAGCCGTTTTACCGACGCCGGGCTCGCCTACATATAGCGGATTATTTTTCTTTCTGCGGCACAGGACCTGAATCGTTCGTTCGATCTCGGCCAGACGGCCGACGATCGGGTCGATCTCGCCATTGGCCGCTTTTTCCACTAACTCGACCGTAAAACTTTCAAGCGGCTTTTTGCGGTCGGGTGCTCCCATCCCGCCGAACTCTTCATCTTCAAAACCCTCGGGCATCGGCCCGCCGGCGTCGATCTTTGATATGCCGTGTGAGATATAATTCAGAATATCGAGTTTCGTCACGCCCTGCTGCAAAAGCAGATAGACCGCGTACGACTGCTCTGCCAGATAGAGCGATGCAAGGATATTGCCCCCGTTTACGGCCGGTTGTCCGCTGCCTTCGGCCTGCAAAACGGCGTACTGGATCGTCGATTGAAACGTCGAGGTAAGCTCAGGCATGTGCTTCGCCGAGTCCGGGATCTTTTCAAGAGTATCGCGGAAATATTCTTCCAGCGAGCCGCCCAGTTCTTCCAACCTGGCGCCGCAATTGAACAAAATATCGCGGGCCGAACTGTCCTCAAGCAATGCGTAAAGCAAATGCTCAAGCGTAACGAACTCATGCTTATACATAACCGCCTGATCGACGGCAAAGCTTAATGTTTCTTCTAATTCCTTTGTTAGCATTTACGAAACCTTACCTACTAGCGCGGCGGAGTTTCGGCCAGCTTTTCCTGCAGCCAGAGATTTAAAAGGGTTTCCGACGAGACGCCTCGCTTTTTCGCCGCCGACCGCAATTTTGAGGTCAGCGAATCTTCGAGCGCAAAATAATGTACGTCCGAACCAAGCTCGACCTCGAATTCGACCTCTTCGCTGTTTTCCGGCAGCTCATGGGTATCCCAATATTCGCCGATCTCCAAATAAGTCCGCTTTTTTGATATTGAACTTCTATTTTCTGCCATACCTTTTCTTTTCGGTTTTTGTCATGTCTCTGGCGGAAAGTATTAGAGCCCGCTTGTCGATCTTGTGAACAAAAAAGCAAATCAAATACCTGCCTTCGTTCGTCTGGCCCTGGGCCGAATATACATTTTCGTCTTTTCTGCTGCCTTTTTCAACAAAATGATATCGCGGCGAGTTCAAAAAGAGTTCGTGAACTTCTTCGGTCGTTACGGAATGCTTCCAAATTAGTTTTTGGATGACTTGTTCCAACCAGATAAATGCAGTAATTTTCATGATTCCGATCAATCAGGCTGGAGGTCATGAGAACCTCGTTCCGTCTATGCATATCTCCGAGACATACGTGTCGAACCTTATATCAGTACGAGAATAGGCTTCGCGCATCGATGCTTCTATCCTCCCCGCAACATCGGGCGACTTGCTCAGCATAAATACCGATGGCCCTGAGCCTGAAATCCCGCCGCCGAGAGCCCCGGCACTTAAACTCGCTGCTTTTACTTCGTCGAACAGCGGGATCAAACCTTTTCGAACCGGTTCGACGATAGCGTCTTCCATCGAACGGGCGATCAGATCGTAATCGCCCTTTGCCAAACCGGCGACGAGCGAGCCAACATTTCCCCATTGTTTTATCGCGGTTCTTAAAGGCACTTCTTTTGGAAGGAGCGCACGGGCTTCCGAGGTTTTGATCTCGATCTGAGGGTGGATGACAGTCGCCCAGAGCGGCGGAATATCAAGCTCGACTATGTCAAGCGGGTCGATCGAGCGTACGAGCGTAAATCCGCCAAAAATGCACGGAGCGACATTGTCAGCGTGACGTGAACCGGAAGCGAGGTTTTCACCCTCCATCGCGAATTCAACAAGCTCTAATTTCGAGAATCTATCGCCGAAAAGCCGGTTCAACGCAACGACGGCACCGGCGGCGCTGGCCGAGCTTGATCCGATACCGCTGCCGGGCCTGATGTGCTTGGTTATTTCGATCTCAAGCCCGAAAGCGGCGTCTGCCTTTCTAAGCATCGCCGTCGCGGCCACACCGGCGACATTTTGTGCGGGCTCGGTCGGCAGTCCGAAATCGTCAAGATGGGTGATTTGTATGCCCGGCTCGCTCACCCGCCGGACGATCATCTCGTCAAATGGTTCGCGAAGTGCAAAACCGAGACAATCAAAACCGCAGACAACATTCGCCACCGTAGCGGGTGCCTGAACACGAATTTCGCTCATATTTCCAATATCGATCTGAAACGTATTATCATTGCGAAACCCGCCTTGAAACAGGCGGCGATTGCGGACAAGAGTGTCCGCGTTCCGTTTGCCCGTCGAATGCAATACTTTAGCACAAACCGAAGATCGCCAGAGGCGACGTTCAGAGACGCAGTTCTGCACGGGCAACCCGACGATAACGGCTTGTATTTTCCCGCCTCGATCCCGAAATTGTCCGATGCTTTCCTCGGCAACCTGCCTCAACGATCGAACGACGATATTGCATTTGAGGTCATTCGCCCGTACGTTGGAGGCTGCATACCGGATGACAGGCTGCACGCGATCTGTGCGGAAACCGTCAACTTCCCGTTTCCGCTTGTGAAAATTTCCGACGACATCTCCGCGCTCGAGCTTTTCCACGGCCCGACCCTTGCGTTCAAGGATGTCGGGGCCCGGTTCATGAGCCGCTGTCTTCAGTACTTCTCGGGCGAGCGTGACGGCAAAATCATCGTCATCGTAGCAACATCCGGTGACACGGGCGGCGCGGTTGCCAATGGGTTTTTCGATGTTGAAGGCATAGAAGTAGTAATTCTATACCCTAAAGACAAGGTCAGTAAGGTGCAGGAACTTCAGTTGACCACCGTCGGCGGAAATGTAACTACATTGGAATTACACGGCACGTTTGACGATTGCCAGCGGTTGGCTAAACAAGCGCTGGCGGACGCGGACCTGCAAGCTAAGGCCTTTGTTACATCTGCAAACTCGATCAATGTTGCGCGCTGGCTTCCGCAGCAGTTTTACTATTTCTACGCGTTGAAACAATGGCAGGGCGAACCTCCTGTCATTTCGGTTCCGAGTGGTAATTTTGGCAATCTTGCGTCCGGGGTTCTGGCAAACGTATCTGGCCTGCCGGTCGGTGGATTTATCGCCGCCTGCAATGCAAATGACGTTGTGCCGGAGTTTTTTGTAACCGGTGAATACAAGCCGCGGCCTTCGGTTTCTACTCTCTCGAACGCAATGGACGTTGGCGACCCGAGCAACTTTGTAAGGATACTCGAGATCTTCGGGAAAAACACAGCCGACCTGAAACGACGGCTAAGCGCTGTGAGCATTTCGGACGACGAAACCGCCGATACCATGCGGGACGTACAATGTAATTACAATTACATCCTCGATCCTCACGGTGCTGTTGCGTACAAAGCGCTGTCGAATCATTTAGAGAACAACCCAAGCGAGAAGGGCATCATTCTCGAAACCGCACATCCCGTTAAATTCGACTCTGTTACAGGGATTGTCGGCCAGGGGGTTAAGGTTCCAGCGGCAATAAGCAGTTTGTTCACAAAGGCACAGCAATATATTCAATTGCCGGCCGATTACAACAGGGTCAAGGACATCATTTTAGATAAAGCCAAATGAAAGTTTTGAAATTTGGCGGCTCCTCGGTCGCCAACGCAAAGAATATTGAAAAGGTCGTTGAGGTCGTTAAGCGGGCGAATGCTGCGGATCCTTGCGTTGTAGTTCTTTCAGCGATGCAGGGAACCACCGACGCACTTATCGACGCGGGCCGTACAGCCGAACGCGGTGACGACGGCTTTATTGCCCGCCTCTCCGACATCGCCGATAAACACTCGGTCGCCATCGACTCGCTTTTCGAGAGTGGCGAAAGATCCGAAGTGACCGACTATGTAGATTCGCTCGTAAAGGAACTCGAAAGCATTGCCGAAGGTGTTCGACGCGTTCGCGAACTTACCGCAAAAACGCTCGACCGTGTCCTGAGCTTTGGCGAGATAGCGTCGTCAAAGATGCTGTCGGCAAAACTTACTGCCGAAGGCATCGAGAACGAATGGCATGACAGCCGCCTTCTTATTCGCACCGATTCGAATCACGGTTTTGCGGCAGTAGATCTTCCTGCGACGAACAGGCTGATCGCCGAAGCGATCGGTGACTCGAAGGTCCGGCTTCATGTTGTTCCCGGCTTTATTGCGTCGGACTCAGGCGGATACACGACGACACTCGGCCGCGGCGGATCTGACTATAGCGCCGCCATTTTTGCAGCTGCGCTCGACGCTGAAATTCTTGAGATCTGGACCGACGTTAGCGGGATGATGACCGCCGACCCGCGATTTGTGCGAAACGTGCGACAGATATCGAGAATAAATTATCGCGAGGCAATGGAACTGTCGCACTTTGGAGCGAAGGTGATCTATCCGCCGACGATCCAGCCCGTAATGGCAAAGTCGATTCCGGTCTTGATAAAGAATACGTTTGCGCCCGATGATGAAGGTACGCTTATCGAGGCGGAATCAACGGCCAGCGGTGATATGGTCCGCGGAATTACGAGCATCGACAGCATCTGCGTTCTAAGCCTTGAAGGCAGCGGGATGGTCGGCATCCCTGGCTTTTCCAAAAGGCTTTTCGATGCCCTGTCGCGTGCCGAAATAAATGTCATTCTTATTACGCAAAGCTCCTCCGAGCATTCGATCTGTGTGGCGATCGAGCAGAAACACAGTGATCTGGCAAAGTCCGTCGTTGATCGGGAATTTGAATACGAGATCGCAAAGGGACGGATCGATCCGCTAAAGGTCGAAACCGGTTTTTCGATCCTTGCGCTAGTCGGCGACCGAATGAAAGAGCACACCGGCGTCAGCGGCAAAATGTTCACCACGCTCGGGCACAACGGCATCAACATTCACGCCATCGCACAGGGCTCGTCGGAACGGAACATCTCCGCTGTAATTGAGTCAAAAGATGTTCGAAAGGCTGTAAATACGCTACACGAAGAGTTTTTTTCGGACGGCCGCAAGCAGATAAACCTGTTTATTGTCGGGGCCGGAACGGTTGGCAGCCGTCTGCTTGAACAGCTTCGCCAGCAGCACGAATATTTGCTTGAGGATCTTCGGCTGAATGTCCGTGTCGTCGGGCTTGCTAACAGCAAGAGGCTGATCTTTAACGAAGAAGGAATCGATCTTTGGAACTGGAAAGAGTCTTTGGACGATGCGGACGCGGCAAGTTCAAAACCGGATGAAACTGCGAATCTCATCATCGAACAAAACCTGCGTAATTCGGTTTTTGTCGATGTGACAGCGGAAGCTGGTATCGTTGAAATGTACCCGCGGCTGCTGGCCAAAAGCGTGTCCGTCATTGCTTGCAATAAGGTGGCGGCATCGTCGAAGTTTGAAAAATATGTCGCGTTAAAAGATCTGGCCCGCGAGTACAATGCCAATTTTCTGTTCGAAACCAACGTCGGGGCCGGTTTGCCGGTCATTAATACTCTCAACGACCTGATGCAGAGCGGCGACCGCGTCAAACGCATCGAAGCGGTCCTGAGCGGAACGCTTAACTTTGTTTTTAACAATTACGATGGCTCGCGGAAGTTTGCCGAAGTCGTCCGTCAGGCTCAGGACGAAGGCTACACGGAACCCGACCCGCGGCTCGATCTAAGCGGCACTGACGTCGCACGGAAGATCTTGATCCTCGCACGCGAAGCAGGCCGCAAAATGGAAATGGAAGATATCGAGAACATTCCGTTTCTGCCCGAATCTTGTTTCGCCGGATCGGTCGAGGATTTTTACGCCGAGATGCTCCGGCAGGAAGATCACTTCCGCGGGCTATTCGACGAAGCCGGATCGAAAGGCCTGTCCCTTAAGTACATCGCGTCACTCGTTGATAGCAAAGCGTCCGTGGGCCTGCAAACTATCGGCCCTGAACACAATTTCGCAAACCTTGCGGGCAAGGACAACGCTGTGCTTTTCTACACAAATCGCTACTCCAACCTGCCGCTTGTCGTTAAAGGCGCAGGTGCCGGAGCAGATGTTACGGCCGCAGGTGTTTTCGCCGACATCATTCGCGCGGCGCGTTCATAGTCAGAACCGGGAGCGTTAGTCACCGGACCTTTTTTACAGCCTATGTTCAAATCAACATTTCAAGTCGCCCTTTTTACGATCCTGGTGGCGGGGCAACTCTCGTATGCCCAAAGTAATTACATTCCATCAGCAGGCGATTGGGAACACCGGACACCTCAGCAGGCAAAGCTTGATCCCGCCAAACTAAAGGAAGCTATCGACTTCGCGGTCGCGGGCGAAGCAAAGACGCCGCGGAGCCAGGAGTTGGGCCAGGCTCAGACATTCGGCCGCGAACCATTTGGAGAGGGCATCGGCCCATTCAAAGACCGCGGCGATGCGACGGGCATTATCATCCGCAACGGCTACATCGTCGCCGAATGGGGCGAACCGAACCGCGTCGATATGTCGCACAGCGTCACGAAGAGCTTTCTTTCGGCAACGGTCGGTTTGGCGTTTGACCGCAAATTGATCCGCAGTTTACAGGACAGGGCCGCCGATTATTCCGCTATCACGCTTGCCTACGTTCCCGGTCAACGCATTGATAGCGCAGAGCAATTTTGCAAACCACAGGGACTCGACCTTTTTGCGACCGAGCACAATAAAAAGATCACGTGGGAGCACTTGCTCCGGCA
>JBGTJP010000144.1:0-12479 GCA_041745075.1 Pyrinomonadaceae bacterium | reverse complement strand
ACCCGCAGTCATTTCGTTGACCGTCTGCGGTTTCAGCCCGACATCGATCGGCGTCGGGTCGGCTCCCAGATTTCGAGTGTTGAACCCGGTTGCGACCGTTGTGTTCAATGGAGCGTTGACTCTCGCCACGTTGAAGTTCTTGTCTGTTTGGCTGTCCGCGCTT
Source organism: Pyrinomonadaceae bacterium (assembly GCA_041745075.1). Lineage (GTDB taxonomy): Bacteria > Acidobacteriota > Blastocatellia > Pyrinomonadales > Pyrinomonadaceae > OLB17. Next base: position 12,316 of record JBGTJP010000144.1, on the reverse strand, counting down.
CCGGCACGAACATTGACGTCAAGCGGGATCGGGGTTTCGACAAACCTGGCATAGTTCGCGAAAACTTTCGTCTTGCCCTTTCTGAATGGATCCCACGAGAAGCCGACTCGGGGCTGCAGGTTGTCGCCATAGTTATTGAATTTCAAATATGTGACACCGCCATTGCCGCGGGCCTGCTGAAAGTCGAATCTAACGCCAAGATTGATCTGAAGATTCGAAAGCGCCCGCCAATCATGCTGGAAATACGCGCTTTCGACGTCCGTCTCTGTCTGTGCGTTCAGCGTGAAGTCGCGGACGCGGGTTGTCGTTCTGACCAGAAACGGATTATTCAAGGCTTCCGCCTCGGTGATCGGGCCGATCGTAATACCGGTAATTCCGGCTGGCAGGGCGCCCAACCCGCTCAAAATCCCTGCACCGATGCTTGCTCCGCTTGACGCCTGCGTGACCGGGCAAACGATCTGTGTGCTGCGGGTCGTACAAACGGTCCAGTTGTTCGTTACCCTAAAACCGTTTACTGAGCGGTTGTCGAGATCACTTCCATTGTTGAATCCGACGCCAAGCGGGTTTGCGTAAACATTGCTCGGGCCGGTCGAGGTTTGGAAAATATCGTACGAATTCCGATAGAACTCAAAGCCGTACTTGAATGTGTGCTGAGAGAAAATATTCTGGAATCTGGCCGAAGCTTCCCAGCGATTGCGCGACTGATCCTGATAAAGACCAAATCCGTCCCGCACAAAATTACGCTGAAGCGTACCGCCCGGTGCGTAAATATAGTCGATGAAACCGGTGTTGGTACCCGGCGTGACGTTTGTCGTCGGCGTGTTGCCGGCCGCAAAATTCGTCTGGGTCACGGGAGCGACGGTTCCATCGGGTCGCAGGATGGCGAAGGTGTCGGTGATTAATGCAATATCGGCGACCGACGTCTCGGGGATCAAGTTATTGCGCTGCCGGTGAATTCCGAAGGCGAATTCGCCGATCCAATTCTGACGAATGTTCGAATTCAAACGGGTCGTGTAATTCGTTCCGCCGGTTTCGCGAACACCCGCAAAACTGGCGAGATTCGCTCCAAAACCCGAGTCCGTTGTATTCGGAGCAAACAAATGGCCCTTCTCTTCCGTGAAATCACCGAAAGTTGAGAAGGTCAAGGTGTTGTTATTGTTAATGAACCAACTCAGCTTGCCCGAATAGAAAGGCGTTTTGATCTTGCCCTGGACCTCCTCACGGAATGTCTGGGTCAGATAGTTGTTGGTCCGGTACTGCGGGTTGAACGCGGCAAAGAATGTAAGCCGGTTTTTAATGATCGGCCCGCCCAGCGTGGCACCGGCATCGACTTCAGAAAAGCCGTTTGGTGCCAGGTCTGTAAACGGAAGATGTTTGGTTTCACGGACAAATTTACTCGGGTTACCGTAAGCGAAAATATCGCCATGGAATTCGTTTCCGCCGGATTTCGTGATCACGTTGAAAACACCGCCCGTTGAAAGTCCCTGATCGGCGCCGAATGCTCCGGTTTTGATCTCGACCTCCTGGATGAACTCAAAAGGCAGATTGGCGCCGCCGCCGCCGAATGCCGGGTCGGTCGTGTTGACGCCGTCGAGAATATAACTATTTTCCGGACCGGACGAACCGGCGACTGACGGGTCGCGGTCGCGGCCGGAAGCATCACGCAAACCTGAGCGGGCCACGGTCGGTGCGATCGTGTACAAACCCTGAACCGTGCGCGACGTAGGGATATTCGAGAAAAACTCGGTCGTAATATTCGATCCGGTCGTGTTGGTGCTCTGGTCGATCTCCGGCGTTGACGCGACTACGTCAACTGTTCCCGAAACACCCATCGCCTTAAGCGCAATATTGACCGAGGTTGATTTGGATAAGTTTACTTCGACGTTCGATTGTTCAAACGCGTCGAAACCGCTGGTCGCCGCGACCTTAACGGTATATTTCCCAGGCGGTACCTGGAAGAAACGGTAGTTGCCGTTCGCATCCGCTGTTGCTGTTTGCGGGCGCACAAGACCCGGACCGCTGAGGAGTACGGAAGCGTTGGGCACAACTGCCCCGTTCGAATCCGTAACTACACCCTCGACCGAGCCGGTCGTGCTGGTTTGCGCCGTAACGAGGCCCGGCATGATAGCCAGCCCCGCAAGCAGAAACACGGCCATTAACAATTTAACGGCTTTGCTCATAATTAAGTACTCCTTTCACAAAAATATTGAAATCAGAATGTAAACCCAGACGGGCTTTCAATTTGACTTAGGCAAGCTTTATTCCGGCGCGAACGGACGTGCCAAAATCAGGAGACTTGTTTGCAGAATGTGTGTTTTCCGGCCGCGGTGTCCGGGAGGGTAGAAGGTCGTACGCAGTTTGGTAAGCGTGCGAAATACTGCGATAAATCGAGGTAGAGAAACGGATCGCGGAAGATCCTGGCGTTAAGTTCATCGGTGGAAAACTGTAAATGATGTGCTTGCCAAAACGACTTGTGAGGGGCTCAAGCGCTTCGGTGAATCTTATCCGAAAAGATCAAATCATATTTTTAATTATCATTCAGATTTGCGGAGGCGGGTGAGCGAACGAAACGCAGTGAATCCGGCATCTTTATTTATCGCTGATGCATCTAAAGGCTCCCGCTGCTCATCTTAAATGCAACCGGCGGGTCGATCGCGTCGTACCTTTTTTAAGACGAAAAGTTTCTGAGTTGTTTTTTGGTGATGAGTAGTACCGGACGTACAAATAACTCAACATTCGAGTTCGAAGACTATGTGCTCAGGCCTTCGGAGCGCTTGTTGCTGCGCAATGGAACGCCGGTGCCGCTAAAAGCAAAGGTATTCGAAACGCTGCTCAGCCTTGTTCAAAATCATGGCCGCGTAATTAGCAAAGAAGATCTGATGAAACTCATCTGGTCGGACCGGTACGTCGAAGAAAGCAATCTTTCCCAGTATATATTTATTCTGCGCCGGATACTTGGCGAAAATCCCCAGGACCATCGTTTCATTGTCACCATTCCTGGCCACGGTTACCGGTTTGTTGCCAAGGTCAATGAGATTCCCGCCGGTGTGAATGGAGATCCGCACGATTCGGTGTCGCCTGACGGGCGGCCGAGGATAAAGTCGATCGCGATCCTGCCGACAACATTTCTCGATCCGGACCAGCAGGACGAATTTCTTGGAATGGCGCTTGCCGATACTCTTATCACGCAGCTGAGTACGAACAAAAGTATTTCGGTCCGATCGACGGCATCGGTACTTCGCTATACCGGTTCCGGTAAGGATCCGATCGTGATCGGGCAAGAGATAAAGGTTGACGCAATAATGAGCGGAACTATCTATAAGCTGCGCGAGATGATGGCCGTCAACCTTCAGTTAACCAGCGTGGCGTCTCAGGAGACGATCTGGGCCAACCGCTTTGAGGTGAATGCGTCAGATTTTCTTGAGCTGCAATCGGAGATAGCGAGCGAGGTTGCGAAAGCTCTGGCAATAGAGCTTGAAGATCCTGAAGAGATTCCCGGCCAGAAGATGCCAAAGAGCCAGGAGATATATCAAAAATATCTTAAGGGACGCTTTCTTTGGGAAAAAAGGACAGAAGCGGGCTTGCGGGAAGGCCTAGCGTGCGTACAGGAAATAGTTGAGGTCGAGCCGGATTTTTCGCTTGCGTATGTTGGCATAGCCGACAGTTATCTTTTGCTCGGCGTGTATCTCTATCTCGCTCCTGAAGAATCGTTCCCGTTCGCCCGCGAAGCAGCCGAGCGCGCCCTCATCCTCGATCCGCGGTCAGCGGAAGCTTATGCTTCGATGGCCGAGTATTATCATTATTACGAGAAGGACTGGGAGCGGGCGGAGGAATGTTATCAGCGTGCAACCCGGCTGAATCCTAACTATGCATCGGCACGTCATTGGTACGCATGGTCCTTAATGTGTACCGGAAGATTTGACGACGCTCTCGAACAGATAGAGATGGCTCAGCTGATAGACCCCAGCTCGATGCTCCTGAGCACGAGCCGCGGCCTTCCATTCTATTTCAAGCGAGATTATGGGCGGGCTGCCCGGCAATTCGAGCTCGTGTTGGATATTGATCCACAGCTCACCTATGCACGCTATTATCTTGGCGCGGCCCTTGTCCACGGCGGCGATCCGCATTCGGCGATCCGTGAATTTGAAATGCTGGTGGACGATGAGCCCGTGCAGCAGGCAATTGCGCTCCTGGGATTTTGCTATGGGGAAGCCGGAATGTTCGATGCGGCGCGAGGCTGCATTAAACGGCTGGATGAAATGGAGAAGGACCGGCACATCTCGCCTTATATCCGAGCGATCGTGCACTGCGGTCTTGGTGAAATTGAAGAGGCATTTGCGATGCTCGATCGCGCGTTTCATGAAAAGGCCCCGTGGCTTGTTTGGCTCCGCATTGACCCGTTCCTCACGCGCCTGTACGGCGAGTCCCGCTTTGAGCGACTTATCGATAAGCTCCAATTGAGATAAAATACGCTCCACCAGTCCGATCGTGCGTTACACACCAGGCAACCGGTGACTCGGCCCGTCCCATATAAGATTTCGAATTCATTTTATCAATTTCGATAACATTTGTCGGTCGAAGCGATTCACTCCGCTCCCTGCACGAAATGCGGATCGCGGCTTGGGGCCCCGATGTTTGCTGCGCCATCGCTACTAATGTCAAGTAAAAGGTTTGTGGCATAAGGCTTGAAAAAAATCATTGTAACTCTTGCGTTTTCTCTCCCTCGCGCACGAGCAAACTAAAAGGAGTTACTATGCGAAAAATTTTCTCAATCACGCTTTTGCTAACGGTCTTTACACTGACAGCGATCGCGCAAACGACAACAGGCCGTCTCACCGGAACCGTTTCCGGGCCGGACGGGCTGCTGCCAAATGCGACGGTCGTTGCCCGTGACAACAAGACCGGAAAAGAATTGACCGTTACAACAACCGATAGCGGTTCATTTCTTTTCTCACAGCTTGAATTCGGAACATACCGGGTAACCGTCACGTCGGCCGGATTCAAGACCTTTGTCGCGAACGATGTCAAGATAGACGTCGGCCGCGAATATTCACTAAATCCTACGATGGAACTGGGCAGCTTCGAGGAGAACGTCACGGTGACAGCCGGTGCCGACGTTGTTACGGCAACCACCGCCCAGGTCAGCAGCACGGTCAGCCCGCAGCAGATCCTTTCGCTGCCGCTCGTGACGCGAAACCCGCTGACATTGACCGCACTTCAGGCGGGTGTTGCCCCATCGGCGGCAAGCCCGTTCCAGAACACTTCTATTAACGGTCTGCGGACCTCGCTCACAAACATCACTCGTGACGGCATTAACATCCAGGATGCGTTCATCCGCTCGAACGCAACCGACTTTGCACCGGGCCGGCCATCGGTTGATGATACAGGCGAGTTTACGATTTCGACCTCCAACCAGGAATCCGATCAGGGTTACGGCGGAGCACAGATAAGGCTTGTGACACCGCGCGGAACAAAAGACTTTCACGGCGCGCTGTTTGCGTATAACCGTAATTCGGATTTTGCGGCCAATACGTTCTTTGCCAACCGTTCGGGCTTGGTGCGTCCCTTTAGAAACCGAAATCAATTTGGCGGAAAAATATCGGGGCCGATGTGGCTCCCGGGTGTCGGTGAGGGAACCCCGATCTTTCACAAGGATAAGGGCTTCTTTTTCTTTAACTATGAAGGTATTCGCGACCCTCTCTCCGGGCGGTTCAATCGCACGATCTTGACGCCCACGACCTCCGGCGGCGGATTCTCATTCAATCGGACAACAGCTGGAGCCACAAACCAGTTCTGTCCCAGCGGAGCGGTAGGCTCCGTTTGTACGATCCCAAATCTTCTGGGCTTCGGTAACTCCGCGGGCCTTGCCGTTCCAGCCTCGATCGATCCGGTCATTCAGGCCCGTATAATCTCCCAATTGCCGACTCAGAGTAATTTTGCCGGCGGCGACGGACTGAACACAGCCGGATATACGCTCAATCGCCAGCAGAATCAAACCAGAAACACATACACGATGCGATTCGACGTCGATGCGAGCGATAAAGACAGCTTTAATGTCGTCTACAGCTATGTGAACGAGATCAACCTGCGGCCTGATGCCGACGCTAATGGGTTTTCTGTTACGCCAGGCGTCACGCAGGCTTCGAAGAACAAGACCTTTGTCGCAGCGTATCGCCGGATCATCGGCCAGTCGATGGTAAACGAAGTTCGCGGTGGCCTTTTTACAAGCGAGGTTCCGTTTGACCGGACCGATGCGGTTCCGGGCTTTTTCTTTGCGACTGGAGGCGGCCTGCTGGCCAACACGTTCCAGGGCGGTGCCTTTAGCGGCGGCTCGGTCAGCAATCCCGAAAATACATTTCTGGATCAGGGAAGAAATACGAAAGGCTTCAATTTCCAGGACAACGCCGATGTTATCTTTGGCAAGCATTCGATCCGTTTTGGCGGGCAGATGCAGTATTTCAAGGTCAATTCGTTCAACGACGGCGGCATCGTGCCGAACATCGTTCTAAATGCAGGCAACGGAACGCCGGGCTTTACCTCGGGTAACTTCTCGAGTATCGGCGGCATCAGCAATGCTCAGCTGACCACGGCGAATAACTTTCTCGCATTGTTCGGAGGACTTTATAATGTCGCCACCCAGACGCTGAACGTCGCGGACAGGACATCGGGGTTCGCCGCTACGGGACAGTTTAGTCCGTTTCGATACTCGAACCACTCGTTATACGTGTCCGACCGGTGGTCGATCGCCCGCGGGCTCACTCTTAGCCTCGGCGTGCGATATGAGCTGTTCCCGGCAATGAAGCTTGCCAACGGCCTGGCCCTCGAACCGGTCTATTCGGACCCGGACAATATTTTCCCATCACTACTGACGAGCAATGGCACGTTCGATTTTATCGGTGGAAATGCGGGCACGGACAAGGCCTACTATAAGACCGACTTCAACAATTTCGCTCCATCGATAGGTGTGGCCTATACGCCCCGTTTTGAATCGGGTTTTGGCCGGTTCCTGTTTGGCGGTGAGGGCCGGACAGTGATCCGCGGAGGTTACAGTCAGGCATACGGAAACGATTCGATCGTTACGTCGATCAACAATGCCGCTGGCGGAAACCAGGGTCTCGGTGCAACTACCGCAACTTTGGTCAATCTCAACGGCCAGGTATCGGCCGGAGCTCCAAGCATACCAACACCGCCGTTCACCGCACCCCCGCTATCCTACTTGCGGAATAATCGGCTGAATAACTCGTTCGGCACGGTCTTCGCGATCGATCCGAATATTGAAGTGCCCAAGATCGAGCAGTATAGTTTCGGGGTCCAGCGCGAATTAGCCAACGGCCTAGCGTTGGAGATCCGCTATGTCGGAAGCCGGAGCAAGAACCTGGTCCGCGGCATCGATATCAACCAGATAGACATTTTTAGCAGCGGTTTTCTGGCCGATTTCGAGCGAGCACGGGCAAATAACATGCTTACGGGAGACCCGTTCTGTGTTGCGGCCGGCTGTCAGACGCTGCAGATCTTTACAAACGGTGCTGGCGGGCCCGGACGTTTGGGGGTCTCGGCCACCAACTCTTCCGTTACCGGTCGGCTCGCAAGGAGTACGTTTATCAATAATTTGAACAACGGAACCCCAGCGGACCTGGCCCTTAGCTATATCAATAGCTCGTTGAATCTAAACAACCATCCGAACGATCTGAATCCGGCCGCGACGCCTTTCGTGAGCCTTGTTCCGAATCCGTCCGCCGGGGCGATCGATGTGATGGTCAACGACGCTACTTTTAATTACAACTCGCTTCAGGTCGAGTTGAGGAAACGGTTCTCGCAGGGGTTGTATTTCCAGGGAAATTACACGTACGCTAAAAACCTGACGAATGCGGTCGGAACGGGACAAACTCTGTTCGAACCGCTGTTGGACAACAACCGGCCGGAGCTTGAATACTCGCGTGCGGATTTCGACATCCGCCATGTGTTCAATCTCAACGGCATCTATCAATTGCCGTTCGGACGCGGAAAGCCTTTCCTCGATCACGGCGGGATCGCCGATGTCCTGTTTGGCGGATGGGAAATGTCCGGCATCGTTCAATGGACATCTGGAAGTCCGATCACGATCGTTGATACTCGCGGTACGGTGAATCGGAGCGGACGTTCGGCTCGGCAGACCGCAGTGACGAGCCTGACCGGTGCCGAGATCGCGGCCCTCGGCGGTGTTTATGAGGCGAATGGAAGGCTCTACTTCATCAATCCCTCGATCCTAAGCGCCAACGGACGGGCGTCTGAAGGTTTCGGTTCGACTCCGTTTGCGGGACAGGTTTTCTTTAACCCCAACCCTGGACAAACAGGGAATGCCCCGCGTGCGGTATTTAATTCGCCGAAGTTCTTCAACGTCGATATGGCGCTCTTGAAGAACATACGGTTTGGAGAATCGACGCGGCTTCAGCTTCGTGCCGAGGCTTTCAACCTTTTGAATAACGTGAACTTTACTCCGCCGGCGGCCGGCCAGCGTCAGTTGATCACGTCATCCACGTTCGGGCAGATCACGGGTACGACGCCTGCCAGAACGCTTCAGTTCGCGGCCAGATTCGAATTCTAAAAAGGTTTGAATCTAACCTCGATCGATCTAGCGGGTACTGCTGAAAAATGCAGTGCCCGCTTTTTGATTGTTCTACAAACTTCAGTTTGTCGAATGGGAGCAACAAACGGAAGTTGGTCGGACAAACAAGAAGGCCGCCTTTTCAGACGGCCTTAGAGGATCGAAATTGGATCCGGATCAAAGTTCCTTGACCTGGCTGACCAATTCGACGCTTGCTTCCCAATCCAGATCTTCGCTTGAAACTATTTTCAAGCCGCTGTCGGTCAGTTCTTCGGGCGGCGGAAGCTTCCCGTTCCAAAACAGGAGCACCCGCCAGTCGAACAATGCGGCGGCAACGCTGATCTTTGTGATCCATTCATGGCGAAGCGCGTGAGTGCCGTCTTTCTGTTTGATACAGTCTTTTGGGCTGATCACAAATATTCCGGCCTGGCACTGCTGCATTTCACTTAGCTCGGAGCTTGGCAAAAGGCCATTATCAAGATCGGCGTGATCAACGGCGCAGCTTTTAAAGCCGGCCAGGCCAAGCAGCGATATCAAGTGACCGATCTCCGATCTTGATCCGCTTATGGAAACCAGGACCTTACGGATAGACATTCCAGGCTGAGGACGAATTCGTGCGATTGGTTCGCGTTTTCTTATCGCCGGGACCGCCGCAGCTTCGTAGTCTTCGGAAAGGAACGCCTCAAGCTCGTCCATTTCGACGCGCAGCCTTGCAGGCTGGCCACGTTTGCCGACTGTGGAAGTGCCGAGTTCGGCCGCATGGCAAATACTGAAAAAGCAAACAACGGCGGCCTCAAGGTCCTGTGCATTGCCGCGTTCGACACCGGTGATATAGGGAAGCTCGGACCAGTGACGTAGAACGTCCAGATGCGTTGCTATGTCCAGGCCTTCGTCAAAGATGCATTTGAGCGCGATCCGGTAAGCCGGGACGCGATGAAGAATATCGCGGTGCATACGGCATTCGGGTTCGAGGGCGTCGGCCAATTCCCGGCCAAGCGGGGTCAGCGTAAGTCTTTCATTCTCGTGATAGATTATTCCCCAAAATGCATAGGCCGCGACCTTTCTTGCGTCGAAGATGCGTTTGGGCTCCGAATTCATTGCCTCGACGACCGTCACGCCGTTCTGACGTTTCTTTAGAAACCTTACTACTTCGCGTGCATCGTTCGCCGTGGCAAGGATCGGCAGCGAGCTGACCGGAAGCTCGTCATCGGCTTCTGCCAGCCCGGTTTCGTGATCGAACTCGGTCGAGACGTCCTCGACATAAGAACCGGGTAACGGCCTCATCCGCGACGCGGGGTCGTAGTCGGGGCGATTTCTTATTTCCAGTGACATAACTTTATCGCTCCCGTTACTTGGTCAGTGATATCTGCATTTTGCGGTCGATAGAAAATCGTTTTAGCTTTGCATGCAGGGTTGTTTTTTTGATACCCAACAGTTTTGCGGCGAATGACTGATGTCCGTTGGTCAGATACAGTGCATGACGGATCATATCGATCTCGAACTTCTGCATTTCTTCGTCGAGTTTGAAACCCGCTCCGAAATCAAGCCGCTCTTTGTCATTCAGGCTTTCGACTTCCGATACAAGTTTTACCGCCAGTTGTTTAAGAATGCTGATGCGGGGCGTGGTGGCCTGCCGCCACATCGAACGGGCTATGAATGCTTCGTTTGGTTTGTTTAGTGTGGCCATAAATCTACTTCCTTATAAAAAATTCAAATGTTCAATCGAACACTTTAAATGATGCAGGAAGTAGCACTTAGGTGTCTTTAATCTCCCGTTAATTGTTTTCAATTTTTATTGAACGCCCTGTCACGCGAAATGAACGGTCTGTCACACGATAACGCAAAAATTGTGACGAGATGTTAGCGGGCGATCGGCGTTTGTGACGAAACGCAGCGTCTTATGTGGGAGATCGGTGAGCAAAATATCCGGCGTTTGAGAAAATAGAGGCCAATTCAAGCCTTTGGACGGGTATTCTTTGGGCTTGCCTACCGAAAAGGCTTGGAGGCTGTCTCGAAAGTCACTTTGAAGAATTTTAACCACCAAATTACACGAAATATCACTAAAAAGATTATCTTCCAATGTTTTTTCGTGTTTTTTTCGTTCTTTCTAGTAGTTACATGTTCTTATTGCCTACTTTTGAGACCATCCTCGTGAGCCTTTTCGCATATCGGGCGGCGAAGCCGAAGAATTCCTCAACTCTTATATTTCAAAACGTGTTCAGGGATCTCGATACCATCGGTCAGGCGTTCATCGGCGATGGGTTTGCCGGTTTGGAGGCTGACGGGGAGAACGCCGGCCCATACGTCCATTGCATAGTCTTCCTCGTCATCGACGGGCGGGCCGGTCCTTATTTTTGCCGAGGCCTCATTGATCGGCAGCCTTAGCACCGACGTTGCCTTTAGTTCCAACTCGGTCGGCCAGCGTACATCATCCCAGCGACCCGGGATGATGTGTTCGGTAAAGGCTTCGAGTGCGCGGTTCTTTTCGTCCGCATCTTCGACGAGTTCCGCCTTTCCCAAGATGACCACCGAGCGGTAGTTCATCGAGTGATGAAACGCCGAACGCGCAAGCACCAGTCCATCGAGCAGCGTAACCGTGATGCAGACATCAACGCCCCCGGCAAGGTTCTTTAGCATCCGGCTGGCGGCAGAGCCGTGTATGTACAGGTCGCCGCCTATGCGTGCAAAGCCCGTCGGGATCACGTAAGGCTGCCCTTCGACGGCGAATCCAACGTGGCAAATGATCGCCTCGTCTAAAATTGAATAAATCGTTTCGCGGTCATATTGTCCTCGTAACGGCAAACGTTTTACTTTGGTGCGGGCGGTTTGAGTTTCAGAAGCGATGCTTTGATTTGTCGATTCGCTGATCATTCAGTGTATTGAGCACGACAAAATGGAGCACCGTAAGCGGTAAGAAGCTTTATCATTTCGAAGTTTCGTTTGCCAACCGCTATGTCCAATGCTGTCGGGGTGCTAAGGTCATCCCAAAACGCGGAGTGGCATACATTGGCGCCGTTTTCAAGCAGAGTCTTAGCGATATCGAACCTATCATAAATAACTGCGGTTTGCAGGGGAGACGTCCGCCAACTATTGAAGGAATTCACGTTGGCTCCATTTTCGATAAGAAGCTTGACAGCCTCCGGTTGTCCACTCATCGCGGCCGTGTCCAAGGCACTATCGGACTGGTAGAACGAGCCTTCAATATGAGCGCCCTTTTGTAGACTCTCTGCAACTCCGGCAACATTGCCGTCCCAGGAGGCGTCAGCGAGTTTCTCTTGAAGCATGTAACAGACTGGATGTTCAGAGGGCGAATCCCAACGACCCTTCGGACAGCGATAACCGCCGTTCTCCCCCGTCTTGACGAGTTTGAGTGGTCTTACTTCAATTCCAGGCTGTCGACCGACAGTAAGATAGGCAAGTAATGGAATTGCCATTAAGCCGACAACCAGCGTAGAAAAGCCCACTAGAATATTTCTCAAGCAGCGATTTCGCATGTACTCAAATATTGTACATTACCTTGGAGAAACTTGATCATAAATTACGTGAACGAGACGTTTCCGACATTGGCTGCGGTAATCTCAAGATCCTATGTCACTTTTTTTGCAGGCGTATCTACCCCGCCCTGGCTGATGATCAGCTGAGTTATCTTTCCGTCTTTATCCTTATCGAATGAGATCGCAATGCCGGCGACTTTTGCAAAGAACTTATCCTCTTTCTCGGCAAATAGTTCGA
>JBGTJP010000143.1:0-11368 GCA_041745075.1 Pyrinomonadaceae bacterium | reverse complement strand
GATGATACTGTTGCTGTGAAAAGCAATACTCTGGGGGGGCCCTGGATACCTGGTCCCGTTACCGCTAGATTGGGCTGAAACTGACTGCCAGTCGGCGTCGGCCGTGGGGAAAATGCAGGCCAGAGCAGCGATGAATACACCTGCAAATATGAGTGTGGTTGTTTTGTAAGATGGATTTTTCATGTTTTTTCTCCTTTAGTTACTAACGTACGATTTCGAAAATTCTCAGCCTGCGCACTCAGTCGCGGCTGTCATTGTTTTTACTCCTCGTTTTCACAGATTTTGGACCCGACAAGTTCAATCTCGGGGCCGAACTGTGGTTTATCGGCTAACAGGTGGCGATAGCAACTCGGACAGGCGACCACACGCGCTCCCTCTAAGAAATGGATCGCCCCGGCCTCGACGAGCCTGAAAATCTCACGTTCGCTTACGCCGGTAACGAGCGAGAGCACGTCAGGCGAAACCATATCGACCTTCTCCTGGCATCGGGGGCAGTATTCCGGAATAAAATATCCGCCCTGTTTAAGGACGACCGTCTCCTCGATCTCGAAAGTTAACTCAGCTTTTTGCGTCATAAATTTGTTGCCGTCTTAGCAGGTTCGGGGTTAGAATAAGTCGTCCCCGATCTGCGGTTTGTCGCTCCTTTCCTGAAACGTAAGGGCATCCTCCGCCGTATCCCGGACAAAAGTCTTTCCGTTTTTGTCGCTTTTTATTGACTTTTTCTTGACCGGATGGAAGGTACTGAAGATAAAGGGGTTATTTATGAGTTCGAGGGGTTTGTCTTGGACCCTGGCGAGCGCACGCTAGCCGTTAACGGCGTTCCCATCCACCTCCCTGCCAAAGAATTCGACACACTTCTCTACATGGTCGAGAACAGCGGACGTGCGCTTACCAAGGAAGAAATGTTGTCGGCGATCTGGCAGGACGCCTTCGTCGAGGAGGTAAATCTCGCAAAACAGATCTCGCGTCTTCGAAAGGTCTTAAATAATGACCGGACCGAGCTGATCCAGACGATCCCGAAGCACGGCTATCGATTTAAGGTCAACGATCTTCGCGTTCGCGAGCCGGAACCGCTCGAGCCTCTGATAGTTGAAAAGAGGACGGTGAACCGCTTAAAGGTCACTTATCACGACGATGACCCTAAGAATAAGCTCTTGCCGCCCGCTCGCTCTGAATGGCTTTGGACGGTCCGCCGGGGGCGTACTCTCCTGATCCTGGCCTGCTCGCTCCTAGTCGCAGCCTCGGGGGCGGCCTACTATTTCCGGTATTCTGCCCCTTCGACGGGGCCCGCGCCGGTGTCCGCGGTCAGATCACTTGCTGTCCTTCCTTTTCTAGGCTTGGCGGCGGAAGAGAGGGACGAGCAGCTAAGGCTCGGCCTTACCGATGCGCTCATCACCAAGTTAAGTGGCTTGAAGGACGTGACGGTGCGTCCGACGAATGCCGTCCGAAAGTTCGAATCCTACGATCCGATCGTCGCCGGACGCGAGTTGGGTGTCGATGCGATCCTGGAGGGTAATGTTCAGCAGACCGAACATCATATCCGGGTAACGGTTCAGCTTGTCAGCGTCGGCGACGGCCGACTTCTTTGGGGCGGGAAATTCGACGAGAAATTCGCCGACCTTTTTGCTGTGCAGGATGCGATCTCGGAACAGGTCGCTAACGCTATCCATCCGGGGCTGACTGGCGAGGAGCGAAGTTTATTGACGAAGCGGTTCACTGCCAGTAACTCGGCGCATGCGGCGTATGTGAAGGCCCGTATCTTATGGAACCGGCGAACAGGCAAGGACCTAAAGGAAGCTCTCGGGTACTTTGAGACGGCGATCAGAGAAGACCCAGACTATGCCCTGGCACATGCCGGGCTAGCTGATACCTATAGTTTGCTAGCCGATTACAGTCCCGCAGATCCCCACGAGTCGTCCCCGAAGGCACGTGCGGCCGCGTTGCGAGCTCTTGAGCTCGACCCTCAGCTCGCCGAGGCACACACATCCCTCGCTTACATAAAGATGTATTACGACTGGGACTGGCAAGGCTCTGAAAGCGAATTCCGGCGTGCGATAGCCCTTAACCCAAACTATGCGACGGCTCATCAATGGTACTCGGAATATCTGTCAGGAATGGGCCGATTCGATGAGGCTTTGGCCGAGATCAGGCGGGCTAAGGAGATTGATCCGCTCTCCTCGGTAATCAACGCCGGCGAAGTATGGATACTCTATTTCGCTCGCAGATATGACGAGGCCATTGAGGCCGGAAGGGAATTGCAGGCTACGAACCCGGATTTTGCTGAGATAAACGAATACCTCAAGCGATGCTACGACCAAAAGGGGCTGTACCGCGAGGCGATCGCCGCACGTCAAATGCGGAGAAAGCTTGCCAGGGTCGATCCTACGAAAAGCCCCGCTATACAACGGGCCGCCGCCGCGACCGATCACCAAACTTACTGGAGAAGCAGGCTCGAGCAGGAAATCGACGATGCGAAGAAGGAGCCGCCATATCCGTTCGATATGGCGGAAATATACGCCCAGCTGGGCGACAAGGATAAAGCCTTCGAATGGCTGGAAAAGGCTTATGAACAGCGCACGTACCTTATGATGAATCTAAAGGTTGCGCCGAATCTGGACACGCTGCGCAGCGACCCGCGATACGCAGACCTGCTCCGGCGGATGGGACTGCCGGGGTGATCTCAAACCAATTGTAACCGGCATGGAAGGCACTGATTATCTATGAGTTCGAAGGATTTGTCCTCGACCCTGACGAGCATACGCTGACCGCAGACGGCCTTCCCATCCACCTCCCGGCGAAAGAATTCGATACACTGCTTTACCTCGTCGAGAAAAGCGGACGAGCTCTCACAAAGGATGAGATGTTGTCGGCGATTTGGCAGGACGCCTTCGTCGAGGAGGTAAATCTTGCCAAACAGATCTCGCGGCAACGAAAAGTTCTGAATAACGACCGGACCCAGCTTATTCAGACGATCCCCAAGCATGGCTATCGGTTTAAGGTTTTCGGATCTTCGACGACGCGAGCCCGAGCCTATTCCGCTCGACCATTCTGATAATTTCTTGTTGGGTCATCATTTATATATGTGGATTATAGCGTCTAAACAATTTTTTCGACAACGATTTACGGGAGAGATATAATCAAATCGTGTACCGAGTGCGGATTCCGCAAATGAACTTCGCAAAACTCTTCAACGTCCTTTCCTACGCGGCTGTTTTTTGCGGCTTTTTCGCGCTGTGGGTTTCGGGGACTTTTGGTATCGCGGGAACGGCGGTTTTTGCGTTGGTCATGATCGCGGCATGGTTTCTTGAAGGTTCCAGATGGCAGATCTCCGAGCGGCTGGGAACGGTAATGATCGTAGCTGCATTGCCGCTGTACTATGTAGCGTGGCGGATCGGTTTTTTTCAGTTTGCCGACAGCGGGGCGATGGTTGCGGGCGTTTTGGGACGGCTGATCTTATCGCTTTCTGCGATAAAGATACTCCAGCGAAAATCGGACCGCGATTGGATATTCCTCTACTTGATGTCGTTTTTCGAAGTCCTTCTCGGGGCGGGTTTGAGCATAAGCGCTCTCTATTTGGTCTCGTTTATCTTGTACGTCTTCGTAATGGTTTGCACGGTGATCGTTTTCGAGATAAGGAAAACACGCCGCTCGACGCTCGAAAAAATGTCGCCCGAAATTCCGGCCGCCGCCGAGCCTCTTTCACTGCCGGCGGGCAGGCTCCCGGCAACGGCGGTGATATTGATCGCCTTTATCATCATGTTGTCGGTGCCGATGTTTTTTCTCCTGCCGCGGGTCGGAGGTGCTCCGTTGGGCGGCAATCAGAACGGCGTTTCGACGGCATCCGGATTCTCGGATTCGGTCCGGCTTGGCGGGATCGGCAATATTCAGCAGAACGATCAAATAGTAATGCGCGTCCGGATTGAAGGCGAAGGAGCGAACGCATCGGGGCTGAAATGGCGCGGAATCGCACTCGACACTTTCGATAACAGGACATGGAGCAAATCGAAGACGGCGAAGGAAACCAAAGTTCGAACCGACCGCGACATCATTCAGATAGATTACGCCACAGACCGTGAAAACCTTACCGTGCAGACGGTCTATCTTGAACCGCTTGACACACCCGTACTGTTTGCCCTGCCCCGGGCCGTCGGCGTGCAGGGCAATTTTCCGGCCCTCTTTAAGGATAAAAATGGGTCTATAACCTTTAACCGTTCGGGCGAGCGGGTAAGCTACAAGGTCCTGTCCGACCGGGCCTTGCCAAGTGCCGCCGATCTGCGGGCCGATCGGGCACTGATCCATGATGATCTCACGAATTATCTGCAAGTCCCGGAGGAGATCGACCCTCGTATCGGCCGGCTTGCGGCCCAGATTACCGAAGGGGCGAGAAACCGTTATGACGCCGCCAAGGCGACAGAATCCTACCTGCAAAACAGTTTTGGCTATACCCTCGAACAGAAGGCGTCGGGCGATCAGCCGCTGGCAGATTTTCTGTTCAATGTACGCGAAGGCCACTGCGAGTATTTTGCTACCGCGATGGCTGTGATGCTTCGGACCGAAGGCATCGCGACCCGTGTAGTAAACGGATTCTCCCAGGGCGAATACAACGATACTGCTGACGTCTGGGTGGTCAGGCAGAAAAATGCACACTCGTGGGTCGAAGTTTATTTTCCGGGCGAGGATGTATGGGTGCCGTTTGACCCAACACCTTTTTCCGGCCAGGTGCCGGGCGATTCCTCGGCCGGTATCACTGCAACATTCAGTAAATATATTGAGGCCTTTGAAACATTCTGGATCCAGTATTTTGTCGCATTCGATAATCAGGAGCAGCGGTCGCTGTTCACGTCAGTTAAACGCGGCGTGGCCGACTATCAATCCAAAACATCGGGCTGGTTAAGACGCGCCACCGGTCAAGCTTACGATTGGTGGGCAGAGCTTCGCGGCGACAAGGGTCTTGAAGCGAGCCTTGCGGCGGCTGGGCGCGGAGCTCTGTACCTCGTGGCTTCCCTGATCGGGCTAGTGCTGATCGTGTGGCTATATAGAAAGATCGCGAGGATGAAGATTTGGGGAACGCTTTGGGAACGTCTATTTGGCCATCCGCATCGGTCAGTAGTCCTCTTTTACGAAAGAATGTTGCAGGCAATGGCCGAAAAGGGCATGATTCGCGAACCGCATCAAACCCCGGTTGAATTCGCATATGCGATCGGAATGCCGGAAGCCGTTCAGATCACTGAAAAATATAATCGGGTAAGATTTGGCGACAAAGGGCTTTCCGGTACCGAAGCCGACGAAATTGAAGCATGGCTGCAACAACTTGAGGCATCGGATCCTGAACAGTAGTACCTTCGATTACCACCATGGCCCGAACTTGGTTAGTTTCGTCTTCGTCCTCGTCTGCGTCAACCTTTTTTACTTGGGCCGCGGTGCCCTTTTAGGTGATCGATCCGGCCATCTTGTCGATCTTTTTGATTTCCTTGTCAAGGTTTTAAACCTGTGAGCGATCAGCCTTTCACTGGCAAGTCAGGGCGTACGGACAGCGATTATGCTAATCTAAGAGTTTGCTTTAAGTCGTAAATTTGCCGTATGAAGAAAGTAGGATTTGTCAGCCTTGGGTGTCCGAAGAATCTTGTTGATTCGGAAGTGATGATGGGCACGCTGGCCGAGGCTGGCTGGGAAATTACAAATAATGCCGATGAAGCCGACACGGTCGTGGTCAACACGTGCGGCTTTATCGAAACGGCTAAGCAGGAATCGGTCGATGCTATCCTGGAGGCGACGAGCCTGAAGGCGGATGGGCGGGCGAAACGCGTAGTTGTTGCCGGCTGTTTGGTCGAACGGTATCGCGATGACCTGATGAAGGAACTGCCCGAAGTCGATGCTTTTATCGGTACCTCGCAGATCGGCGAGATACTGAAAGCGGCCGATGACCGGTTTGACGCCAAAGAGTTGACGCTGACGCCGGTCGGGAACAAGTCCGCGACATATCTTTATGATTTCGACACTCCGCGTTTCCGCGCGACCGATTCGCACACGGCATTCATAAAGATCGCCGAAGGCTGCGACCGGCCCTGCGCGTTTTGCTCGATACCCGGAATGCGCGGTTCGTTCCGTTCGCGGCGATTTGGTTCGATCATCGAGGAGGCCCGCGACCTTGCGAAACAGGGTGTAAAGGAATTAGTGCTGATCGCCCAGGATTCGTCGCGTTACGGCGAAGACCTGGGTGAAGTTGACGCATTAGCAGCGTTGATCCGGGCGTTGGGCGAGGTCGAAGACATCGAGTGGATTCGCGTTATGTACGCCTACCCGACGCATATCTCCGATGCGTTCCTTGCGGCCATTGCCGAAACTCCGAAAGCGGTCAAGTATCTGGATATGCCGCTGCAGCACGCTTCGAGAAACGTCCTCAAATTAATGAAGCGCGGCGGCACCCGCGAATCGCTGGAAAAGCTAATAAGGCGCGTCCGCGAAAAAGTTCCCGGCATAACGATCCGTACGACTTTTATCACCGGTTTTCCCGGCGAGACCGACGAGGATTTTGAGGAGTTGATGGAGTTCGTGCGAAACTGCCGATTCGACAATCTCGGCGTTTTTACCTACTCGGACGAAGAGGGAACTCCCGCCTTCGATCTCCCGGCTAAGGTCGATCCAAAGATCGCAAAGCAGCGTCGGAGCCGTCTGATGAAGGAACAGGCAAAGATCAGCAAACAACTCAACAAGGCCAGGATCGGGAAGACATATCCGGTAATGTTCGAGGGTCTTTCACAGGAATCCGACCTACTGTTCCAGGGCCGCCTTCAGGGCCAAACACAGGAGATCGATGGCTATATCCTGATCAACGATGTGCCCGAAGACCTTGAACCGCAGATCGGTGCGATCTACGACGTGCGAATAACCGAGGCCCACGAATATGATCTTGTCGGCTCGATCGTATATTCACCATCACGCCAAGGCAATTACGATTGATCTCCAATCATGAAGAAACTGCCGATGTGCATAGCTTTGTGTGAGGTCGAAAACCTCAAGATTTTAGGTGCCTTCTATGCTACAATCACAAAAACTAAACAAGGACTATAATGGATACCTTTCAAATCGAAATAATTGAGCCTGGAGCGAAGAGGCTACTTGATGATTTGGCGAAAATGAACTTGATAACGGTACAGCCGATGAAAACGAGAAAAGCGTTCAAACGACTTTTAACAAAGATGCGGGCAAACCACGACAGCGCTCCTTCAATCGATGAGATAACTTCCGAGGTGGAAACGGTTCGGGGAGAAAGATATCGCCGTAGGTCAGATGATCAGAGCAATACTGGACACAAATCTCTGGATTAGTTATCTCATTTCCAATCGGCTTGGTAAGATCGACGAACTCTTTGATCGTGATGATCTTGTTTTGCTTTTCTCCGAAGATCTGTTGGAAGAGTTTATCGACGTTGCCGGACGACCGAAATTCAGGCCATATTTTCAAAACTACGATGTAGAGCAACTAATTGGGTTGTTCGATGAAATTGGCAAATTCATTGAGGTAACATCCGAAGTCGATATATGCCGCGACCCGAAAGACAACTTTTTGCTTGCCCTGGCAAAGGACGGAGAGGCGGAATATTTGGTAACAGGCGATAAGGATTTGCTGGTAATCAAGAAATTTGGCAAGACCGTAATTCTCTCATATTCGGAATTTGAACAATCCATTACTTGATCCGTTTCTGCGAAACCGGATTCGGGTGGCATCCTCCTGACCTCTGAATGCGGCGAGAGCGACCAGAGACTATTTCGGCTCCGATTTGTCTGTCCGTCCGCGTTTCTTGTCACCGCCGAGAGGGCGGAGCGTAATAATGCCGCAATCCTGGTTGAAGGCCGCGACAGAACGGTTAAGGGCACTCCACATGCGGATGAGCGTTGGGTAATCGGCCGAAACGCCGTCCGCGTACCTTTCGTGCTCAGCGAAAATCTTGTGATACTGTTCCACTGTCCCTCCCATTTTTCGATCTTCGCTCTTTAGCGCCTTATTGTCAGGACGTTCTGTAGGCGGAAAATTGCGTAACTAATCGCCTTTGGGTTGGGGGGCGGCTTTGATACGAGCGCTTGGCGAGATCGACGAACTCGAATGGGTTCGCGTCTCCGCGAGATCAAAGAAAGCTGTCCGGCAAACGGCATATTTTTGTGAAGCTATCCTTTTTCATCTCGAACGGACTGACCTGAACGCCTAGTTCCGGATTGCGAGCGTGGACCATTTGTCCCGATGGGGTGAGGAAGCCTATGTGCTCATGGCCTGAGGCTTCTATTCTGACGCCGATATCTCCGTTCTTGAACGACGTGTGCGTAGCCGGAAGGATCTGGGCATTCATCTTGCTGCCAGAAAAGTAATCCTTTTCCTGATACCAGATCAGGCGTCCTGTGACCGTAGTTAACACCCAGTTGACAAAGGAAATACAGTCGAAATGCCGTTTGTTCCTGCAATCTTCGCCAAGGTAGATGGTGTCTCCAATCTGGCTGCGGCCTCTGCGCGGATAAAGCAGCGTGCCTGGAAATGGTTTGACCAGAGCCGGCGGGTAGGACGCAAGATCCGGAACGTAAGTATCTTGAAGGGTTATCAGTTCCGGGGTACCCGGCATGAACTTTTTCCCGCCGACCGCAGAATATCTTCCCCTGCAGACGCTTTTGCCGTAAATTGCCGCATGGACCGCTAGCTTTGCCCACGTGTGGTCTTCGAGCAAATAGATCTTCCTGCTTGCGCTAAGGCCGCCGCCAGCTTCGCCGACAGCATTCATTCCGGTAATTCCGCCATCCGAGCCGTTTATGTAATGTGCTCCGAGCATAGCCTGTTGGGCAGCGGTCGCAACGATCATCGCCCGCGTAGTCTCTTTTGTATCAAAGGTCGACATTTATCATCTCCTGAGCAAACTCTAAAACGCTCTTTCTCGACCGGGCAACCGGCTACTAGAGCGGTTTTCTGACTGGCTATCCGATTTTTCACGCGCCTCTTGTCGTGTTCTGCTAAAAGGACGTTCCGTGGTCGGCAATTTGCGTAATGCGATCAGGTTTTGGTTTTGTAGACGAGAGTTATCGGAGTTCGGGCCGATGATCCTGGCGAGGTTTTCAGTCTATTCGAGGTGGCGGGTCGTGTGTTCCGTAACGCTTTGCGGTTCAACCGGCACCGGTTCGCGGCTGTCCTTTGGGAAATTAATGTCGATATCCCGCAGCTTGGCGGATGGCAGTTCATTCATTAACGGAGCGGTATCAAGCTGAGCCGTGGAAATTGGATCAGATGTGGATTCAGGACGTTTCCTTTTGGAGTATTTCTTTGACGGGAACAAAAATGCCGCTCCTAAGGTCGCGATTCCGGCAACGAAGAACGCAAGAAATATCAGCTTTCCGTACTGTTGAGGATATAGATCCAACCCCTTAAGCCCGACATTTATTAAACCAAGAATAGTACCGAAAATAGCAAGACCCATCCCTACCCGCATGACCGTAGGGTTTGGGTGAGCCGAGGTTGCAGGCGCAGTATCAGCCTCGCCGCTGACTATCTCGCTTACACCGTCGAGCGAAAGTCCGCACGTGCGGCAATAACTTGTTTTCTCGCTAAACTGCTTTCCGCAACGCGGGCAATACATTTTTTCAGGCATCGGTATTATTCCTTACGCTTTTTGCCGTCCTAAAGTTCGCGGGTTCTGTGACGTTTTTTGAAACTTTATCAGCGGTGTTAGAGTATTACTACAGAATTTTCAAAACCGCGTTTTTCGGCGACATCAACTACAATTCAGAGAGGATATAAACCGGCTCTTTTTAAGGCAGGTTTTAGCGACACGAGCAATGAAAACAAACAGAACTATCAAAACGGCGATCGCGTTGATGCTGACGCAGGCGATCATTTTTCCCAGCATCTTATTAGGTCAAACCGCTGCCCGAAAGAGCGAGGACGTTTATGCGGCGATCCGAAAGGAGGGCATGGAGAAGTCAAAAATAATGAATACAATGCATTATTTTACCGATCTCTACGGACCGCGCCTCACGGGCTCGCCTAATCATGTTAACGCCGCAAAATGGGGCGTCAGCGAAATGAAGGCGTGGGGTTTCGATGACGCTTTCCTCGAACCTTGGGAGTTCGGCCATCCCGGATGGGTAAACGAACGCGCGACCGGCCTGATGCTTTCACCCGTTCAGGATACGCTTACGTTTGAGGTTCTTGCATGGACGCCTTCAACAAAAGGTGTCATCACAGCCGACGCGGTCAATATCGTTATTCCGCAATTTCCGGCCGAATCGAACCCGAACGTTATGCAGAA
Organism: Pyrinomonadaceae bacterium; assembly: GCA_041745075.1. GTDB lineage: Bacteria > Acidobacteriota > Blastocatellia > Pyrinomonadales > Pyrinomonadaceae > OLB17. Next base: position 1,083 of record JBGTJP010000143.1, on the reverse strand, counting down.
CCCGACTCAGGAAGAACTAACTGCATACTTCAACAGCGTCAGGGCGAGCGTAAACGGCAAGATCGTTTTTGTCGGAAAGCACGCGTTTCTGGATCAAACCGGTACTCCGCCGGCAAAGCGTATTTCTGATGAAGATATTCGGAAGCGGTTCGATCCGACCAACCCGACACCGCAATTCCGGCCGGGACAAGGCCGTCCTTCAATTCCGGCGCGGGCAGGAGCGTTGACCGGTGCTCAACTTGCCGAGCAGTTGGACAAATTTCTGGTCGATAACAACGTTGCCCTTCGGGTAAATGATTCGGGGATGAATCTCGGTCTGATGCGGGCGTTCAATAACCGCACATTCGATGTTACTAAGGTAGTGCCGACCGTCGTGATGCGTAACGAGGATTACGGCCGGATCGCACGGCTGCTTGCACACAAAACTCCGGTGAAGCTTGAATTCGATATCCGCAACCGTACCGTCCCCGAAGGAACGACGAGCTATAACATGGTCGGCGAGATATATGGATCAGACAAAAAGGACGAGGTCATCATGCTCGGCGGACACCTCGATTCATGGCATTCGGCAACCGGTGCAACCGATAACGCAATTGGCTGCGCCACGATGATGGAGGCGGCCCGTATCCTGAAAGCGATCGGCGTCAAACCGCGGCGAACGATCCGCGTTGCATGCTGGAGCGGTGAAGAACAGGGCCTGCTCGGTTCGCAGGCATATGTGAAAAAGCATTTCGGCTCGGCCGAAGAGCCGACGGCGGCGTATTCCAAGTTCGGCGGCTATTTCAACATCGACAGCGGCACCGGTCGCGGAAGGGGCATGAGCGTATTCGGCCCACCGGAAACGGCGACTGTGCTTCGCGAGGCCTTGGCGCCGCTTGCTGATCTTGGATTCGCGGGTGTTCTCAGTACTAACAGCCGGGGCTTGGGCGGAACGGACAGCACGTCATTCAATCAGGCCGGACTGCCCGGCATCGGTACCCAGCAGGACCCGATCGAATATTTTACGACCACATGGCACACAAATCTTGACACTTACGAACGAATTATCGAATCAGATGTCAAAACTTCGGCCATTATTTTTGC
>JBGTJP010000142.1:0-20406 GCA_041745075.1 Pyrinomonadaceae bacterium | reverse complement strand
TGTTTTGTTGAAAATGGCGTATTTATCAGCTCCGGCTGGGGCGATCCGCCGCGCGGCTGTGTGGTAGTTCAGGAGAATGTCTAGTTCTCCTTTATGCAGATTGCGGAATTCCGAATCTGCATTATAATGTTTGTCATTATGTGATCCGAAGCGTAGCGGATTGCGGTCCAGTTGACACCGCAATCCGCGTTACGTATTTCGGGGTATTTATGGTCGGTTCGCAGATCAACCAATACAAGATCCAGGAAAAGATCGGCTCGGGTGGACAGGGGACGGTATATAAAGCTATCGACACCAAGCTCAACCGGACCGTCGTAATAAAGGTCCTGCCGCCCGAACTTACCGTAAAAACCGCCAACTTCAAACGTTTTGAACGCGAAGCCCAGCTTTGCTCCCAGCTCGATCATCCCAACATCTGCACAATTTACGACTTTCATGATGCAAACGGTGTTTTCTACATCGCAATGCAGTATGTTGACGGCAAGAATGTTCGTCAGCTTGTTTCCGGTCGCCCGCTTGAATTAAAAAGCGCCCTGTCGATAGCGATCCAGGTGACCGATGCTCTATCCTACGCGCATTCTAAAAGCATCATCCACCGCGATATTAAGGCCGGCAACATAATGGTCAACGCGGCCGGACAGGCCAAGATCCTCGATTTCGGTTTGGCGAAACTGCTTGAAGACGAGCAGATCGAAGAAAATAAGGGCCAGGACAAAACCCAGATAACCGAACTTGGAATTCCCTACGGCACGGCCACTTACGCCGCACCAGAACAGGCAAAGGGAGAAAGGGCCGATGCCCGCTCCGATATTTTTTCAACCGGCGTTCTGCTCTACGAAATGCTGACGGGCATCTGGGCCTTTCAGGGCAAAACGGTCATCGACGTGCGCCATCAGGTGCTTTATGGAACGCCAAAACCGCTTGAGGAGCAAAGGCAGCAGCCATTGCCGCCGCGGCTTCAGGAGATCGTCGATAAGGCGTTGGCAAAAGATCCCAAGGACCGCTATCAGTCGATCGCTCAAATGCGCGACGACCTCCGGGCTGTGCTGCAGGAGGTGGCGGGTGCTCCGCTTATGCAAGGCGATACGTTTGTGCCGAGCCATGTTGACAGCGGCGTCTTCAAGCGGGCGTTGAACTGGTTCACCGGTAAATCGATCCCGGAACAGACGTCCGGCCGTTCGTCTTCGGTTTCCAACCCGCCGTCCTATGTTCCCGACATCGCCGTAACATCGACCGGCCAGGAAAAGAAAAGCGTTGCGATCTTGCCATTCAAAAACCTCGGCGACGACCCTGCGTCCTCCTTCTACGAATTCGCGCTGGCCGATGCTGTCATTACCGAACTGGCCCAGATCCGCTCGATCGTTGTCCGTCCGAGCTCGATCATCGCGAAATATCACGGTAAGGAAGTCGATCCGCGCGAAGCGGGCCGCGAACTGCGTGTTCACGCAGTGCTCTCGGCTGGATTTTTGCGTGGCGGCGACAAACTTCGTGTCACCGCTCAACTTTTGAACGTCGTTTCCGGCGAAATTCTTTGGAGCGACCGAATCGACGCCGAAGGCTCGGACATTCTAGCCATTCAGGACAGCATTGCCCAGCGAATTTTGGAAGGCCTGCGGCTTGAACTTTCAGACCTCGAGCAGGAAAAACTCCAGCGGCGTGCCACCGACAATGCCGAGGCGTGGGAAGAATACCTTCGCGGCCGCGACAACTTCGGGCGTTATATTTTCAGAACGCTTGATGTCGAGGACTGCGACGCCGCGATCCAGAATTTCAAGAATGCTATCGAGCTCGATTCGCATTTCGCACTCGCGTACAGCGGCCTCGGGGCCTGTTACTGCAACCGCTTCTTCAAGGGAATGGGCGAGCCCGAGGATTATACTCACGCCGAGACCGCGTTTACCAAGGCCTTTTTCTATGACCCGAACGTTGCCGAAGCACGCGTGCTTATGGCGATGATCTATATGGGCCGAGGCGAAAAGAAAAAGGCCAGGGCGGAGGTAGATATTCTGCAGAAACAGTTTCCGAATGAAGCCCCGCTGTATTTTGTAAAGGGCGTGATCCACCGACTTGACGGCGAGTACGATGAATCGCTCAAGGCATTCGAAAAACTCTCGCGGCTTGACCCGGCCGCCCGTGCCGTTTCGGCCTATAACAGTGCCCGCATCTATATCTACAAAGGCGATTATGTGAGCGCGATCCGCGAACTTGAACGCGGCGAAAAGGCTGAGCCCGAGCATCCGATGCTGAAGATCTTCCGGTCGGGTGTGTATTACTACCGCGGCGACCGCGAAGATGCAATCGCACTTATCTCAACCGTGCTCGAGGAACACCCCGAGATGGACGGCATCAGGCCGCTTTATGCGGTTTACCTTGCCGGGGCCGGCCGCCGCGAAGATGCTCTTGCACAGCTTTCCGACGATGCCCTCGGCCTTTCCCGCTCCGACCACGATATGGCCTACTGGGTCGGCTCGACCTACGCGATACTCGGCGAAAAAGACCTCGCCTTCAAATGGCTAAACCGCGCCGTCAAACTAGGCAACCAAAATAAACCCCACTTCGAAAACGACAAAAGCCTTAACCCGTTGCGTGATGACCCCCGGTTCGCCGAACTAATGGCAAAAGTTTATAACGGCGATTAACCTGCCAACGAACGCCCCGGCCCGCTCGCCGATCCTGAACGATCCGAACAGGACAGCAGGCGGCGGAATACGGCAAACGTCTTTCCGCACAGAGATTTACAGGCATTCCAACCGTTTTACTCCCGTGTGACGTTCGCACGGCATTCCGGCCGCGTTCCGACATACGACGGAACGTGCAACTTATTGATTCCGTTACTCTTACGCTCACGAAAGCGGCTATTCCGGCCATTTTTTCGAAAAACTTTTTTCGAGGTCGTTCGATCCCAAAATTTTCAAACATCCAACGCCGCGAACGGCGCAAAAACAAACAGGCACCAAACCTGTCGTGCAACATCGTAGCACAGACTGCACACGAAAGATAGTATTTTTTCGTGGAATAGAGCTCGATGGAGCAGTTACCAAAGGCTCGCCATTGATGAAGCCTGTTCAGCCGCCGCTACCCCAATATTTTGGGTTGACAAACCTTTCTTACCACAATATATTTTGAATATTAAGATTCGTGCTTTTTTTGTTTAGCCGAATTGGTTCACCCACTAGATACGCGTAGGACGTTCAGATTTTCACGGGTTCTCGACTCCCGAATTGAAACCTCGAAGGCTTCGCTCTAGGAAAAGGGGCGAAGCTTTTCAATTTGGAGGTTGATATGCCTAAGCGAGTAACTGTAACGCAGGAAAGTGATTCAGGACGAAATGAACGGTTTCATGATAATTTTACCGGATCGAACATGACGCGCAATCAGTTCGTTCGAGAGATCGAGCGTGGGATCTATCCCGATCATCACATTCGAGAAATTAACGGAGTGAAAACGCCCGTGTCGAACCCGGACAACTCCGAAAACAACAACCTGAGATAGAGAGCGGACGCAAGTCTCCCACTGGCGAGCAGCTACACTTCAATTGTTTGTAACTCGGGAGGTTTGTTCAGAAATGTGCGAAGACTTCGCTTCTTGGGAAAACTCACGACGGTATGAAGGCACAAAGTTCGATTGCTAAAGGCGATGCTTTTGAAATCAGGGTTCACGATAGCCTGCAACGCCTGATCTTCAACGGAGAATTCTATGCACGGGAGCACCAAAGCAAGGTCCATTGGAAGAAGAAATATTATTCGGTCATTAGACAGAAGGACATAGTCTTTGATCTTGCCATTGAAGTTTTCCTGTCTGGAAAGGAGACTCCGTCCTTGGTTATCATGATCGAATGTAAGGATTATAAGACACCGGTCCCGGTTGACGACCTTGAAGAGTTCGAGTCGAAACTCGGGCAGTTGATCGGACAGATGCACTGTTTGAAAGGCATTGTTGTCAGTTCAAGCGGATTCGATTCCGGAGCGATCACCCTTGCGAAGAACGTTGGTATCGGTCTTGCGCAAATGAATAATGACGATTCAGTCGACTGGATCGTTCCGCGTAAAGATACCAGACCCGCACCGGTTGAGGTTGGCATAGAAAACACGAAACAACTCTCGATTCCGCATGGAAGATTCCTTGCGTATGACGGATGGAGTTTCTTTCGTTCGTTGCCCTCCTTCCTGATTGCTTACAAAGTAATTGATCAATTTTCGCCCCCTCTTCAATATTTAAAGATTCCCTTTCGTTCTGCAAAACAGATCGAGGACATTATAAACGAGTCTGTCCCTTCAGAAATTTATTTGGATGGCCGACTTGACGACGGAAAACTGCGGGAGTTTATTCGCGAGGCATACGGTGCGGAAATTGTCGTAGATCAAGATCTCGGCGTCCACAATAAACAGGCAGTTCTTGGCCATCTTGCACTCGATCCGCCGGTAATCTCTTTATCGCGGCAACTGAACGACGATTTGTGCCGGTTGAGGTTCACATTAGCCCACGAACTCGGTCATTTGATACTTCACCGAGATGATTTGGTCGAGTTTGTAGACGCAATCTCTGACTTTGATCGTTCGCTCGGACAACTCGATTTTTCCGACGACGACTTAAATCGCAGTTTAGAAGCTCAGGCGAATATCTTTGCGAGTAGGCTCCTACTTCCTACGGAGCCGTTACTTGAAGACGTGGCGAGGTACTTTGCCGAACAAAACTTGCATAAGCCCTATATCTATTGGGATCACCAGCCCGTGAATCAATCGCTCGCACATGAGCTATTTTTCAAACTAAGGGTCAAGTACATGGCATCCAAAGAAGCATCGCGAATTCGGTTAACTCAACTGGGGTTAATTAGAACTCCTTATGCGGTAAAGTAAGAGAAAGGATAAAATTTCTGAGTAAAACCTAAGATCAGGTCCACGATATCGCAACTTTGTCAACGGGTACAACCGAGACACGGGATACCTAATTCATGCCAGAAGATTTTTTAAGGAGTGCGAATTGCACTGAATTTATTGGTGAAGTTGGCACCCGTTGTTTTGAAGGATATCTTGCCCTCCAAAAAGTCCTGACCTAAGCTAATATCACTTAAAAGGATTTGTTGAAGCACTTGGTCGGAGCCGGAAAAATAGAATCTGATCCTTGGGCCAGACTCTGAAGGCTCGACAGGAACAAAGGTCGTTGCCGCTGTCTGCGCGAGTCCGGCAAAATACTCGTTCTCCACCCGAACAACTCTTAGCGCTAAAGTTGTATTGACTCCTGTTTCTGACAAAAAGCTAACTCGCCATATTCCAGTTAATTTCTCAAAGTCGAAAGTACTTTTTTGATCAAGCCACTGCGTGGCTAAAGTGCGGTTAGGATTGTTTGCGGGTACCAACTCAGTTGCCGAGGAAGTCGCGTCCTTCGTTAATCTCATTGAAGGTTCAGACTTCTCGGTTCCAGAAGAAGATTTTGATGCGGCTTTCGATACTGTTGAGGGGGAACTCTTTCGGAGGCGATACTGAATTGCCAGGTCTCTAAACTCGGCATTTCGGGTTTGCGTGAGCGTCTGAAGATAATTTATCGCCCGGTAACCATCTTGAAGGGCCAGGCCGTACTTCGCGAAGACGGACGGTGTTAGCCTGTCCGGCTCGCCCCTTTGCGCATTGAGCCTTATGATGGAATTCACTGCCCCTTCGTTCGTCACGCGTCCATACACGAAAATCCAGTCATCGTATGCACTCTCAACGCTGGCAGCCGCTCGATTCAATGGCGGGGGCAACTCGACCCACTCTCCGTAACCTTGACGGACAGACTTGTACACGAAAGCCTTCCGGTCTGTAGAATAGGCAAGATCGATATCGTCGGTAGCCAACATAAATCTCTCTAGGAAATCCAATTGCTCTTGAGAGATAAGCTTAGCATCCGGACGCTTCTTCTGTGCCGTTCGCCTTTGAGCGTGGATAACCGATGAGGTGACCGTGCATTCAAGTACGAGAAACGCTACGACCAGAATTTTCAACTTCATCTGTTTATTCATCAGCCCTACGTGTGTTAACTAGTTAATGGACAAGATCGTTTTTCTTGAGAAGAAGTTCCCGTAGTTCAGCAGATTGATCGTTCTCGGGGATCTGTTCAATTAAAGTCTGAGCGTAATCTCTAAGCATTTTGGCAGCCCCTAGTACGTCAGCCTGACTTTTATCGAATGCCGCTTGAGTTAGAGGTTCGTCCTTAGACAATCGTCTAGCCGTAAAGCTACTGGCATTCCAACTTCCAACGACTTGCGTGCTGAGTCCCACACAAAGAGTGGCAAGTGCTTCTAAAGATTTTGCGGTGTTCTTCTCGATACCGCCCAAAAGCTCAAGCACACGTATTCTGAAATCGTCATCTGACATCGTTAATCACCTCCGCAATTTCAAATCAGTCTAGCATGACGCTTATGTCCAAGCTAAATAGTTTTCATGGGAGGGTAAGCTTGAAAATTGGCGCAACCTTCCGACGTTCGCGGCTGCGCTGCTATACGTTGAAGCTCCGCCTTCACCGGTGAGCCATGAAATTCTTCCGCGACGCCGCCGCGGCTTTCCGCGGTCGAACGGGCGGCACAGCCGCAATTCTAGGTTGAAACGGGCCGAAAGGCAAAGCCTTTCCGCAAATAGACGGGCAGAGCCCGAAGAAGTAGGCGGCTTGGTGCGTATTGAAGCGTTGGGACGTATCGTCAGAGGATGGAAAGGCTGAGCACCTGAAGATCGATCCGACTTTTTACGAACGTGCCGACGTGCACATTCATCTTTCGAATTCGCAGATGTCCGACATCAATGCCGGCACTGCCTTTTTCCCCTCCTCGGTTTAAGGAGGGGTGGATGCGGGATGTTTTTTATCCCGCAGACGGGGTGGTGACCGCGCCGGGCGTGACTCGATGTTGAGTATGCGTGAAAATCTCACCACCCCGTCACGCAAAAGACGCGTGACACCCCTCCTTAGACAAGGAGGGGAGAAGCAGAGTTTCGGTATATCATCAGAGGACGGAAAAGGCTGAGCATCTGAAGGTCGATCCGACTTTTTACGACCGTGCCGACGCGCATATTTATCTTTCGAACTCGCAGCTGTCCGACATCAATGCCGGCACTGCCTTTCTCCCCTCCTCGGTTTAAGGAGGGGAGTTTGGCTTGATGCAAAAAGGCTGCCCGGTCGGACAGCCTTTTTACGGACCGTATCGTCTTAGTGCTTTACACCGGGACGTGTTCTTTCACTTCCATCAAGACCGTCTTTACCCTGCGCTTTAGTGCTTTTTCGAACTGGCGGGCTTCGTTGACGCCGTCGAATGAGAGCTGCTGGAGGTTGGCTTCGATGCGTTTGCGGTAATCGGACACAAGCGAATCGGACACGCCGAGCATGTCAGCGACCTCGAGCTGGGTTCCGCCGTTCGATATAAGATAGCAGTTCCAAAGAACATTTATCATCCGGTCGTATTGCTTTGCCTTGCCGCGGACGGATTTGTGCAAACTGGCCAGAAAGCCATCGACTAGACCGGCTGCCGCGACCTCTGCTTCGTTTCGAAGGAAATCTTCTTCTGGTGTTTCGCGCGTGTCGGGGATCTCAAACGACATTTTGTCGTCGTCATCGCTGTCACCCGAACCGCCTACCGGGACCAGATGAATGTCCATGATCGGCAGCCGCGACATTACGAACGAGCGAAGCGAACGGACATCGACCGGCGAATCGATCGCCTTGAAGACACGAATTATTAGTTTTTCAAGCTCAACATTGCTGATCACGATCTGAGCGTCGCCGGTGCAGCCGACCATCCGCGTATCGCGGTTGTGAAACGAGACGACCTTTACCCGCTCATGCATTTCCTGCACATCGCGGTGCATTTTCTGGATCTTCCATTCGGAAAGGCCGTAAAGCCTGTCGGCAAGCCTGCGGTGGGCTTCAGGGTTGTTGATATTGTCAAAACGTTTGAATGTGGCACTGCCCTGGATCAATGTGGAAATGCGGCGAGCCAGGCGGTAAGATTCGGGATAGCGCTTGCGGAGCTCGGCCGTGAGCATGTTGGTCAGCTCTATCTGGCTGATCTCGGCCTCGACCTCGGCGTCGGTCATTCCGGTGTCGATGTAGTGCTGAAACCGCTCTTTGCTTAGGAGTGCAACAAAAAGCTCTTGTGTTAGGTCAGTGTAAGCGTTGTACTTCCCTTCTTCGACAAGGAAACCTGCCCGTTTTGAGGCCCGCACCAGTGGATGTGACGAGACGATCCGGTGCAGTTCGATCCAGATCTGGTTGACATCAGACGACTTGAGGCTGTCGTTCCATTTGCCAACCTTGTGGTGCCGGGTCTGGACCGGTTTGGCAGTGGTTTCCTGTGTTTTGAGTGCCTTCATAAATTGAACCTGCTGGCCGTACCTTTGTGATTTTGGGGTGTTAACCCCCCTCGGCCGCCGGGAGACAGTTGTGCTAGCGAAGGTGGTTCCGCCGCGGTGGGTCTTTTCTCCGATGCCGGAAACAGTAAACCTTGTGGCTTACTTCAAGTCTGCAAGTTGGGTATAGGTAGATCTTTCCGTCTTTGAATGGCCGAGCCCGCGCGTGGCTTGGCTGGAAGCAGGCAACTTTGTGAGGATCCAGACCTCATTACCTACATTTAGATATTACCAATAATCCGGGAATTGGGCAACAAGTTTTTACAGTGTTGTATATTTACTAAACACTCTGGATAAACGCTGCAAATAGGCGTTTTAGAATGATAATGCAGCAGGTACGCTTTGCATCTTCAAATACGGCGAAAAAATATTTCCCGGCTTTTGGAACGCAACGGGCATTACAGATTTGTTTTAAATATAGAGGTGAATGCTTTTATCGGGTAGAGAAGCGCGAAACGCGATAAAGAGTGTAGAATAGAATTATCGGGCCCGTAGAAGAAGTATCTAGTAAGATGGCTAAGTTTTGTAAAAACGAAGATTGTCCGACATCCGAGGACCTGCTTGCCTTCCAGACCGGCGACATACCGCTTAGTGAAGGCACCGAGATAAGAAAGCACCTCGCAGTTTGCGAATTCTGCACCGCCGAGATCGAGTTTTACGAAAGCTACCCGCCCTCGGCGGAGCAGGACGACGCGTCCCCCCATGCCGACGAAATGCCAACCCCTCTCTTCGAACTAGCCGAAGCCCTCCTAACAAAAAAACGCGACGACGCGTTCTTTGACCGGCTGATGGAAGACGAAGACCTGCTTTCAAGAAGAAAATAGACGGCAAGGCCTCGAAAGATTCGGCTTTCCTCCAGATTGAGCTTCACCTCGGCCTTGGGTTAGAGTGTTTTTTGCTTTTCCGTGTCCGCGAGGGGCTTTGACCCGTTGTAATAATTTTTCAAATAATCATTTTTCCTGATAGCCGCCAGAGCGCTTTGGACGAACGGCGTGCGACCTGGCTTGCTGCCTCTTTTTGTAAATAGCTTGCCAATTTGTCGGCGTTTGGAAAATCTTTGACCTCGCCGATCACCGACAACAGAATCCCCGCCGTTATTCCCCCCAGGACCAACTGGGGACATCTATCTGGTTATGCCCACCACCAAATTTATTGGAAGTATTAGAATTATTAGTCGGTTCGGACGGACTGGAGATTTTGAACCATTTCGGCACAAACGCCTTAATTTTTGTGCGGAAGCTCATCCATTCTGCTATCAATTTGGTCTCGTCTTTGCGAAGCGGACGACCACTTAGCTCTGGATGATGAAGGAAGAAGGCAATGTTAGTAAGTGCGTCAATATTGGTTATTTTTGCATCTAATGCTGCCATAACAACAAATATCCAAAGGCTTGGTCCTAGTTTATAAGTCCAATATACCGTCTCCGGCAAATGTTCTGGATGGAATGCCATATCAATCTCCGCCGTGACCCGAAACACTAAAACTGGAAATAAGTGGTGGTCCGAGGTCAGGAAGTAATGTTCCGTAGTATTTCGGTTCTTCGAGCTGACTGTAAACTTTGACCCAAATCGGCACAAGCGGCGCGATCTTTGTTCGGAACGACTTCCACTCTGCTATCAATTTTATCTCGTCATTGCGAAGCGGACGACCGTTTAGCTCGGGGTGATGCATGTAAAAGTCAATGTTTGCGAGCTTGTCAAGGTCGGTTGTGTTTTGAAAATGTGCATTGGCCGTATTCAACAAGTCAGAACGGGAGCGGGTAGCGACTCGCTCAAACCAAGCCCACTCACGACTTTTCGGGGTTGCGGACATTGCATGTTTTCTACTTGGAAAGCGTACCAGAATACCTATTCACCGAATCGTGACTGACTTTCTCCAAATGTTCCGCTAAAGACCCGACCCCTCCACCTTCTTAGTGTCATACGTTACAGTATTTGTTAAAGACACGGTTCCATCAGCCTTTTTGCTCGGTAATGCACCAGGATTTCTATAGGAATTATTAGTTAGTTCGGAAGTATTAGAATTATTAGTCGGTTCGGACGCACCGAAACTTTTGACCCAAATCGGCACAAGCGGCTTGATCTTTGTTCGGAACGACTTCCACTCTGCTATCAATTTTGTCTCGTCCTTGCGGAGCGGACGACCTTCTAATTCCGGATGATGTACCTAAAAGGCGATGTTGGTCAGTGTGTCAGAATTTGTGATGCCATACGGTATCGCTGCTTGAACCGTCGACATCCACCCCGATGGTCCTTTTTTGTAAAATTCATATACTGTTTTTGGTAGATGTTCTGCATGGAATGCCATGATTGTCTCCTTGATTCATTGTCAAACTAATGCTTGATCATTTTCCGTGTCTGAGCTGATCGAGTTCGCGAATGGTTATATTAGTCCGCAAAACCTGTTAAAATGTCCTCAAATCGGGTCAAAACTTTTCTAAAATATGAGTATTCCGAAATTCGACCGGTCACGCCGCGTAAGATAGTGGAGGTGAAGTCATTTTATACCCATCTATTCGAATGTCAACAAATTTCCAGTAGAGTCTATGCTGATTTGGTTGAACGGGCAGAAGATGGATTTCAAAACGTCGAAAACCATTCTAACTCCCGCAAATTTCGTCTATCGCTTCCTCGTATTTTTCGTCGATAACGCTGCGTTTTATTTTTAGGGTTGGTGTCATTTCGCCTTTGTCGATGGAGAATTCGCGGGGCAGGAGATAGACGCGTTTGACGCGTTCGTAGTCGTTAAGTTCGCGGGTTAGTTCGACGGCGTCGCGCTGGACGCGCTTTATGACATGCGGGTTTTCGCAGAGTTCCTCGCGCGTGCCCTCGGCGGCGATGCCGTCATCTTTCAGGGCTTCCTTCAAAGCCTCCCAATCAGGCACGATCAACGCCCCGACCTGTTTTCGGCCCGAACCGACAACGACCGGCTGCGACACAAGCGGGCTTTGCTTCAAAAGGCTTTCGACCTGGAGCGGCGCGACGTATTTTCCGTTCGAGAGTTTGAAAAGGTCTTTCAGTCTGTCGGTTATAAAGAAATGTCCGTCGGCGTCTTCATAGCCGACATCGCCGGTATGATAAAAGCCCTCGGCGTCAATGGCTTTCGCGGTTTCCTCGGGCTTGTTGTAATAGCTTCGCATCACATTTTTGCCGCGAATAAGTATCTCACCGTCAGATTCGGCGATCTTCATTTCGATCCCGTCAAATGGAGTTCCGATCGAGCCGACCTTGTTGTCTTCGGGGCGGTTGGCGGAGGTTACACAGGCTTCGGTCATTCCGTAGCCCTGCAAGATCGGAATGCCAGCCGCCCAAAATGCGTAAGAAAGCTTTTTTGATAACGGTGCGCCGCCCGAAACAAAAAACCTCAAACTTCCACCAACACCGTCGCGCCATTTCGAAAAAACGAGGCGGCTAGCAATAGCTTGCTTTGCCGCGAGTACCGGTGAGACGGGTTCGTGCTTGTCCTTTGCTTCCCAATAATCCTGGCCGACGCCTAGCGACCATTCGAACAGCGAAGTTTTCCAACCACCGGCGGCTTTCCCTTTTTTTACGATCTTATGATAGACCTGTTCGAACAGACGCGGCACGGCGGTCATTATTGTCGGCTTTACCTCTTGCAGATGCGAAGCGATCTGGTCGAAGGCGGCGCAGTAATGTATCGAAACGCCGTTGGAGCAAAGCACATAAAAAACCGTGCGTTCAAAAATGTGCGAAAGCGGAAGCACGGCAAGCGAACGGTCCGATGACCTGATCGGCAGGCCTTTTGAAATGGCGATCACATTCGAAACGAAATTCTCATGGTCGAGCATTACGCCTTTTGGCTCGCCGGTCGTGCCCGATGTGTAAATGATGGTCGCCAGATCGTCGGCCTTGACCTGCGCAAGCATCTCATCAAAAGTCACGCCGGCATCGCATTCATACGTCTCGCCGTTCGCTTCAACCTCGGCCAGGGTCAGTGAACGGTTATCATCTGCCGGACGGGCATCGGCGTCGAAAAATATCAGCTTCTCGATGCGCTCGACACTTTGGATCGCCGCTTCAGCGTGTTTGAGCAGCTTCTTGCCCGAAACGAACAGCATCCTGGCGCCCGAATCTTCGAGAATATAACGGATCTGATCGACGGCCTGCGTCGTATAGATCGGCACGTTTACCGCACGCAGGCTCAGGATCGCAAGGTCCGTCAACGACCACTCCGGCCGGTTTTCTGAGATGATGGCAACCCGGTCGCCCGCCTTTATGCCGAGACTCGCCAGGCCCGCTGCAATACGCTTTATGCGGTCTATCGCATCCGTGCCAGAAAGATGATGCCAAACATCGCCGATCTTATAAGAAAGGGCGTCATTACCATTTTTTCGCCGGAACGATTCGATGCAGAAATGCGGCAAGGTTCGCGGTAGCGTATCAAATCCGATAAGGTTTTCACCGACCATTGATCCCTTCAAGTTAAAAAGTCTGCCAGATATAAATTTAAAGCGTTCTTCATTCTTGCAAAAGGATCAGGTTGTGTCCAACCCCTTACTTGCAGGAGCGATATGCTTAAGCTTGAGTGTTACGCCCTTATTTACACGCGAACCTACGCATCGAAACTTTCGAAGACCAAACTGAAAGCCGTAACTCAATTCGCCGGGTCCCTGACACATCTGAACCCAAGATTGTTCAATCCGGTATCCGGCGAACTATGGCTTCGGGCGGCGACGCGATAGTTGGTGCAAAAGTTTTCGGCGCACATCCATGAGCCGCCCCTCATTGAGCGTTCAACCCCTTCTTCCGGGCCTTTTGGATCGGATGTGGGTGAACGGCCGTAATAGTTTTCCGAGTACCAGTCAGCGGTCCATTCCCAGACGTTGCCGGCCGTATCATAGATTCCGTAACCGTTTGGCGGAAAACTCTTGACCTTTGCACGCCCGACAAAGCCGTCCTCACCTGTGTTCTTTTCGGGAAACACGCCCTGCCACCAGTTTGCCACCGGCTTGCCGCCTGGTCGCAGGTCATCGCCCCACGAGTACTCCTTGCCAGTCAACCCGCCGCGTGCCGCAAACTCCCACTCCGCTTCGGTCGGCAGGCGTTTTCCGGCCCATTTGGCATAGGCGTTTGCGTCGTTCCATGAAATTTGAACAACCGGCTCGGCACTGTCTGCTAAAACTGTGTCGCCTTCGGGACGACGCCAATCGGCCCCGTCAACCCGGCCCCATTCGCCCGTTTTCAGATCAAAGACTAACGACCAGCCAAACTTTTCGGCTTCGGTCACGTAATTTGTAGCATCCACAAACGCCGCAAACTGGCCGACGGTCACTTCGTGCTCGTCGATCCAGAAAGGTTGAATTGAAACATCGTGGACGGGCCTCTCGAACGGCATCCCTTTGTCCGTTCCCATTTGAAACTTGCCGCCAGGGATCATGACCATCCCGTCGCGGCTGACCGGAGGATCGACAGCCGGCGCACAAGCGGATGCAAAAGCGATCGCGGCGAACAGCAGCCACGCGATATCAATCCTCCCCATCATCATCAGGTTCGTCATCCGGTTCGTAAGTCTCGTATCCGTGGGCATCGTCGTAATAATAATCCTTCGACTCGATGTCCTTCCCCCATGAGCCGTCATCCGCTTTCTCGGAAACACCGCCGGTTTTTTCTCGGTCGTCTTTTCCCCGTTTCGGCTTTTCAGGCATAAATCATTTATAATCGATTCAGTTTAGCTCGCCAAATCGGAAAACTAGAGCTAAATATTATGGCATGAGACCCGTCCACGAAGAAAAATTGATGAACCCAAAACCCGGAAGCCCAATAGCTGCCGCAAAAGATTTTGGGATCGACCTTACATTGCTGGTTGAGAATCTAAGGTTAACGCCGGCGGAAAGAATCAGGAATAATGATCGGGCAATAAATGATCTGGTAAAATTTGAGGCTGCGATGAAAGAATCGAAAAAGCCTTAAGTGGGGTCAAGAATGGATGATAAGCCTTTTTCAGGCAGCAAAGATTCTGGCGGAAGCTGAAGTAGAATTCGTGATCGTCGGTGGCCTTGCCCTTCGTAGTCACGGCTCCGCTTACATTACTCAGGACATTGATATCTGCTACGCACGCACGCGGAAAAACTTAAAGAAAATATCAACCGCATTAAGACCACTGAACCCCAGACCACGAGGCTTTCCTGACGACTTACCGTTCGTGTGGGATTGGTCAACTCTACAAAATGGTACAAATTTCACTTTCAAAACATCTCTTTGCGACATCGATCTACTTGGAGAGGTGGCCGGCATAGGCGACTTCAAAGATGTTTTAGCGCAGTCGGTCGTCGTTGACCTGGAGGGAATTCCGGTTCGCGTACTTTCTATCGACGGACTGATCAAGGCGAAAGAGACCGCCGGACGACCAAAAGACCAGGCGGGCCTGGAAGAACTGTATGCCCTTCGTGATGCTCTAAGCGATGAGGTAGATTAAGCCATGAAAATTAAACCCTCGACCAAGCTGTCACTTGTCTGTTTTTTGCTTCTTTTCGTACTCGTCTATTCCTTATCGGCTCAAAATCTTACCGTCCGCGAGATCATGGCCGAGCCATCGATCGCGGGGATGCGGGTCGAGGGTGAAAAACTTTCGCCAGACGGGACAAAGGTGGTCTATTTATGGAATGCCGAGGGCAAAATGCCGCGCGACCTTTATCTTGTTTCAACCAGCGGCGGCACGCGGGCGATCATATTGCGAAACAGCGATCTTCCCGTTCCGACACGGACCCCGCAGCCGGAAAGTAAACTTGACTACGGCGTCGAATTGCGTGACGATTTTGCAAAAGCCCGGGAAAATCAACTCGGCAATTTCGAGTGGTCGCCGGATTCGAAGAAACTCGTGTTTACTCACGGCGGCGACCTTTATGTGCTCCATTTAGAATCGGCTGGAACTTCTGCGACTTCGAATAGGTCTGAACAATTGTGGATCAAGGTCGAGAGTTCTTTACAACGGCAGGCGGATGTTATCCAAGAAATTGTCAAAGTTGTTAAGGCCGCTGGCATTCAAGAGCGAGAAGTCTTCGGAAAGATAGCCGACGAAAGGTCACGAGTACAGAAAGGTATGTTGGATGCGCCACTCGGGTCTAATAACAAGAAATCTGAGGGGCAAAAGAGAACCATATTGTCCGCAAGCAATTCTCTAAACGCTTCGTTAGAGCGTCTGGAAGGTTTGCGCGAAAATTATCCCATGTTGGGTTCCAACGAAGCATTCATGAAATCGCTGGACGAATTGAACGGAATCCAAAATCGTCTAAACGTTGCCCGGTTGGATTACGACGACAGCCTTTCACGTCCTTATATAAAGCGTTACACGAAAACGCAATCACCTGAAACCGGGGCCCGGTTTCTGGATAACGAACGTATCCTATTTTCGCAGAGCGGAAACGCTTTTGTATTGAACACCTCCGATTCGACTCTTACTCAGATCACAAAAGAGGCCGATCCGCAAAAATTCATCTCGGTCGGGAACATCACGCCGAACAAAGCTGGAACGCTCATCGGTTATGTTGTTTCCGACGGATCGAAGCAGCGGCAGTTGGTCGTACCGAATTTCCTTCCCGAATACGTGACCGGCGGCGGGCCGCGACGAGGTTGGACCGAGCAGAAATTATACGTAACTGCCGCGGATGGCAGCCGCGACGCTCCGTTTGAGATAAAACTTCCAAAACCCGAAGGCGTCAGCAGTTTTCGCCGGATGGTCTGGACCTCTGACGGTCGAAGCTTGATAGTCGATCGCGTCGATAAAGACACAAAACGCCGTCAGCTCTTCTATGTTCATAGCGCCGGAGCAAAGGACGAGAAGATCATCCTTATTACCGAAGAGACCGACGACAAATGGCAGGCATCGCTCTCCATTATTTTCGAGCCCAATCCGACCCGGACGGGCGAATTCTTCTTCGGTTCTGAGCGCGACGGTTTCAATCACATCTATTTGGCCAAGTTAAGAGCGAATGCGACCGGGACGGGTCCAACCGGTGCAGAACCCGCGGCAAGCGGCGATTCGTCGTGGAGTTCAGATGTTTCGATCACACAACTCACCAAAGGTAATTGGCAGGTCGAATGGGCAAAATGGGTTTCGGACAAACAGATCGTTTACATGTCCACCGAGGACGGCTACGCCGACCGTACATTTACCTCGATCTTCCCGGATGATCCGCGAAAAGTAACTCTCCCTTCGCCGGAAAAGTCGATGAAAGGATCGCCGCAGCTTGACGAAAGCGGTAGCGGCGAACCGCGATTACTATTCGAAGGCTCAAAATGGAGTGTTCCCGGCGACCTCTATGTTCAAAAGGTCTGTCCGCTTTGCCAAAGCCGTGATTTGCCGGTGAAACTCACCAACAGCGTTCCGGAAGCCTTTAAGCTCAGGAAATGGACCGAGCCGCGATTCATCGAGATCGCCTCAAAAGACGGCAAGAAAATTCCCGCGAAAATTTACCTTCCCAACGGTCACAACCCGAACGCTCGGACAAAATACCCGATGGTGATTTTCGTCCACGGGGCCGGCTATCTGCAAAACGTGATCAACGGCTGGAACAACTATTATCGCGAGTTCATGTTCAACCAGTTGCTAACGCAGAAGGGCTACGTTGTTCTCGACATCGACTATCGCGGCTCTGCCGGTTACGGACGTGATTGGCGAACGGATGTTTACGATTTTCTCGGCGGCAAGGATTTTGACGACCACATCGACAGCATCGATTTTATGGTCAAGAATTACGGCGTCGACCAGAAACGCATCGGTGCCTACGGCGGCAGTTACGGCGGGTTCATGGCCGCGATGCTCGCTGCCCGTGCCCCGGAAAGAATAGCCGCCGCGGCCGCCTTAAGGCCGGTTATGGACTGGAAAAATTATTACGCCGCTAATCCGGGATACACAGCACAAAGGCTGGGCTTCCCCGACAAAAATCCGGAGGCGTACAAGCGCAGTTCGCCGATCACTTATGCCGACAAACTCGAACGCCCGCTGCTTATCCTGCACGGAATGTCCGATGACAACGTGCATGTTCAGGATTCGATCCAGTATATCGAAAAGCTTATTCGGCTTGGGAAAACACAGTATTTCGAAGCGATGCTCTATCCGTCTGAAAATCACGGTTTTGTTCGCCCGGAAAGCTGGACGGACGAATACGAACGCATCCTCTCCTTTTTCGAGCGGCATCTGAAATAGCCACAGAGGGCACAGAGAATACCGAGCCATAAAAAGAACTTCCTCTGTGTTCTCGGTGTGCTCTGTGGCAGAATAGTCCCGTATGAGAATACTCGTCACCGGCGGTGCCGGTTTTATCGGTTCACATCTTTGCGAACGCCTGCTTGCCGACGGCGGCGAGGTCGTGTGTCTTGACAACTTCTTTACCGGCCGCAAGGACAATATCCTGCATTTGATGGACAATAAGCGCTTTGAGCTAATCCGTCACGACGTCATCGAACCGATCCTGCTTGAGGTGGATCAGATCTACAATCTTGCCTGCCCTGCTTCTCCGGTCCATTATCAGTACAATCCCGTAAAGACTGTAAAAACAAGTGTTATGGGAATGATAAACATGCTCGGGATGGCAAAACGCGTTAAGGCGCGTATTCTGCAGGCCTCGACCAGCGAGGTTTACGGCGACCCGCTCGTCCACCCGCAGACCGAAGATTATTTCGGCAATGTAAATCCTATCGGCCTCAGAAGCTGCTATGACGAAGGAAAACGCGTAGCCGAAACACTTATGATGGACTATCATCGACAGAACGGCGTGGATACGCGGATAGTCCGTATTTTTAATACCTACGGTGAGCGAATGCTTGAAAACGACGGCCGCGTCGTCTCGAATTTCGTCGTGCAGGCATTAAATGGCGAGGAATTGACCATCTATGGCGACGGCAAGCAGACGCGGTCTTTTTGCTACGTCAGCGACCTTGTCGATGGACTAGTGCGGCTAATGAACATAGAGTCGGACGATATCCATCTTCCTGTAAATATCGGGAATCCGTCCGAATTCACAATGAATGAATTGGCTGACGAGGTGGGCAAAGCTACGGGCAAGGATGTCAAAATAAGGCACATGCCGCTTCCGGCTGACGATCCTAAGCAGCGGCAGCCAAATATCGAAAGGGCGAAGAAGTTATTAAATTGGCAGCCAAAGGTGCAGTTGGCGGATGGCTTGAAAAAAACAGTCGCGTATTTTGAAAGTGTTTTAGCTAAGGGCAGGGCCGCGTGATGATTTCATCAATTGCTACTAGCTTTAGCTAGTGGCAAATGCTCGACAAACTCATTGGTTTTAGCCGAAAATTTTAGGCTAAAGCCCCGGAAATTTTATTGGATCTGTATCCACTAGCTGAAGCCAGTGGCAATTTACTATGAAAATCCTAATCACCGGCGGGGCCGGATTCGTTGGAAGCCACCTCGCAGATAAACTTATCGAAAAAGGGCACGAAATAACCGTGATCGATGACCTTTCGACCGGCAAATATTCAAACGTCGAGCATCTCGAAGGAAACAAGAACTTCCGCCTCATCATCGACACGGTCCTTAATGAAAATCTATTGGAAGAACTCGTCCGCGAAACCGACCATGTTTATCACATGGCAAGCGCGGTCGGCGTTCGGCTGATAATGGAACAGCCGGTAAAGACGATCGAAACCATTTTTCACGGCACTGACGTTATTCTCAAATTTTGTTCGCGATATCGCAAGCACGTGCTTATTCCCAGCACGTCAGAAGTTTACGGAAAAGGGGCAAGCGTGCCCTTTCACGAAGACGACGATCTGCTGACCGGAGCAACCGACAAACACCGTTGGGCCTATGCTTGCGCAAAAACGCTGGACGAATTTCTCGCCCTCGCTCACTGGAAGGAAACGCGCCTCCCGGTCGTTGTTGTCCGTCTTTTCAATACGGTCGGGCCACGGCAGACTGGACAATATGGCATGGTCGTTCCGCGGTTTGTGCAGGCGGCAATAAAAAATGAACCGATCGAGGTTCACGGCGACGGGACCCAGTCGCGATGCTTCGGCCACGTGTTCGATATTGTTGAAGGCCTTTGTAAGCTGCTCGACACGCCGTCATGTCTCGGGCAGGTAATAAACCTCGGCAATGATGAGGAGACAACCATCACGCAGTTGGCTGAGCGGGCGATCTCCCGGACCGGAAGCACCAGCAAGATCCGCTATGTCCCTTACTCAGAGGCCTACGGCGAGGGCTTTGAGGACATGCTCCGCCGAGTCCCGAGTCTTGAAAAAGCAGCGAAACTGATCGGTTATAAGCCAACCCGAACACTCGATGCCATCATCAATGATGTAGCCCGCGACTTTGGATACGAAGCGGGCGGCATTTCTGCATGAAAAAGTTCATTTCAATTGTCAGACCAACGACTTTTGCATTGGCTGTCGTTATGATTACGGCGATCGCGGCGTTTTCTGCCGCGGCACAAACGGGCATTAAAGGAAAGGTCCGCTCGATCAGCGGCAACGCCATCGCAAACGCTTCGATAACCCTCACTAAGGACGGTAACGACGTAAAATCGGTAAGATCCGGAGCGGACGGCGGCTTTAAATTGTCTGGGATAGAACCCGGCTTTTACGGACTGACGGTTGAGGCGCAAGGTTTTGCAACGGGCTCGTTATTCAGTGTCGAGGTAAAGAAGAACAAGATCCGCGATCTCGGCGACAAATTGTTTCTCAGGGTTGATCAGGGCACGCAGGTAATTTTGCGCGGAAGTGTTTTCTTCAAGGAAGGCACAAGCGTTACAGGGGCAAAGGTAAAGCTGGAGCGGATCAACGCCGACGGCACGGTCAAAGACGTTGGCTCGACTTATTCAAGCGTCAGCGGCGAGTTCATCTTCCGCCAGCCGAACGGATCGGCAAAATATCGCGTAACGGCCAAATATAACGGCGTTGCCGGCACAAAAGAAATCGAGGTTGAAACCGCCGCCGTTTACCGACTCGCAATTACCCTCGATCTTTCAAGCAAAAATAAATAGAGACACCCGATCTTAGTTGATCGTTTCCGAAACCTCTTCGGCGGGCCGAAGTGCCTGCATTTCATTAGCGTCGGCAAC
>JBGTJP010000141.1:0-9598 GCA_041745075.1 Pyrinomonadaceae bacterium | reverse complement strand
GCGTGTAGCCGACCGAATATTTCGCTTCGAAGTATTCCTGATCGATAGAAACCGCTTTAACGAATGCTTCCAAAGCCTTGTCCAGACTGTTCGCCTTAAGGTGAGCAGTCCCCTTTTCATAGTATGCAGCCGCGAAATTCGCATGTGCGGCTATTGCTTCATCAAACAATGCAACTGCAGCTTTGAGGTCATTTTGGCGGAGCTTCTCCACGCCTTCTGTGTATTTGTCGACGGCGTGTTTTGGTACACCTTGAAATTTCGGATCGACAGTTTGTTCAGGCTCGCGCCGGCCTTGTGATCTGAAATGGACCGCGATCGGGAAGGTACGGCCGGCAGGTGCAAAACGGTCGATTATTACAGTTTCCCGCTCGGAGGGGAACCCTTCAACCGAGATCACTATCGAATAATTACCTGCCCGTAAACTGCCAACCTGAAACATCCCGTTCAGATCGGTCACCGTTGTCACAGCGATCGAATCGGCACTATTGATATAGATCTTCGCGTTGATGGCGGGCTTTCCATTGGGCAAATAAACACGGCCCTGGACACCATAGGTGCCGTCGCCTCCGTCAGCAGCCCGGTTACGATCGCCGACGCCCTGAGCGCGGTATTGCAACGAACAGAACAAAACAGCGGCAATAGCCAAAGCAAAGAAGTAAAACGCACGTCCCTTCATAACTTTGTACCTCAATCGGTAAAATCGATAGTGTCGATGACGCCGATGATCGCCGAATCCACCGGGCAATCTTTGTTGCCTTCGGCCATACGGGCGGACGACCCGCCGACGACGATGACTTTTTCATGAAAGCCGGCACCGACCGTATCGACCGCGACCACATAACCGCTCTGGTCCGTGCCGTCAAGATTTATCGGCTTTACGATCAGAAGCTTTTTGCCGAGAAGCCGTTCGTCCTTTTGGGTCGAGACAACGGTGCCCAGGATGCGTCCAATAATCATAAGCAATTTGGCGGTTGGCAGAAGCAATTGGCAGCAAAAACGATGAAACCGCATCCCGCCAACTGCCAAGCGCAAACTGCCTATTTCATCACAACCGGCAGACGTTCATCTACGCTTGAGTGCGGACGCGGGATCACGTGGACGCTGACAAGTTCGCCTACGCGTCTGGCCGCTGCCGCCCCGGCGTCGGTCGCCGCTTTGACGGCCGCGACATCGCCGCGAACGATAGCCGTTACAAACCCGGCCCCGATCTTCTCATACCCGACAAGCTGCACGTTCGCCGCCTTGACCATTGCGTCGGCCGCCTCGATCATCGCGACAAGACCCTTGCACTCAACCATTCCCAATGCTTCTTGCATTTAGATTGCTCCTGAATTCTACAAACTGATACTTCGAAAGTGGTGTTAGTTTAACTCAATTTTGCCGCCTGGCTCAAAAGATCGATCAATTCTTCTCGGGTAAAGGCGATCTTTTGCCCGTTGGACTGAACCGCGACCTCACATCCGGGACCGGAAATACCGGCGTCGTGGAGATAGCCGCATGACTGACAGCGGGCCGATTCGCCCAGGAAACCTGCTTTTTCCCTGATGTTTACGAGCTTTTCGATGGCATCGGGCGGCAGGTCGTTGGCACCGCCGAGAGCCTTTGCAAGGATCGCGATCTTGGCTGTATGTTCGAGTGTTTCAAGGCGGTCAAATGCTTCCCAGAGGTGTTTGCCGTAGGCGACCGCACCGTGATTTGCCATCAAAAGAGCATTGTGATGAGGAACGAACGGCTTCATCGCCTCGGTCAACTCATCAGTTGAGGGCGTGCCGTAATCGGTCAGCGGAACACAGCCAAGGGTCAGTATAACTTCGGACAAGATCGGTTTGTCGATCGCGAGTCCGGCAACGGCAAATGCGGTCCCGTGCGGCGGATGCGCGTGACAGACGGCGAGTATGTCAGGCCGCATCTTGTAAATAAGCAAGTGCATCGCCAATTCGGACGAAGCCTTTTTGTCGGAAAGCGGCTTGCCCTCCATGTCCGTCACGGCCAGGCAGTCCTCCGTCATCCGCCCCTTCGAGGTCATCGTAGGCGTAGCAAGCACACGGCCCTCGTCCAGCCGAACGCTCACATTCCCATCGAACGCAACAACATAGTTGCGGTCGTAAAGCAATTTGCCGATCTCAACGATCTGTTTTCTGGCGGCGGATTCTTCCATCAGCGTTCTTCACAAACTTCACGGAGGACAGGCCTTATTATCCCATAGTCAACTATAGGAGTGATGTCTCGTTCTGTCCGGAGAACATGTAATCGCATATCGATGATGCGTAGCTTCCGTTCAAGCTTGGTACACTTTTCTAATTTTCTCCAACGAATGTTGGTTCGACGTTTCGGTAATCGACTAATTTCGAGATCAAGTTGAAGACGCTCATACTCAAGACGGGATATTTGCCTTTCAATTTCATTGATCCACCCTTCTTCAGGTACACAAACAAGGTTCCTGCCCTGTTTAGATTCATCGGGCAACGCCTTCTGGGGCGCATTTCCTTCATTCCTGGACGAATCGGATCGTTGATCGGTCGATGCCTCCATGGGCGCGCCCGCTTCCGGCGTTAGATCGAGAAAGAAAGGGATAACAGAGCCAACGGCGAACGTTAAAATAAGGAGAAGCGGGCCTAAGTATCTACTCATCGCGAACCTCGAAACAAACAAGCCACAGATTAACACAACCGAACATTCGGCGTTAACCTGTGGCTCAATATTGTAACAGCCTTACTACCTGTCGATCAGAACTCGATGCCGTTTCACGGGCGGTGGTGGCGGCGGTGGCACATCCGTTTCAAATACGGGAGGTGCCGGAAGGTCCTTGATCGTCCATTCCGTATTCATACCCGCCTCTTCCAACTGTCGGCGAAGGTCGGCATTCTCACGCCTGACCCTTTCGAGCTCGATCCTAAGCTGCCTTGTTTCGCGGTGCTTATGCGAACGACGCGGAAAATTGAACGACGGAGCCGCGATCGAAATGAAAAAGCTGGCAATAAACAACCCGGCGGCAAACGTCAGGAAAAACGGTAAGACTCTTTTCAACACTCCTTTGTACAACATCTATTTCACCTCTAATAAACTTCTATCAATGCTTACGCCGCGTTTTCGAATTCAGTTTCAAAAATCAGCTGCCAACTCCAATTTCTATTCTATACCTTTCCTCGGCGGCGGCAAAGCTTTTTCGTACGACTTGTAAAAAGAATTGCCCGTGTTCTCGTTTATCGGGGCGAACGCCCTCATTTCGAGCGTGAAAATAGGTTGGCAATCCGTTAAGATTGATGCCGAAAACATTAACAGCCGTTGCCCTTGAGGCAGAATTACTCTACAATTTGCGTTTCAAGAGTGAAACATGATCGCATTTCTCTCCGGAAAACTTATCGAAAAAACCGCCAACACTCTGATAGTCGATGTCGGCGGCGTCGGTTACGAGGTTTTGATCCCGCTGTCCACGTTTTACGAAATGGGCGAGGTGGGCTCGGACGTGCAGCTGCGCATCTTTACCAATGTGCGTGAGGACGCGATCCAGCTTTTTGGGTTTAGCACCACACGCGAACGCGAGCTTTATTTGAAACTGATCTCCGTGCAAGGAGTCGGGGCAAAATCGGGCCTGACGATGCTCTCGGGTATGAACGCCGACGAAATAATCGCCGCCATCCGGACCGACAACATCGCCAAACTTACGGCGATCCCCGGCGTCGGCAAAAAGACCGCGGAGAGGCTGATAATCGAATTGCGCGATAAGGTCGATCATCTCGCGTCAGGCGTTTCCGCCGGCGCGTCAGCGGCGACAGGCTCCGCCGTCGAAGCCGAAAGCATTTATGACGATGCTTTGTCCGCTCTCGTAAACCTCGGCTATCAAAAGGCCGCCGCCGAAAAAGCCCTGCAGCAGGTTCGTCAGGACGGCGTCGAGCCGAATGTGCAGAAGCTGTTGCGGGCCGCATTGCAGAGACTGGCAAAGTAATGCGGAAGCCCGCGCGTGAGCAAGGACGAAATGCTCAACCCATTGATTAAGCCTTTGCTCACGCGCGGGCCTCCGCAAAACCCCGAATGCTCGAAATTCTCGATCATATTCGCCGTGATCTAACGGCTCTTGACCGTAAGGCGATCGGCGCATTGATCTACACCCCATTCGGCCTAACGAGCATTTTTTATTTGAAGAACACCGAGTCCGTCGCGGGACTTTTACGGGGCACCGCGATGGAATGGTTCGGCCGGTCGATAGCTTATTCCCCGGATAATAATTTGCCTGGCCTAACTTGGTGGGCCGCGGTCGTGACGCTGTTCTATTTTGTCATTCCCGTTTTGATAATTAGATTGGTATGGAAAGAAAAGCTGGCGGATTTTGGGCTGAAATTCTCCATTGAAACGGGATTTTGGAAACTGTTTGCGGCTTGTCTGGCCTTAATGCTGCCGCTTACCTATCTGATGTCGCTGACGGCTGGATTTTCGGCAAAATATCCGTTTCTGCGAATCTACAACGGTGAACCTTACATCGGACGGACGCTTCTCATTTGGGAACTGATATACTTTTTCCAGTTTTTCGGCCTTGAGTTCTTTTTTCGCGGCTTTCTCGTGCACAGCCTGAAACGTTCGCTCGGACTTTATTCAATCTTTGTGATGACGGTTCCATATTGCATGATCCATTTCGGTAAACCGCCCGCCGAAACCTTTTCAGCCATCGCCGCCGGCATCATCCTCGGCTGGCTAAGCTATCGTAACGGCAGCATCTGGTTGGGACTGGTGCTTCATTGCACCGTGGCTTTTTCAATGGACATTCTGGCTTTGTATAATAAAGGACTTACCTAGGTGACCCCGACAGAAGCAATAAACATCAGAAACGAAGACCTGACGCCCGAAGAATCAAAATTCGAGGCGACCCTTCGGCCCGCGCAGTTAGCCGAGTATATCGGCCAAAAAAAGGTCAAGGACAACCTGCGCGTGTTTATGAAGGCGGCGTTGAAACGGCGTGAGGCGTTGGACCATATTCTGCTGACGGGCCCGCCCGGGGTTGGTAAAACTACGCTTTCGAATATCGTCGCAAATGAGATGGGTGCAACGTTGAAGTCCACCGCCGGTCCGATCATCGAGAAGGCGGGTGATCTCGCTGCCATACTGACCAATCTCGAAGAGGGCGACGTGCTGTTTATCGACGAGATACACCGGCTGAATCCTGCGATCGAGGAAATTCTCTATCCGGCGATGGAAGATTACAGCCTCGATCTGATGATCGGCCAGGGCACGGCCGCAAGGTCGATCAAACTTGAACTGCCGAAGTTCACTTTGGTCGGGGCCACGACGCGACCGGGCTTGATAACCGCTCCGCTCAGAGGGCGTTTCGGGATCATTTTTCATCTCGATTTCTACGCGATCGATGAATTGCAGCAGATCGTCGAACGGTCAGCGAAAATTCTCGAAGTTGAGATCGACCCGACCGGCTCGAACGAGATCGCACGGCGTTCACGCGGGACACCACGAATTGCCAACCGGCTGCTCCGGCGTGTCCGCGATTATGCCGAAGTTGACCACGACGGAAAGATCACGGAGCACGTCGCTAATGACGCATTGAACCGGATGGAAGTCGATACTTACGGCCTGGATGAAATGGACCGTAAACTTCTGATAACTATCATTGAGAAATTCGATGGCGGCCCGGTCGGCCTTGGCACGCTTTGCGCATCGCTGCATGAAGAAAAAGATTCGATCGAGGAAATAATTGAACCCTACCTGCTCCAGATCGGTTTTCTAAACAGAACGCCTCGCGGCCGTATGGCGACCCGCCTCGCCTACGAGCATTTTGGCCTTAGCATTCCGACCAAGACGGTGACTCCAACTCTTTTTGAATAGCCGTCTTTTGGCCGATCAAAAAAGCCGCCAGTCAATAATAGACCGGCGGCATTTTCACTCAATAGGCTCCTAAGTTGCTACTCATCGTCCTCATCCGCATCAGCAGCCAGAAGGCTTGCACTGGTCACGAGATCGTCGTCGCCGCATTTGATCAGCGTTACGCCCTGGGCACTGCGACCAGTTTCGCGGATCTTGTCCACACCTAGCCGTATAAGTTTTGCCTGCTGCGTGATGATCATGATCTCGCTGTCGTCCTGGATCGGGAACGAAGCAACAACCTTGCCGGTTTTTTCCGTGGTCTTCATGTTGATGACGCCGATGCCGCCGCGTTTGGTCAGACGATAACTGTCAACCTGGGTTTGCTTGCCGAACCCCTGTTCGGAGACCGACAGGATCTTCTCCGTCCCGTCCTGCGAAACGGCACAGACCGAAACCACAAAATCTCCCTTACGAAGCTTGACGCCGCGGACGCCGCGGGCCGCACGGCCCATTGGACGTACATCCGTCTCCTTGAAACGGACGGCCATGCCGTCATGTGTCGCGATGAAGATCTGCTGCTTTCCGTCGGTACGAATAACTTCAAGCAGTTCGTCACCTTCATCGATATTGATCGCGTTGATGCCATTGACGCGGATGTTCTGATAATCGGAAAGCGAGGTCTTTTTGATCACGCCCTGCCGCGTAACCATCGTCAGATAGACCTCTTCCTCAAAATCGCGCACGGCCATTACGGCAACCAGCTTTCGTTCGGTCGAGATCTGGACAAGGTTTACGACCGCTTTTCCGCGGGCGGCCGGAGCAGCCTCGGGGATCTCGTGGACCCTTATCTTGTAAACCTGTCCGTCCTCGGTAAAGACCATTAAATAGGCGTGCGTTGACGCAACGAAAAGATGTTCGACAAAATCTTCATTCTTCGCGGTAGCACCGAGTCGGCCCTTCCCGCCCCGTCCCTGGCGCGAATAAGTTGAAACGGGCGTTCGTTTTATATACCCTGCCTTTGTCACGGTTATCGCAACATCCTCATCTTTTATGAGGTCCTCGATCGAAAGCTCGACATCGGCATCGACGATCTCGGTCTTTCTCGCGTCGCCAAAGGTCTTTTTCACATCTTCAAGCTCATCGATGATGACCTGTCTGAGAACGCTTTCGTTCTGCAGGATGTTCTCAAGCTCGGCAATGTGCTTGATGATCGCTTCGTATTCGTCGAGGATCTTTTGGCGTTCAAGGGCGGAGAGCCGTCGAAGCTGCAGATCGAGAATGGCCTGGGCCTGAATGTCCGAGAATTCAAGGCCTTCCATCACCTTCCTCAGATCTTTCAGGAAGGCCGCTATCGGTTTGTCCGAAGCAACGCCGCGCCAGTTCTTTATTTCGTCAAGGCCGTCGAATTTAGCGGTCAGCCACAGCTTTGCTTCATCGACCGCACGCGAATTTCGGATAAGAGGAATGATGTAATCAAGCGCGTCGATCGCCTTGTTCAACCCTTCCAAAATATGCGCCCGGGCCTGGGCTTTGCGAAGTTCAAACTCGGTCCGGCGGCGGACCACCTCTCGCCGGAAATCGACGAACGCCTCGATCATCTGCTTCAAGGTCAGCACTTTCGGCTGGCCATCGACGATCGCTATGTTGATAATGCCAAACGACGACTGCATCGGCGTCAGCTTGTAAAGTTTGTTTAGGACGACCTGCGCGATCGCGTCGCGCTTTAGCTCGATCACGATCCGCATTCCGAGGCGGTTCGATTCGTCGCGAAGCTCGGAAATTCCGTCAAGCTTCTTCTCGTGTACAAGCTCGGCGATCTTTTCGATCAAGCGGGCCTTGTTCACTTGATACGGAATTTCGGTTATGACGATCGCATCCTTTTCACGATCGCCGCGGCCGATGCGGTCGATGGCGGCGCGGGCCCGCATTTGGATGATGCCCCGACCTTCGCGATAAGCCCGTTTTATCTCTTCGCGGCCGTAAATGAACCCGGCGGTCGGAAAATCGGGGCCGGGAATGAAACTAAGCAGTTCGTCAACCGACATCGCCGGATTTTTGATCAGGGCGATGGTGCCGCTCAATATCTCGGTCAGGTTATGCGGCGGGATCTTCGTCGCCATTCCTACGGCGATACCTTCCGAACCGTTAACAAGCAGCAGCGGCACTTTTGTCGGAAGAACAGTAGGTTCGCTTAGCGAGTCGTCGTAATTCGGCTGAAAGTTTACGGTCTCTTTTTCAATATCATTGAGGACCTCGTTCGCGATCTTCGCCAGGCGGACCTCGGTATAACGCATTGCGGCCGGATTATCGCCGTCGATCGAACCGAAATTCCCCTGCCCGTCAACCAGCGTGTAACGCATCGAGAAATCCTGCGCCATCCTGACGACCGAGTCATAGATCGCCGAATCGCCGTGCGGATGATACTTACCCATCACGTCGCCTACCGCACGGGCCGACTTTCTGTACGGCTTTCCCGCGGTGTTGCCTGCCTCATACATTCCGAACAGGATCCGGCGGTGGACGGGCTTAAGACCGTCGCGCACGTCGGGCAGGGCTCGCCCGATGATCACGGACATTGCGTAATCGAGATACGAACGGCGCATCTCGTCTTCGATATTTATCTGATTGCGGTCAATTAATGAATCCATTTGATTTTGGGGTCAAGAACTTAATTCAGCGGTATTTTCGCGTGCCGGGAACCCAATTAAGCCGTGCATTTAAAATGCTTGAAATGCCGGTTCGATTGATGTTATTATTTTACAGGCGTTGAGCCTGAATCGCAACTTGCCGTGCCTGCCCCGAGGCACTACTCGAGAGCTCCTAACATCCCATAATTACTGTACGCCACACGATTCCTGCCCGAATTGGTACTGCCTAATGTCAACAACCCTAACAGAGCCCGCCAACCAAACCGAAACGGCCGTTTCCGAAAAGGACAAACGCCGGATTCAGCGATATGCTCTGTCGCTGCCAACCCGGATTGAAGTCAAGGTCGATAACAAATTTTCCTGGAACGAAGTGACCAGAATGGAGGACGTTTCGGCGTTCGGAGCCGGTTTTATACTCAAACGGCCCGTCAAACGCGGTCGGCTTCTTCAGGTATCGGCCCCGATGCCGCGGCAGCTTAGATGTTACGATTTCCTTGAACCGCAATATCGCGTCTGGGGCCTTGTGCGCCGCTGTGTTCCGATAACATCCAACCCCGGTGCCGAAAGCTATGCGGTGGGCGTCGCCTTTGTCGGCAAGAATGCTCCTGCAGCGTTCAGTGAAAACCCATCCAAACTCTACGATCTTTCAAATCGTGAAGACGGCGGCCTTTGGCAGCTTGTCGAAGCCGATGCGATGCCCGATGAGACCGAACTTCCCGCCTATCTTCGGCGGCATACGCGTTTTGCCATTCCTGAAGCGCTGGTGATCGAGATGCTCGACGAAAATGGCGATGTGGCCGCCAGCGAGATAAGCGTTACCGAAAATGTAAGCCTTGGCGGTGCGGCCGTATTTACGTCCTTTAATGTAGAAGTCGGGTCGTTCTTGCGTGTCAAAAGCGAACGGCTTGACGCATCGATCATATCGGTAGTTAGAGGCAAGCGGGTCGGTGCTGACGGGATCGTTCGTCTGCACCTGGAATTCATCGATCATTTGTTCCCACTTGAGGGCATTGAATGAGCGAGAACAAGTAGTACGTTGGTTTTATCTTGCGGAGGAGTCACATGCCAGCACAAGTCGAAGAAACAGCAGAAATAGAAGAAACGACCGATGTCGTCAGCCCGGCCTCTACCTTAATGCACGC
>JBGTJP010000140.1:0-26425 GCA_041745075.1 Pyrinomonadaceae bacterium | reverse complement strand
GGATGCGCCATTCGGACGCGGACGCCCCGGCTGGCACATCGAATGCTCGGCGATGTCGATGAAATATCTCGGCGAAACGTTCGACTTGCACGCCGGCGGCCAGGACCTGCAGTTTCCGCATCACGAAAACGAGATCGCTCAGTCAGAAGGCGCGACGGGGAAGCTGTTTGCGAAATACTGGCTCCACAGCGAATTTCTGAAGATCGACGACGTAACGATGTCCAAATCGAAGGGCAATTTCTTTACGTTTCGCGATTTGCGTGAGCAGGGATATTCCGCATTGGCGATCCGCTATTTGCTCTTGAGCGTGCCTACGCGCAAGCAACTGAATTTTACGTTCGAGGGATTGCAAGCGGCGGAATCGACGGTCGAACGGCTGAGGAACTTTCGCTCGCTTGTTAGCGATGCAAGAACCGCGGACGGAAGCGATTCCGCAGCTGCCGCACTCGTCGCAAAAGCCCTGACCGATTTTGAATCGTCGATGGATGACGATTTCAACACTGCGGCCGCCCTGGCTGCCATCCACGATCTTGTCCGGGAGATCAACACAGCGCTCGCCGGGCCGGGCTTGAGATCTAAAGATCGGGACGCCGTACTCGCCGCTATTGCGAAATTCGATTTGGTGCTTGGGATATTCGGTGCCGAAGACTCGGGCCCGCTCGACGCCGAGATCGAAACTCTCGTCGAAGAGCGCCAAGCCGCTCGCCGGGACCGCAATTTTGCAAGGTCGGATGAACTACGTGACCTGCTAGCCGAAAAAGGGATCGTCGTCGAGGATACCAAAGACGGCGTGAGGTGGAAGAAGAAGTAGTTCATTTTCGGACCTCGACCATAAACGCTTTTTGGCCATTCACATCGATCGACTTAGCTGCCCCGATCGCGAACCCCCGCTCCAGAAAATAATTGAGCGGCGCGTGTTTTTCATTCCACTGCGGATCTCGGAATAAGATCCAAAACTTCTCTCCGCTAATTTTCTCCGGGGATGTCCTGGTCACTCGATCAAATCCCCGCGGGAGAAAATAGGCCGCATCTTCAGCGATCTCCGACATACCTTCCACCTTCACTACCCGTACGTTTACATCCGATCGGGTTGCGAACCAGAGATGATAAGCGACGAGGTCTTCGAAAACGAATAAGGTCTGCATATCATCTTTTGGAATGTCAGAAACAAGATCCTCCCATGCGCACCAAATATATTTTGGCGGCGCCGCACGCAGTCCCACTGCGAAAGCGGCGGCGGTCAAAGAAAGAACCGATGCGATCAACAGAGTTCGAAAGATGGCAGGTACGATCTCAGTTAAATACAACGCAACCAGCACGATCGTCGGCCCGAAAACTATCAGCAAATGTCTCGATCCCCATAAAGACACAGGCAATATCCAGCTGAGCACGAATATCAAAAAAACCGGCAGGGCCGCGAACATAGATAGAAGGAAATACCGTTCCTTGTTCGCTTCATCTTTAAAATGCAGCAGGTAGATGATCTTGGCCGCGGCGATCAGCAATAATAGGGGAACGGCGATAAGATAATTCGCTCCGGCGTCAACGCTGCTCTGCTGAAAGTAGAGCGGGTCGATAAGATCGAATGCGAATTCGAATAGCGATCCGATCCCGGGACGCTGCATCCAGCCAATGTTCTGTTTTATGCTGGTCCCTGGTTCGGCGTACGAATAGATGCCGATCAGCCACGGCACGAACGCGGCTGCTGTAACCGCCAGCATCAGCAATGTCCGCAAGATCTTTATCCGCTGGGCGATCAGGATCGAAAGTACTTCGGTACCCACGACTAGCCAACCAAAATAATGCGTGTAAACGAGCAGAATGTTGACGATGACAAGCACCCAAAAGCTTTTACCGCGAAAGTAATATCGGGAAAAGAGCCATATCGACATTAGCGACAAAAATAAGAGCAGGCTGTACATCCGCACTTCCTGTGCGTATTTGATCAGAGCTCCGTTAACGGCAAAAAGCCCGAACGAGACGATGATCGCGGGCGGCTTTAGCCTCAATTCGCGGCACAGCATCCACAGCGGGAAAAGGGCGAGGATCGATAAAACTACCGGGAACAGGCGAAGCCAGAACAGGCTTTCACCGCCTGCTGCGATCCAAAGCTTCAACAGCAGGTAAAAAAGCGGCGGATGGATAAGGTCCTTCGCAACAAACGGGAGAATCTCGCCCCAGGGGTGTTCGGCGGCATGAACGCTGAATATCTCGTCAAACCAAAGACACGAATCGGTCAGATGCCAAAATCGAAATGCGGCATAAATGGCGGCCAACGCGAGGATCGCGATCTTCGATACCCGTTCATTGAACATCAGATTCTGGGAAATTTTATTAGGACAAAATGTGAATTACTAAATGTATAATTCGGTATCAAGGATCACAATGACACGCCGTCACAAAGCTTGCCGTCGATGCTTGTGTAATAGAGTTTTACTTCTTTATAAGTATCAGTGTCTCGGCAGTAGGAAAGGCAGCGGTCGTATGGTTTGGAATAAATATGAATGCTTACCGCGCGTTCATTGAATTCTGCAAGATTGAGCACCTGGTGAATTGGCTCTTCAAGTTCGACCTTTGCGGCAAGACATTCCGACAGTTCAAAAGCATCCGTTTCTCGCAGCTTGCAGTGTCCCGAGGCCTCATCGATCGCATCTACAGCAAAATTTTGCCCTTTTAGCCGGCCGATCGGGACCATCATCCAACATCGCTGGTCATAATGATTGTGAACACGCGACACCTGGCCTGGTTCCCAACAGATCGCCATCATTTCAAACCGCTCGTCCTTATAGATCAAATTGCGGGTGTAAAACGATGGGCTCCAGAAGAGGAATTTCTCAATAGAACCGGCGTCGACAGGATTATGACCCAAAAAGTCATAAACATAGTCGCAGACAAAGGATTCGTCGGGAATGGCGCGCAGGCCTTGTATCAATCTATCGACAGTTACTCGATTCATCGTCGTCAATTTTCTTTCGCTTTTGTAAGAAAGTCAACAAACTGTGCATTAATGGAGAATGCCGGCATTGTCCCAGAGCGGCGGATTTTGCACATTGTGCCCTATCTTTATTATAATGTTGATTTTACGCAAACACTTGATGCTAGCCCAAAACGGTTACGGAGGAATTTGATCTTGGCAAGAACAGCGACAAGCCGAAAGACGGAAACGACCGCAAAAAACGGCGCAGATCCAGCGCCGAAGAAATCGGCCTCAAAAAAAGAAAACGCGAACGGCTCGTCGGAAATAGACAGGGTTGAACAGGCAAAGGCGGAATATACCAAACGCCGCAAATCGCAGCTTGAGTCGATCAAGAAGACCGACAAAAAGCTTCTGCGTGAAATGCTGTACCAGATGGTCCTCGGACGACACTTTGAGGAGAAGTGTGCCGAAGTTTACCGGATGGGCAAGATCGGCGGTTTTTGCCATCTTTATATCGGACAAGAGGCGATCGGAGTTGGTTCGATGATGGCATTGAAACCCGATGACATGGTCATCACATCTTATCGCGATCACGTCCAGGCGATGATAAAGGGAATCACGCCCGAAGCGGTTATGGCCGAGCTTTACGGAAAAGAAGGCGGTTGCGTAAAGGGTAAAGGCGGCTCGATGCACATGTTCTCAAAGGAACATCAATTTTACGGCGGGCATGGCATTGTGGGCGGTCAGATAGGTATCGGGACCGGCATGGCATACGCCGCGAAATATAAAGAGAGCGGCCAGGTCGTGCTTTGCTTTTTTGGCGAAGCGGCCGTGAACCAGGGCATTTTTCACGAATCGCTCAATATGGCCCAACTGTGGAAGCTTCCCTGCATCTACATATGCGAAAATAACCAGTACGGCATGGGAACGTCGCAGGAACGTGCGATGAGCTCGCGGAACATTGCAAAAAAGGCGGATGCCTTTGAAATGGCCAATGAATTTGTCGATGGCATGGATGTGATGGCCGTTCGTGATGCTACATTGCAGGCGATCGAACGGGCCCGCAAAGATTCGCTGCCCACGCTCCTCGAAATTCGGGCGTACCGATTCATGGGCCATTCAATGTCCGACCCAGGCAATTATCGTACCCGCGACGAGATAAAAAAATATCAAGAACGAGACCCGATCGTGTTGTTCAAAGACAGCTTGAGAGAGTCGAAGGTTCTCAGCGATAAGGATTTTGAAAAGATAGAAGCGGAAGCGGTCTCGGCGGTGGAAAAGGCAGTTAAATTTGCCGACGAGAGTCCTTTTCCGCAGGAAAGTGAGTTGTTGACCGATGTTTATGCATAGACTTACGTTCGACTTCGAATTGATCGGTAAGCGAGAAAGAATATGAAAATCGAAAAACGAGAACGGCCGGTTTTGTTCATTCTTGTGATGATTTTTGCTTTTGTTCCCGGTTGCCACTCCCAGATCGCGCTTAAAGAACAAAATACCAGAACTTCCAATAACGGAATTGTGAGTCCAATTCAGAGCATGACAGCAAAACGGGCAGCACACTCGGCTACGCTGCTCAATAACGGCAAAGTGTTGATTGCCGGCGGCTTTGTCGCGAATGGCGGCGGGCTTTCGTCTGCGGAAGTATTTGATTCGAGAACAAAAACTTTTACTCCGGCGCCGAACATGACCGTCGCCAGAGCCAGTCATACGGCGACGCTGCTGCCAGACGGCAGAGTATTGATCTCGGGCGGCTATAACGGCGAATATCTGAAAAGCTCGGAAGTTTATGACCCGGCCACGAATCGATTTACGTCTGCCGGGCAAATGGTTACGGCCAGAAGCGGTCACGTCGCCGCGCTTCTTAACGATGGCAAAGTTCTTCTTGTTGGCGGAACTGGAACGGGTTGGACATTCTTGGCAGATGCCGAAATTTACGATCCGCGGACTAGTACTTTTAGTCCCACGGGCGGAATGGCAACCGGGCGTGAATCGCACACCGCAACATTGTTGAATGACGGAAAAGTGCTGATCATAGGCGGTCATAAGGGCCGACGCGCCGACATTACGATCTACAAAAGTGCTGAAATTTACGATCCGACGACCGGGACCTTTGAGGCCGCCGGAAATTTGACCGTCAGACGGCACAAACACGACGCAACTCGGCTCGCGGACGGCAGGGTTTTGATCATCGCCGGTGCGGATGAACGCGACGGTAATGGGGCATATACAAACGCTGAAATTTTCGATCCGACAGACAAAACTTTTACGGCTATCAAAAACGATATGAACACCGCCCGGTACAAGCTGCAAGGCACTGCGATACTCTTGCGTAACGGAAAAGTTTTGATCGCGGGCGGCTCAGATCGTGCTGAAGTTTTCGATCCGGCGACCAACAGCTTTTCATTTGCCGAAGGCGATATGGGAACGAAGCGACTGTTTGCCACTGCGACACTATTGAAGGACGGAGAAGTTTTGATCGCCGGCGGATACACTGACGGGCCAACAGGAAGTTCAGGTGCCTGGATTTATCGGATCTAACATATGGCAGTTTTGACTATCCGCGATGCGCTGAATGAAGCTCTTCGCGAGGAACTTTTAAGGGATGAAAATGTTTTCATCATGGGTGAAGAGGTTGCCGAGTACGATGGCGCTTACAAGGTCACGCGTGGATTGTGGAAGGAGTTTGGCAATAAACGCGTTGTCGATACGCCGATCACTGAACTCGGCTTTGCTGGCGTTGGCGTCGGTGCGGCGATGGCGGGCTTGAGGCCGGTAGTTGAGTTCATGACCTGGAACTTCTCGATCTTGGCGGCGGATCAGATCATCAACCACGCCGCGAAGATGCTTTATATGTCGGGCGGCCAATTTAAGGTGCCGATCGTTTTCCGCGGCCCGAACGGTTCGGCCTATCAGGTTTCGTCACAGCATTCACAGGCACTTGAGGCGTTTTACGGAAATTTTCCCGGCCTGAAAGTAGTAATGCCCTCGACCGCCGCCGATGCAAAAGGACTGCTGAAATCGTCAATTCGCGATGATAACCCGGTGCTGTTCCTCGAACAGGAACGCATGTACGGCCTGAAAGGCGAAGTTCCTGAAGACGAAGATTTCACAATTCCGCTCGGTGTGGCCGACATCAAGCGCGAAGGTACTGACTGCACGATCGTCGCCCGGTCGATGACCGTGCCGCTCGCGTTGCAGGCTGCGGAAAAAATGCAGGCAGAATTCGATGTTTCGGTCGAGGTGATGGACCCGCGAACGATCAAACCGCTGGACATTGACACAATAGTCGGTTCGGTAAAGAAAACCAATCGTCTCGTCATTGCCGAAGAATCGCACTATTTTGCGTCGGTCGGCGCCGAAATATCGCACACCGTGATGGAACATGCGTTCGATTATTTGGATGCTCCGGTAAAACGCATCTCAACGGCCGAGGCCCCGAATCCGTACGCAAAGAATTTAGAAGCATTGGCTTTGCCGGATGTGGACAAGATCGTCGCGGCTGTGAAAGAAGTTTGTTATTTGTAGATGGACAGAAAAGCGGCAAAACTAGCGTACAAAGCATCCCGGCGTCCGATGGGGGTCTTTCAGATACGAAATCTCGCCAACGAAAAGATCTTTGTTGGCTCGACGATGGATCTGGGTGCGATGTTCAACCGCATCCGCTTTCAGCTTTACGCCGGCTCGCATCCGAACAAGCCTCTCGAGGCAGACTGGAAACGGTATGGCACGGGGAAGTTTGAATTCGAGGTTCTGGAAGAGCTGTTTCCACGAGAAGATCAGAATTACAATTACGCCGCCGATCTGGAAACACTTGAAGACCTCTGGCTGGAAAAACTGGAACCCTATGACGACAAGGGCTATAACGAAAGGAAGAAGACGCGCGAAGAACGTCTGCGGATGATCGCGGCGAATAAGAAGATCTGAGATGGCCGGAGCGCTCTTTCCTTTGAGATAAAAAATAATACCTAGACGACTTGTTTGTATATGGCTGAAAAATTTTTAATGCCGAAGCTTTCGCCCACTATGGAAGAGGGACAGATCGCCCGTTGGGTGAAGAATGAGGGCGATGCATTCGAAGCAAACGAAACGCTGGCCGAGGTCGATACCGACAAGGCTACGATGGAAATGACCGCGTTGTCGGGCGGCACGCTGCTCAAGATCTTGAAGGGTGCCGGCGACACGGCGGCTCTCGGCGAACCCATTGCGATCATCGGCAAAGACGGTGAGGACATATCGGCATTGCTGAAAGATATCGGCTCAAACGGCAAGAAGCCCGAACCGCCTGTATCAGCGGGTGAGGAGAAACCGGCAGAACCTGCCGCCGACATCACCGAGAAGGCTGCGCCAAAGGCCGAAACCTCGTCGCCTGTAAAAGAAACCGCCACAACCGCAACTCCGCAATCCTCGCTCCGCAGTCCGCAATCGAACGGCCGGATGATCGTTTCGCCGATCGCCGCGCGAATGGCGGCAGACAACGGCATCGATCTCCGCTCGATCACGGGAAGCGGCCCTAACGGACGCATCATAAAACGCGACATCGAGGAAGCTCTCGCGGGCGGCGGCACAAAACTATCGGCGGCAAAGCCATTCACGCCGTCAACTATTGTAGGGGCATCGCCCTTCCGCGACGAGAACACGTCGAAAATGCGGCAGGTGATCGCCAGCCGCCTGGCCGAATCTATCGGCCCGATCCCGACGTTTTATCTGACCGTCGAGATCGAGATGGACACGGTCCTGGCCACGCGTAAACAGATCAACGCAAATCTTGATGATGATGCCAAGATCAGCGTAAACGACATCATAGTAAAAGCCGCCGCGATGTCATTGATGAAGCATCCGTGGGTCAACGCTTCATACCAGGACAAGACCGTGAGGTTTTATGAGCAAGCGGATATCGGCGTCGCGGTCGCCATCGACGAAGGACTGATAACACCGGTTGTCCGCGGTGCAAATCTCAAAGGCCTGGCTGAAATTTCGGCGGAGATAAAAGATCTCGCCGGAAAGGCCAAGGCGAAAAAACTTCAGCCGGAGGAATACACGGGAGCTACCTTCTCTATCAGCAATCTCGGAATGATGGGGATCAAGGAATTCACCGCGATCATCAACCCGCCCGAGGGAGCGATAATTGCTGTGGGCGGTTCAGCCCCAACTCCCGTCGTCCGCAACGGCGAGATCACGGTCCGCAGCATAATGCACGTCACAATGTCCTGCGACCACCGCGTCATTGACGGAGCGACCGGTGCGAAGTTCCTGCAGACATTCAAACAAATGCTGGAAAGCCCCGCGATGATGCTTTTATAGATAATCGGAACTTGATCAAAAAAAGGCGAGCCCTTTGGCCCGCCTTTTTTTGTTCCAAGGAACATATCGGCCCTACTGCTCTTCCGGTATTTCTTTTGTATTTCCCCGTTCATATTTGGCAAGCCGCGATGAAGGGAGCCAGCTTGGCATTGTCGGGTCTTCCGATATTCGCCAGCCGAGGATCGCCATAACTTCGGCGACAGTTTCGGGCCCTTCCCACACCCAGGTTGGTTGGATTACATCTCCCGGCTGGTGATAATCGGTCTTTTCCCAATCCTTGATGCGTTTCATCCAAACTTCCTTGTCGCCGGCAGGTGCTCCTAGAAGCATCAGGGCGGGCACGCCGCGCTCGACAAATGAGTAATGGTCGGAGCGGTAAAAAACCTTTTCATCAGGCATCGGGTCAGGAATTACGTTGATGTCAAATGTTTTAGCGACGGCGTCAAGCATCGCGCCAAGCGTCGAGTGCTCGGCCCCATACCCGACCATCGTTTTGACCGGCCCGTAAACCTCGGAACCGATGCCGTCAAGGTTTAGGTTCGCGGCCACCTTCTTGATGTCCCAGGTAGGATTTTTCGCCCAATATTTCGAACCGTAGAGGCCGTACTCTTCGCCGGTGACGGCAACAAAAACACACGACCGTTTCGGTTTTTGCGACGCCTTTGAGAAGGCTTCGGCAACGGCGAGCATTTCGGCAGTTCCCAAGGCGTTATCAGCGGCACCGAAATAGGTTTTTCCGTTTTCCGTCCCGTAAGCGTCATAATGGGCTGAGAAAACGACTGCCTCCGCTTTCAATTTCGGATCCGATCCTTCCAAATAGCCGACCACATTATTGGCAGCCACCTTTTTGGAAGCGTATTTCGCGACGATCTTTGCCTTCAGCTTAAGATCGACAGGTTTGAATTCCTGCGTTGCTCCCCGCTCTAAGGCCTCCTCCCTCGTCAGTCCGGATTTCGCAAACAACTTTTCGGCTCCCTTCGCGCTTACATAAATAAATGGTGGAACCTGCGGCGGATACCCTTCTTCGTTCGGCAAGGTGATCTGGCGGCGGCTTAGATAGCTGATCGATTCTTCCGGCGGGCTCTTTTCTTTGCCATCGCCGATGAATACAACTGCCGCGGCCCCGCCTCTGATCAGACTACCCATGATAGCCCGCTGGGCTTTCTGTTCCGCCCAATTCTTTTCCGGGAATCCGGGCGGGGGCCCTTCCGTCAGAACTACAACTTTGCCCGATAGGCTGATCCCTTCGAGCATATCGATCTTTGCCTGTTTCGATTGGATCCCGTAGGAGACAAAGACGAGGTCACCCGACACGCTCTTGTTGCCATTGTTCTGAGGAACAAAAGCAAACTCGGTGCCGTGCACAAGGCTTTGATCGCCGAAGGTGAACGAGGTCTCGGGCGTAACGGCGGTCTCTTTGAAATCCACTTTCTGAAGGTAACTTCCCTTATCGCCAAGCGGCTTCATTCCATATGACTTGAATTTTTCGGCGATCCAGTTTGCGGCCTTGTCGCCGCCTGGCTGGCCCGTGCCGCGCCCTTCCATCTCGGGCCCGGAAAGAGCAGCCGTCATTTCCTTGATCGACTGAACAGTGATCTTATCCGCAAGCTCCGATTCGATCGCCGCCAAGGCCGGTGCTGAGGTT
The DNA here is from genome assembly GCA_041745075.1 of Pyrinomonadaceae bacterium. Taxonomy (GTDB): domain Bacteria; phylum Acidobacteriota; class Blastocatellia; order Pyrinomonadales; family Pyrinomonadaceae; genus OLB17. The sequence continues at coordinate 16,562 of JBGTJP010000140.1, read as the reverse complement.
GCCGGGGCAACTGCCTGAGCCAGCATCTGACCGCTGACGATCGTCATTATCAAAAGCGAAATTAACAGCCGCCGGCAGGCGGCAAACGTAAAAATATCCCTCATCTAATTCTCCAAATAAACTCCAGTGTTAATTTTTGGTCCTCTCTCGGATGAACTCGAGATTCTCTGTTATTATCGCCTATTCGCTTTTCATTTTGAAATTTGTGCAGCCAAAACCCGCATCAAACCGAGCGTCTTACGCCGCCCTGCTCGCGGTGCAGATATTCTTCGGCACCTTTCCCGTGGTGGGCAAGGTCGTGCTTGGCGTGATTCCCAGCCTGGCTCTTGTCGGTATAAGGGTCGGGATAGCCGCGTTCTTGTTTTATGTTTTTCAGCGGTCACGCGGCACTCTGCGGCTTACCGAAAAAGGGGACTACTGGCGGCTGGCGGTATTCAGCCTCTTTGGGGTCACGTTTAACCAGCTCCTTTTTGTAAAAGGACTGTCGCTTACAAAAGCTACGAACGCGTCGCTTATTGCGGTCACGATTCCGATCTTTGCTATTCTGGCGGGCGTTATTATTGGAACGGAAAGGATCAGATGGGCAAAGGTGGCCGGTATTTTGCTTGCAGCGGCCGGCGTTGTATTTTTGATCGACCCGAGAAACGCTTCATTTTCCGCCGAGACGACACTCGGCGATGTGCTGGTCGTCCTGAATTCGCTTTCATACGGAATTTATGTAGCCACCTCGAAGGACGTTGTTATGCGAAACGGAGCGATGCGGTCGATAACGTGGATCTTTCTTTTCGCGGCTGTGGTCTGTGTTCCACTGGGGCTGTTTTCGCTTTCGACGATCGACATTGTCGCCGTTGATAGGACCATTTGGCTGATGGCTTTTTACATTGCGGTCGGGGCAACCGCGATGCCTTATTTCCTGAATGCATGGGCACTGGCCCGGGTCGATCCCTCGACCGTTGCGGTGTTCGTTTATCTGCAGCCGGTAATCGGATTTCTGACGGCGGTCGCATTTTTAGGCGAACGCGTCGGGATTAATTTCATCATAGCTGCGGCGTTGATATTTGCGGGAGTTTTCCTGGTCACTCGAAAATTGAAGCCTGCGTGAAACTTGCCATTGCCGTAAATTTATCGTTTAATTCCACCTGAAAGGATGGCGACGCATATAACCCAGATCGACGACAACGAACATCAACGCACGGTCCTGCGTGTAGAGGGCGAAATGATGCTGGATGATGCCTTGCTGCTTGAACGGATCGCGTCCGACATCCAAACCGACCTCGACACTTGTGTGACCATCGACCTGGCGGACCTCGATTTTCTTGACAGCGATTCCGCCGGCGTGCTCAGACGGCTGGATAACCGTATCGGTTTCCGGATCGAAGGTATGGAAACTTTTCTTCAAACCGCCGTCAACGCCGCCGAGAAAAGAGCGGGTTGATTCGGCCCGCCTGACTTTTATCAAAAAAACATTTAGATTGTAGCTGATGCAAACGAGCGAAATTGCCGAACTCGTCGGAGGCGAACTGCGCGGAGAAGGATCGATCGAGATCACATCATGCGCCGATCTGGATGCAGCCATTGCCGGACAGATCGTTTTTGTCGAAGGCAGCGATCTGCGGAAGACCGGGGCGTCATGTGTTATTGCCTCGCCGGACTCGCCCGAACTCCCAAGCCCGGCCTCGATAATTGTCGGCCACCCAAAGCTCGCGTTCTGCAAGATCGCGGCTTTACTGCACCCGCCAAAGTCTCGAGAGGGCCAAATTCATCAAACGGCGGTGATATCGCCTTCGGCGAATATCGGAGATGACGTATTTATCGGGGCTTTTGTTTGCGTTGGCGATGGCTCAAAGATCGGGGCCGGAACACACCTGCGGGCCGGGGCCAAGGTTGGGGATAACGTGAATATTGGCAATAATTGCGTGTTGCATCCCAATGCATTTGTCGAAGATAATTCATCGCTTGGAGACCGCGTCATCCTTCATGCAGGTGTGGTGATCGGAGCAGATGGCTTCGGTTATGTTAAAGATGAAGGCGGTTCTTATCTGAAATTCCCCCAGATCGGCACGGTTGTGATCGAAAGCGATGTCGAGATCGGCGCCAATTCGTGCGTCGATCGAGGTGCCTTAGGCAAAACGCGCATCGGCGAGGGCACAAAGATCGACAATCTTGTACAGGTTGGCCACAACGTCAGTATAGGAAAACGCTGCGTGATAGCTGCTCAGACAGGCATATCGGGCAGCGTCGTCATCGAGGACGATTGTGTGATCGGCGGCCAGGTCGGCTTTGGCGATCATGTCCGAGTTAAAAGCGGCGCAGTGATCGGCTCCCAGGCAGGCGTTCTGCCGGGCAAGATCGTCCGGCCAGGAGTTTGGTGGGGCACGCCGATCCAGCCGCTCGAAAGCTTCAAAAGACAGAACGCACACTTAAAAGGGTTGGAAAGACTTAACGCTGAGGTTAAAAAACTAAAAGACATTGCTAAAAACGGCTAAATTCGGCCTTTATACGTTATTATTTTCACTTCGGTATGTTACGAAGCACTGTCGCCTAATCTATGGAATTACTTGAGCCAACACGCCTTTTTCTACGGTTTTTGCAGCACAATCCCCTTATTCGATCCCAAATCAGGGCCGCTCCGGGCAAAACACTGCTATATGCAGGTAAGGTAATCTCCGACGCTTGGAAAGAAGTAGAGCAGTTGAAGGTTTCTTACCCGGAATATCGCGACAAACAAACCCTCTCCGAGGTTTTGGCCCGGATAGCCTTGGTTGGCCAACCATATCCGACGCTGCTTAGTTGGGGCCTGAGCCTTGATCGAATAGGGGTCTATAAATATAACGGCTTTATTGCATGGCGGGCCCTATCGGGAATCTTCGCCGCGAATGCGGTTGGTGCGGTCTCGTTTTACGTCGGATCCGGGGTGTCAAAAAAGGATTTGAAGGTTTTTGCGGCCACGGAAATTTCGGTATTAGCAAGGAACCCGCGGATCGATCAGACGACGAGAGACGCCCTTGGATATTACGAAAGATGTCTTCGCACAGGTAACCCGGACATGAATTTCGGCTTTATTCACGGCTAGGGAAATTGTCAAAGAAGATCGTGCGCTACTTTTGATACAAATTTTCGATCAAACTGAGAACCGCTCGAGCAGCCCGCTGTGACGCTCCACCCGTGCCGAGTTTTTCAGCGGCGGAGGCGAGGTTTTTTCGTACCGCGGCGTTCACGTCCGGTTCGAGGAGCCGATCTAACTCATCGGCCAAAGCATCGGGGGTGAATTCGTTCTGGATCATCTCAGTGACAATTCGCTTACCGGCGATCAAATTTATCAGCCCGAAATGGTCGATCTTTATCAGCGGCCTGATCAGTTTATAATTGAAACCGGATGTTTTATACACGACCGCCATCGGCGTGCCGATAATTCCGGTCTCTAGGGTGGCGGTTCCGCTGGCAACGGCCGCGGCGTCGGAGGCATTCACGGCATCGTAGGTTTCGTCCTTTACTATAAGAATTCGTTCCGGGAGCTTTATGCCGCTTCCTTTAACTAAGCCTCTCGCCTCCTCGACCTCGGATTCACTTCGCGTCGAGGCAAGCGCTATCACGAACTGCAGGCGATCATCCTTTGCAGCCATTATCGAGGCCGATTCGAGCATCGGAGGCAATATTCGGGATATCTCTTTATGACGGCTGCCCGGCAAGAGGGCGATCAACGGATCGCCGTCATTGATCGAATACTTCCGGCGAAAGTCCTCGCGTGAGATCAGCGGCTTCACCTCGTTCACCAGAGGACTCCCGACAAATTCGACATTTTCGATCCCATATTTGGCGTACCAATCCTTCTCAAATGGCAGGATGGTCAGCAGCAGATCGACGTGTTCTCTGATAGTTTTGCGCCGGTATTTCCGCCATCCCCACAGTTGAGGTGAAATATAGTAAATTACCTTGAAACCCATCTGTTTAAGTGACTTAGCGAGCTTAAGGTTGAACTCGGGGAAGTCCACAAGAATGATCGCGTCCGGCTGCCTCGCAGAAGCAGCCATTTTCAAATCGCGGAACGCTCGTAGAAAAGTTGGCAGGGCCCGGGCTATTTCAGGAATTCCAATGATGGCCAGGTCGTCGGCCCGGATGACGGATTCAACTCCAGCGTCACGCATTCGTTCGCCCGCCGAACCGAAAAACTCGATCTCAACCGGTTCCGCCTCTTTTCGCAATGCCCAAACCAATTTGGCCGCGTGGGCGTCACCCGACGGTTCGCCTGCCACCAACATGATCTTGTAGTTTTTATTCATCGCGGTATTCGAAACATAAGTTTCTTACCTCGTGTCTAAAATGTAAAATGACAAACCTTTGCCCCATTGGCGGCATCCAAGCCTTTGTTTTTCGCGTAACGGATATATTTAACCCGCCCACTTGGTTGCAGAACGCATTTTTTACCTTTAAAATGCAATGTTTTGTGCTTAGGGTATTTATCCAACACTTTATACAGCGTTCGGTGTTTATTTTTCAGGATAGTTAGGGAGGAGTTTGTGAAGCTTCGCTTGTCATTATTTTTAGTCTTACTTTTTATCTCATTACCAATGGTCGGGGCGGCGCAGACACCAACCCCGACGCCGTCACCTACGCCATTGCCGGCGCCGAATACGCTGATCGGCCAGTTCACTAATTCGGGGGCGGAATCCTTCGCGGGCGCTATCAGCGGTGACGGCCGCTTCGTTGTTTTTGAATCGCGCGGCAACCTTGCGACCGAGAACCCGAGGAACGAGGACGGTAACGTCGAGATCTTTCTTTTTGATTTTGCCCAGCGTCGCATTTTTCAAATTACGGATACAAAAAGCGTGTTGTGGCACCGTTCGCTGGGATTTGTGAGCTCAAACATCCGTGTGGAAATTGCAAACAAGCGCCCAGTAATTAGTAACGACGGCAGGTGGATCGCCTTTAGCTCCAATGCGACGTCATCGACTCCGGCGATCCCGGACGCCACAAATCCGGGCAGCTTTAACGCCGACGCTCTGACCTCACCGACACCCGAACCAAGCCCAACGCCAAGCCCCAGTCCAAGCCCGACTGCAACCCCGAGCCCGACGCCTGGTAACAATCCTTTAACCAGCGACGCAAATATGGAAATGTGGCTCTACCAGATCCCGGCTTACGCACCGGCCGATCTGACCACCGGCGAGGAACTTGCAGTAACGGTGCTGAGCGGCGGTGCCTTTACGCCCGTAACGAACACGCCGCCAAGCCGCTTGCCAGTTCCCGCAACGTCCACCACCGGGGCATTCGTCGCCGATGATAATCACGACGCAGCCGTAAGTGACGACGCGAGCGTTCTTGCGTTCGTCTCCACCCGCAATCTGGTGCCCTGCACGGGATTTGGAAATGCTTTTCCGAGCGACGACAACGATGAGATCTTTACATTTTCAAGAGGTCTCGGGACGGCCACATGTGCCGAGGGACAAGTGGGTGTCAGGCAGGTAACAAAAACTCCACGCGGGCCGATAACAGATCCGACTTATAACAAGAACCCGTCGATCTCCGGAGCCGGAAACCGCGTGGCCTTTGCAAGTACCGGCGACGATCCGATAGTTCAGCCCGGGCAGCCAAACAATTACGATACCGGATCGAATCCGGCAACAAGTAAGAACGAAGAGATCTTTTATGCGGACTTGACCAGTGGCCTGCCGATCGGTGGTCGGCAAATAACCACCACTACGCCGACAAACCCGGGTGATCCGGTCAATGTACTGGATCTCGGAAAGCGCATGAGCCGGGACGGTCGTTTCATTGCCTTTGACTCTTATGCTGACCTGGCCAATGAAAATGGCGGCACCAACCAGACGTCATTTGCACTCTATGTTTTTGATACGAGCTTAGTCCCAACGGTTAACGGGTATCGCCGCATCGGCCCACGGAGCAACGCCGACACGCAGGCATCCGGTGGCGATGTTCAGCACTATCCCGGTTTTACGGACAATGATCCGAGCGGGGCTCCGTCCACACTCCTTTTTGAAACACGCCAAAATATCAAACCCGATGGCACCGTTGCGACAACGGCGTCTGATGGGCTTAATCCCGACGAGAGCCGTCCGACCCAGATTTACCAATTTCCACTCGACACGGCGGCGACAGGCCCATTTGACCGTTTGACCAAGTTTCCAATTTCGGTGGCGTTCCTTGCTTCGACACAGCCGCTGCCGAGTGATTCGTCAAAACGGCTTGCCTTCAATCTCTCGCTGACCGAGGTCGGCACAGGCAATTTCGATCTGAGTGCCGAGGCTTACTATCTTCTAAAACCCGATGTTGCGACCCAAGAGGCCGGCATGATGAACTTTGCGACAGGTGCTTCCAAGTTGCCGATAACCTTCGCAACTCCGTCACCGACGCCGACACCTAGCCCGACGCCAACGCCTAGTCCGACACCGACTCCCAGCCCAACGCCTCCGCCCGGTGGAACGCCTACTCCAACTCCTTCGCCGACCCCGTCACCGACGCCTGTTACGCCGGCGGCAGTCTTTGGCGCCTCGCCGGGCATGCTGGCTATCCTTAACTATTCGCCGTCGAATCCGCCGGTTGTCGCTCGTGCCGCGGTCGGCTCGCTGGAAAGAAGCTTTACCTTGCCCATCCAATTAAGCGGCGTAACGCTTTCGATAAATGGTGTTGCGTGCGGCCTTAAGTCGGTCGGTAAGGGCGAGATCGTCTTCGTTGTGCCGCCCGGCCTTCCCGGCACCACCGCGGGAAATATTCTTCCGGTCGTGATCAACAACAATGGCACCGAAATAAGCGGCAATATCACTCTCGTACCAGCACGGCCTGACATTTTTACCAATTTGCCCGTGCCCGGCCCGCTAGGACGAGCCGATCTAAGGAATGTAACTAACCGGGTATTTACGACCGAACCGTTTACGGTGACCACGATCCAGATCCGCGGCGGCGTCCGCGTGCCCACGAAATTGCGCCTGCGGGTAACTGGCGTGGCCAATGCCGTTTCGACGATTATCACGATCAGGATCGGCGGTGTAAGTATCTCGGGCACCCGCGTCCTGACGGGCGCTATTCTCGAAGCTCCGGGTGTTTATACAGTTGATTTTGAACTGCCGCCCGAGTTAAACATGGCCGGCGACCAGCCCGTGGTAATAAGCGTAATTACCGCTGCTGCGACGTATGATTCAAGACTCGACGACACCGCTCCGAGAGTATTCATCTTATAGATCTCATCGTGCTTTAAATTCAAAGGCGGGATTTATCCCGCCTTTTTTTGTTTGTCATGCGTACAGCTGTTGTCGCATCTTCGAATATTGGCGTAATTATTCGAGTTACGATCTCGTTCACGGTCTGGCGGGCAAATTCGATAAACCGAAAAAGAAAAGACAGGATTAGACCGGCCATTTGGCCCGAACCAAACTGTCTTCGATTTCGAACGTTTATGTTACTCGGAATTTTAGGGGGGGAAATCAATCGCTACGGAATATTCGTTAACCCGCAATGCTCAATGATGTGATCAGCGGCGGCGTCAGGCGGTAACATCGTGTTATCGATAACCAATGTGTCTTATACGGCACCGGAGACGTCAGGTCGAACGTGGCCAGGCAATGCTCCATTCGTTCAACAGCCGTCTCCTTGCGGAACTGCTTTCGGCTTTCCGAGACGATCCTTCGCTTAAGCTCCTCTTCGCCGCACATTAGCAGCACAAAGTGGACTTCGGCCCCACGCTCCCTTGCGGCTTTTTCGACTGCCTCGACGTGCATTTCGTCCAGTCCTTTCGCATAGCAGAAAGTGTAAATGATATCCACGTTCTGCCGGGCCGCCTCGGCCACGGTCTCGACGCGGATCAACTCGACAAGACGGCTAAATGGCTCCGAGCCGAATTCGAACACGGGCAAAATAGCGTCGATGCTCAGGTGATTGTGAAAGACCTTGAATCCGGTTCGCTTCGCAACCTCGTTTGCAACCGTTAATTTTCCAACGGCAGGAGGTCCATAAATAAAGAGCAGTTTCATTGACTGGATACCTGGCGGAGCGGTGACAAATGCGGAAGCCCGACCGTAAGGGAGAGGCGTAACGGTTTGGTTGCGTGTTACGCCCTTGCTAACGCGCGGGCTTCGGCAATTTTACGGATCGGACTAGGCCGCAATTTGCGCGGCGTCCTGAACATCAGATTCATCCATAAACAGATACTTCTTCCATTCCGGACGCGATTCGGCGTAGTGGCAGAGCAAGACGTGGTCGAGGCCGAGACGCAACAGTTTTTGCGAAGTCAGCAGCGGCATGCGCGCCTGCTCGGGCGTGCGGTTGCCTTTTCGCTGGTTACATTTGACGCAGGCCGTCACAAGATTGGCCGGGGTGCTTTCTCCGCCCTGTGCCCGCGGCAAAATGTGATCGAGCGTCAGATCCTTGGCGTGGCGGTGGTCGCCGCAATACTGGCAGCGGTAACGGTCGCGGATATAAACCCGAGCACGCTTCATCGTCGTCTCTGGCCGGTTGCGGCGAACGTGAATATAGTGCCGCAGCCGGATGACCGACGGCACAGGAAACGTCGTCGAAGGCGAGTGGAGAGCATTGTCGCCATCGTTCTCCTCAACATAGACAGCTCCGCGAAACCAAAGGCAAACCGATCGGGCCACGCCGACCGTCCCAAGCGGCTCGTACGAAAAATTTAAAAGTAATACTCGTCCGGTTAACAAACTCATCTTCCTCCTCAGTTCCGGGCAGAAACACAAAACGGGCGATAGTCGCTAAACTGCCCCCGACACACTCATATGTTTCTACCTGTAAATGTAATATTAAACGCCTGTTTTAGGCAAGCACTAGATATTGTTGTGTAACGAAAAGTTAGGGCCACATCTTGAAGCAAATGCCTTAAGATCGCACTTTCCATTGCCAAAAAAAATTGTTATCATCATCAGGGCGATTGCCAAATGTTCCTTTCATATTCTTCTACTTAGTGCTACTCTGAGGTTAGGAACAGTTTTGCATTCCGCACCCCCAAGTCTTCTTAGTGTTCTTGTGACCGGGAATCACGTGATCGGTCACTACCTTCTAAATAGAGGTTAAACTGCTTCTCAGCCTGACAAGGTCATGGGAATCTGATGGAGAGAAAATTTTAATGGCAAACAATACTGAAATCGAATCGGTAAATTGGGTAAATCGAAGAAGAGCCTCTTTGCTTGCGATAGCGGCGGTCTTTTGTGCCTTCTTTACAATGGGTACGGGCGCCGTGCTCGCCCAAACTTCCGCCGAAATGTTTTCGTCTAGCATTCCGGTGATCCCCACGGGGCCGACAACCGCAAATCAGACGGCAACGCTGTTCCTGAATCCAGACAATCCTACCGGCAACACGGTCGGGGCCGCGTCGGTCAATGTTACGGCAAGTATCACTAACCAGCAGTTCACCGGGGTAAACACTGGTGCCGGCAGTCCGGTGTTTATGTTCGGTGCAACCGTAAACACGACTACAACAACGCCGGTAAGCGAAGCGACCTTTCGACCGATGAACATCATCGGCTCGCCCGCGAATAGTCAGTTTTCCAGTTTATCGAGTGGCTCACCAATGGGGATGGACGTCACCGTCAATCACGCGTTCAATATTTTTACAAGCGTCCAGCAATGGACCGCCGGGCCATTGGGCGGCGATCCGCTGACCAACGCACGGGTCTATATGGCAGATCTCACGCTTACGTTCAGTTCGCCGATCAACAATCCGCTGTTGCAGATCGTTGGCGTGGGCGGCACAAGCCCTCCTTCGCTTGGCTTTGCTACCGAATTGACTTTGACGACGCCGGGTTTGACGCTCTCGCAGCTGCAGGGAAGCAATCTGCTCGTTACCTCTTCGCAGGTCAATAACAGCAACCTCGTGGGCATTACGGTTTCATGTGCGCAAACCCCGGGCGCAGGCTGCGGCACTGTCAGAATAAACGGCACCGGCATTTCGACCGTAACATTCCAGGTCTTTGTTCGCGGCGATGGCGGAAGCCCGACTTGGTCAGGCCCCGCTGTTCATGCGGGCGACCAGTGGATGCTCGGGGTTTCTATCCCATCCGGCACCACTGCCGCTGGAGCGGAAATTGCTGGCAGAGTCCAGTCGGCGGATGGACGAGCTCTTTCAAACGTGAATGTCTCCATCCTGAACACGTCGAATAACGAGATCCGCTCTACGCGGACGAACGCATTTGGCTACTACACGTTCAGCGATCTACCCGTGAGCACGTTCTATATCTTGACCGCCCGTGATAAAAAGCGCGGTTTGTATGCAACCAGATCGATCCAGTTGTTCGACGCGGTTGACGATCTGAACTTCGTTTTTGGTGAAGAAGGTTCGAAAGTGCAGCAATAGACACTTGATTCGACAGTGCATCGGTCTTCTTAAATGAAGATCATTCATTACCGGACAAAATACGAGGATAAGGGCGCGCCGACAACACCGGCCGCCCTTTTTCTTGTCTCGCGACCGCGTTAAGCCCACGCCGACCGGAAGGCTTAGCATTTCCGGCCGCCTCGTTTCAATTCACGGTGGAAAACTGCTTGCAAAGAAATGCTTCTTTGGGCGGCTCTTTCGAGAAAGCGCCGCCTAGACCGGAGGATCAGCCCTTAACGCAAATGACCTGCTTCAGCTCGGCGACGACCTCGACGAGGTCGGTCTGAGCCCGCATAACTTCCTCGATGTCCTTATAGGCACCGGGGATCTCATCGATAACAGCTTTGTCCTTTCGGCACTCGACGCCAGCGGTCTGCTTTTCCAGGTCTTCACGAGTGAAGTTCTGCTTCGCCTTGGTGCGCGACATTTTACGGCCGGCACCGTGCGAGCAGGAGTTGAACGACTGCGGATTACCGAGGCCCTTAATGATGAAAGACTTCGCTCCCATCGAGCCAGGAATAATTCCGTAACGACCGGTTTCGGCGTTGATCGCGCCCTTTCGGGTAATGTAAACCTCATCGCCGAAATGCTCCTCTACCGCCACGTAGTTGTGGTGGCAGTTGACCGTGACCTCAGGTGTGAATTCCGTCTGATCGTTAAACATTCGATTGAATGAACGCACCAGTCGGATCATCATGATCTCGCGGTTTTTCATCGCGTAACGCTGTGACCAATCGAGATCGTGCCAGTAGTCGCGGAACTCATCCGTGCCCTGTACGAAGTATGCAAGATCAGCCGCCGGAAGCGTGTTCAGGTCGTGCAGAGACTTCGCGGTTGCAATGTGTCTCGTCGCGACCTCGTTCCCTATGTTTCGCGACCCCGAATGAAGCATCAGCCAGACGCGGTCATCTGTATCGAGGCAAACCTCGATAAAGTGATTTCCGCCGCCGAGCGTCCCGAGCTGCTTCATCGCCTTACGCTTGCGGTCCTGCACACCTTTGTGCAGTTGGTCGAATTCTCCCCACGCATCCCAAGCAAGCGATTCCTCGACCGGCTCTTTATAATCGTTAAAGCCGACCGGGATCGCTCGCTCGATCTCGTGGCGAAACTCGGCCATTTTGCCATCAAGAATTCCGCTTTTGAACGGCGTTTTGACCGCCATCATCCCGCAGCCGATGTCAACACCGACCGTTGCCGGAATAACGGCATTCTTAGTCGCAATTACCGATCCGACCATCGAACCTTTGCCCAGATGTGCATCCGGCATCAGAGCGACATGCTTGAAAAGACAAGGCAGCCGCGAGACATTGCGGAGCATTTGGTGTTCGTCCGAAGACATTTCGTGGGTAACCCATGAGAGGACGTCCGCGGTTGCTCCGCTTATGTTTAGTTTGTTATGTGGCATGTTTTTCCTCCTGATCATTTTAATTATGAAATTCGAAAAATTGAATTAGCGGCCAAAGCGTTACACAGCGTCCAGATACGATACGCCGCGTTTGCATTGGACGGATACGACTTTGCCCGCTAGTGAATTAAAACTCTTTGTTTTTTATGGCACCCCGCTTGCATCAAGAATGGATTGAACAAACCGGAGCGGAAAGAATCCTTCCGGTTTTAGCAAGGAGGTTTTTCATGTTTACAGCGATAAAATCAAACGCAATATCTTTCGTTACATTCATATTGATGGCCGCGGCGGCCGCCGTCTATTTAACGGTGGGAATGGCGGTAACAGCCGGCAATTCCGGCGGCAGTCCAACGGTTTCATACGCGGCTGCGGTCCAGACCCCTACGCCGTCCCCTACGCCGTGTACGGGCGACGATCCGACCAAGCCTTGCCCCACCCCGACGCCTGTCGAGACACCGATGCCGAGTCCGACAATGGCACCTCAATAGTAAGGGCAATAAATGGTTGCGGCGGGAAGATTCGAACTTCCGTCCCAGGGTTTATGAGACCCTTGCTCTACCGCTGAGCTACGCCGCCATCAACGCCGTCCGACAAACTTTGCTGTCCGACAAACTTTAATTTGTCGCCGTCAGCAGACTGAAGTTTGCGGGACAAAAGAACTGGTCCGCCGGGTGGGATTCGAACCCACGCATCCCTCGCTTAAAAGGCGAGTGCCTTAAACCAGCTTGGCCACCGGCGGCTTTGATCTAAGATCTCATATCTTAAATCTGAAATTTTGAAGGGCAAACGCGGTGCGGTAAATGCATCGTCGGGCACGGGAAGAACGTGGGCCCATTGCGGGCCGAGACATGAATTTTCCGATCCCGTCACCTAGCATTCACCTTTCGCCGCGTTTGGTTTGGTAAGACTGTTTGCTTCTTGAAATTTATAATTGTTCAAACGCCGCTCCGGATCGACACCGGCCGGCCGCCTCCAAGGTGAAGCGGCCGGCTGCGCGCGTGAGAGATCAATGGACCGCAGATGCGGCACGAGTATGCCGCTGCGTCGATTCGCGTTCATTTACGACGCCGATCTCTTTCTCGATGGCATCGCGAAACGCGTTTACGACCTCGGCCAACTTATTCGCCTTGTGCAGGCTGTTCTCACGGTCTTCGTCCGTAGCAAGTGAAAAGTGAAGATCGATCTGATCGCGACATGACGCGATCTGAAAATAGATCTCACTATCGTCGTCATTGTGTTCGCAGCAGGAAGCTAACTGACTTGTGTCTTCCACCGTTGCGATAATGTACGCTCGCCAGTTTGTATAGACGTTCAGGAACTCGCGTCGCTGAACGTGGTATTTCTTGCTCATTTTCTTTTCCTCAGATTTCTAAATGCTGAAAGTTATTGTTGCGAGAGCGACGTGTTTTTCAGCGCACTAGGAAAAGCTGAAATTTCACGTCGCGAAAATATTGCGACTCTTGAGTGCAAACATAGTTGTGTCTCCTTTATTAAAAAATTAAAAAACTAGTGGTGGACGCTCTTGGTATCGCGCCAAGCTCTTCGGTTCTTCAAACCGACGCTGATCTGTCTCAGCTAAACGTCCGAGAAATTTGGCGGGATCGAACGGACTCGAACCGTCATAGTCTTCCTAGACAGGGAAGTGCATACGCCTTTCTGCCACGATCCCGGAATCGATCTCAAATTTGAATTCCAAATCTGAAATTAGGAACTGGGTGGAACGGCGGGATTTGAACCCGCAATCTCCGCATTCACAGTGCGTTGCTTTGCCAGTTAAGCTAAGTCCCACGTGAAAATTGCACCTCAGGGAAGAACGCACGGCATTGCGTCCTTCCCAAACGCTGGGCGAAGAATTCAAAAGCTGGAGCGGGTAATCGGACTTGAACCGATGATTTGCGGTTTTGCAGACCGCCGCCTTGATCCGCTTGGCCATACCCGCATAGGAATTGAGAGCCATAAAGGAGGAAACGAGAGCCAGATGCTGATTACTTTCGACTCTCCACTCGTGACGTTCAACTAAAAAAATGGTACACGCGGAGGGATTCGAACTCTCAATATCCTGTTTCTAAGACAGGCGCCTTTGCCGATTTGGCCACGCGTGCGGATCCAGCAAAATTTTCTGTTTGCTGCTTTTCGACAAGCCGAAGTTTGTCGGACAGAGTTGGTCCGGGCAGCAGGATTCGAACCTGCGAACACTTGTTTCCAAAACAAGCCCATTTAGCCTCTGTGGAACGCCCGGTCAGTACGACAGGCTTTCCAGCCTGTCGCGGTGGCAGGCTAGAAAGCCTGCCATACGGTTTGGCTTCGGGTAAAGGATTCGAACCTCTATTTACTGGTTCAGAGCCAGCCGTCCTGCCGGTTAGACGAACCCGAAATCGGTTGGCAGGGAAGGCGGGACTCGAACCCGCTAAGACCAGCTTGAAAAACTGATTGCTCGACGCTTTGCATTCATCCCCGTAATTAAAAATTGGTGAAGACGGAAGGATTCGAACCTACAACCTTCGCGTTCGTAGCGCGATGCTCTGATCCCGTTGAGCTACGTCCCCTTGTTGAAAATTTGCACCGGGAAGGACTCGAACCTTCAAAGCTCAGAGAGCGACAGTTTTACAGACTGCCTGCCTTAGCCAATAGGCGTCCGGTGCGTAAAAATACGGCTATTCGGTTGTCAAACATCAAAAAGTAAAAGGAGCGGCTACTCAAGATTCCCAATGAATCGTGCGTAACCGCTCCTAAAAATTCGATCGACAAACTGAAGTTCGTCTGACTTTTCGATGTTTTCGGGAGCGGGAACGCCGCTCCCGCTGTGTTAGATCTGTTGTTCGAGGCGATTCCGATCGCCCTGTTTCGGTTGATAATCCATAAATCCTATGCCCGAGCATACGAGTGCATTCCAGACCAAACCGGGGCTCATATTAAAGCCTGCCGGTGCGCCGGTGAATGTCCTCGTTGTATGTATCGAACTGCGAATCACAAAATTATCTCCCAAAAAAATTTACTTCGCCGTTGCGAAGCAGGTTGGATTATAAGCACACGTCGAAATTGCTTGTCAAGGGTTTTTTGAAAAGTTTTTTCGGGAGGGCGGAAAAATGTCAGAACTGCCGGTAGCCTTTCGGTCGTAATATCTGGGTTTTGCCGTCGCGGATAAGTTCAATGATACCAATGTTTGCGGTCACTTCTCCGATTCGATGATACTTGCTCGATTTTTCGGACGGAATTTTTTTTTCATCGATCGTAAAAAGCAGCTCAAAATCTTCGCCTCCACTTATTGCAAGTTCGAGCTTCTTCGAGGTTGAAAGTTTGAGTTCGTCGATCGCAGGTTCAATCGGGATCAGGTCAGCGTATATTTTGGACCCGACGCCGCTTGCATTGCAGAGGTGCGCCAGATCTGACGACAAACCATCGCTGAGGTCGATCATTGCCGACGGTCTACATTCGAGACCAACGGTGACAGTTTGGGGCGAAGGTTGAAGCTGCTTTAACAGCGAGTTGTTTTGCCAGCCCGACAGCGATTTACCAAATCGAACGCCTTGCTCAAGCAGGATCAAGCCCGCCGCAGCACCACCGAGCGGGCCTGTGACGTATATTCCATCTCCAGGCTTTGCTCCTGACCGAAAGACCGCCTGCCCTTTGGAAACTTCGCCCGCAGCTATCGAATCAATTACCAGCCTGTCGGGGGTTCTGGAGATGTCGCCTCCGACGATCTCGACGCCGAATTGGCTCGCCAGTTTGGCATATCCGTCAAAAAATTCATCCGGGAAGCCCGTGTTCCATAGCTTTTCCGGCATGCCTATCGACAGCATTGACCAAACCGGTCTTGCTCCCATTGCGGCAACGTCCGAAAGGGAAACGGCTAAGGCTCTGTGACCGAGAAACTTCGGTTGGGTCCACTCGAGCCTGAAGTCGATATCCTCGACGAGCATATCGGTGGTAACGACCAAGTCTGTTTTGTCGTCTTTAGGCAGAACCGCGCAGTCATCGCCGATCCGGTTAAGGCCGTATTTTGTCTTAATGTTTTGGATGAAGTCGAATTCAGAGAACATCGAGTAGCTGTTGACACAAACTTATTAAATACATACAATAACGGCGACAAATTATTAAAAGACTTTAACACAAATAGTATTTGAATGAACCAGGAACCTGTAGTAATACCTGAGAAAATTTACTTCAAGATCGGCGAGGTTTGCGAGATCCTCGATGTGCAGGCCCATGTGCTGCGATATTGGGAGACCGAGTTCCCGCAACTTGCCCCGCAAAAGAACCGCTCGGGCCAGCGCAGCTACCGCCGCCGTGATGTGGAAATTTCTCTTCGGATCAAAGAGCTCCTTTACAGTGAGCTTTACACGATCGCTGGCGCGAGAAAGAAACTCCAAAACGAGATCCGTGAGAACGGAAGATCGAAGAATGGAGAATCCGACGTTGAAAAGAATAAAACTGTCGGGTCGAGCCCCAGCCTTTTCGACGACGAGCTTCAGGTCGGCGGGGCCTCCAACGATCCAACCGCGGACGACGCCAACTTCCTTAGTCATGAAGGGCGCGACGCTTTACGCTCACTCGCATCGCAGCTTCTTGAACTTAGGGAAATGCTCAAAACGACTCAGACCAAGGAAGCGTCGGAACATCTCCGAAATCATTGAGTTTGACAAACCGGACGGTCAAATCTAAGCTAAAAATTCGATGTTCCGGGACGTAGCGCAGTCTGGTAGCGCGTTCGCTTGGGGTGCGAGAGGTCGTGAGTTCAAATCTCGCCGTCCCGACCAATAAACATGGGGCTTTCAGCGATTGCTGGAAGCCCCATTTTTTTGACTTGGTTGCAGGTTG
>JBGTJP010000139.1:0-7505 GCA_041745075.1 Pyrinomonadaceae bacterium | reverse complement strand
GTCGCCTGCATCACGCCATGGAATTTCCCTGTCGCGATCCCGGCGTGGAAGCTTGGGCCTGCCCTTGCCGCCGGAAACACCGTTGTTATGAAGGCGGCCGAGTCCACACCGGCGACCGCCGTCCGGTTGTTTGAGATCTTTCACGAGGCCGGCGTCCCGCGGGGCGTGATAAATCTGCTGCTTGGAAAGGGAAGCGAGGTAGGCGAAGAGATAGCGGACCATCCGGCGGTGCGGGCCATTTCGTTTACGGGCTCGACCGAGGTTGGCTATAAAATTTATCAGCAAGGTGCAAAACGAGGCATTCCCGTTCAGTGCGAGATGGGAGGCAAAAACCCAGTGGTAGTTTTGGAAGATTGCGATATGGATCTCGCGGTCGAATCCACCGCGCAGGGCGCGTTTGGCTCGACCGGACAGCGGTGCACCGCAACCTCGCGGGCGGTCGTTATCGATACGATAGCCGATGATTTTGTCGAGCGAATAATCGAACGGGCGAAAAAATTCAAACTCGGCGATGGAAGCGATCCGAAAACGGACATCGGGCCGTCGGTCGATGAAAAGCAATTTAATACTGTTTTGAAATACATCGATATTGGCCGCGAAGACGGAGCCGAACTACTTACAGGAGGCCGCCGTGCTTCCCGCGAAGGGCTCGAAAACGGCTATTTCGTTGAACCGACGGTTTTTGACCGCGTTACATCCGATATGCGCATTGCGCGTGAAGAGATATTCGGGCCGGTACTTTCCGTTCTTCGAGTCAAAAATTTTGAAGAAGCAATGACCGTAGCCAATGATTGCGAATACGGCCTGTCTTCATCCGTTTTCACAAAGAACGCGAACGATATTTTCCGGTTCGTGAAAGACATTGAGTCGGGGATGACACACGTCAATTCCCCGACAACCGGCGGCGAGGCCCATATTCCTTTTGGCGGGATAAAGGCCACCGGCATTGGCCCGCGTGAGCAGGGCTCGACCTCGCTCGATTTTTATACCGAGCTCAAGGTTGTTTACGTCGATTACACCGGAAGCAAGCGCGAGGGCAATTTATATTAGTTTCGTCGTCGTCAAGGAGAATTATGAGAACAAATTTGTGCGTATTCCTTTTATGCGGGTTATTCCTGTTCATATCCGCCTGTCAGCCGTCCCAGAATGCAAACCAAACCGCCAACACCGCAGCGGCTTCGGCGGCGGCGAAAGAAAAATGGGATGTCCACGTCGTGCAGTTCATTACCGGTTTTTTCACGGCCAATCCGAACGCGGGTGTTTATCAAGGCCGGCATGAATTCGATGGCAAGATGCCGGATTGGACGGCCGAGGGCCTTGCAAAAGAGATCGCGAGGCTTAAAAGCTCCGCGAAGACTGGACCGCGTCGCGAGGCGGCCGCAAAGCTTGGAAGGAATTTCATGATAAATTCTTGTCATACGGCGGCCCGCCAATTCCTATGGTCCGTAAAGCAATGATGGGTGCCGATGACAAAGGCCCGCTTTTTTAACAAGAATTACTGTCCACCTGGATAGGCAGAAAAGAGCGAAAGTGGAGTAGAATGTCTTACTCGTTTTCGCGCTTTTTTTGCGCATTTCTCGAACCTAATACGCTTATGAATCCACAAGAACAAAGATCTACCGTCTCGGACGCCGTGCGCAAACACAAGGAATTTCTTTTTCCCGCGGTTGCCACCTATTATCAGGAACCGCTTGCTCTTGTAAAAGGCGAAGGCGAGTATGTATGGGATGATCAAGGCAACCGTTATCTCGACTGCTTCGGAGGGGTGTTGACGGTCAGTGTCGGGCATGCAAATCCTAAGATAAACGAGGCGGTGAACGGACAGAACAACACTCTTCAGCATACGTCAACGCTCTATGCTAACGAGAACCAGTCGAATCTGGCAGAAAAGCTTGCGGAGATCACACCCGGCCGACTGAAAAAATCGTTCTTTTCAAGTACCGGCACTGAAGCCGACGACACTGCCATTACCACAGCTAAGTTGGCGACCGGGCGGCACGAGATCGTGGTTCTCCGGCACAGCTATTCTGGCCGTTCCGCGACCGCGCTTTCGGCCGTAGGGCATTCGAATTGGCGGCCGCTTCCGGCGCAGGTTGCGGGCATTGTTCACGCGGCGGCACCGTATTGCTATCGCTGCCCGTTCAAGCTCGAATACCCTTCCTGCGGCGTCGCCTGCGCACAGGATATTAAGGAAGTTATACAAACCTCGACGACTGGCGAGATCGCGGCGTTTATGGCCGAGCCGATCCTCGGTGTTGGCGGATTCATCGTGCCGCCGCCGGAATATTTCGAGATCGCATACGGCATCGCCCGCGAACACGGCGGCCTGTGCATTGCGGATGAGGTGCAAACAGCCTGGGGCCGGACCGGTGATAAATGGTTCGGGATCGAGCAGTGGAATGTCGAGCCGGATATCATCACATCCGCAAAAGGCATGGCAAACGGCATCCCGATAGGTTGGACCATCGCAACGCCCGAAGTCGCCGATGCGTTTCCGGGCCTGACCTTTGCCACATTTGGCGGCAACCCCGTCTCGACAGCCGCTGCACTTGCAGTCATCAAAATGATCGAGGACGACGACCTCCGCACAAACGCCCGCGTCGTTGGCGATTATCTACGTGCCAAACTGATCGAGCTCAAAGACAAATACCTCGTCATCGGCGACGTCCGCGGGATGGGTCTGATGCAGGGCATCGAACTCGTGAAAGACCGCCAGACAAAAGAACCGGCACCGGAAGCGCTTTTGAAAGTCTTTGAAGAAACCAAACGCCAGGGTGTTTTGATAGGAAAAGGCGGATTGTACGGCAACGTGATCAGAACCGGCATTATGCTTAATTCAACCACCGAATCGATCGACATGCTCATCGAGGCATTGGATGCTGGCCTGGCTCTTTGCTGACTGGGAATGTTGGAGTTTTCCTATGATCAGGAAATTAATCCCTATTTTTTTGATTGCCTGCACGCTGTCTTGCATGACCGACGTCGTGGCGCAAAGTAGGACTCGAAGGTTACCGATCATTGACATGCATATTCACGCTGAGCCGCTGTCTGAGTTTGGCGGTGGGGAGCTTTCCATCTGCACCGGTGACCAAAAAATCGTGGTGCCGGCGATCGACCCAAAAAAGCCATTCAAGATTCAAGACATGATGACCTGTGCCCGGCCGATCAAAGCTTCCGCTACTGATGACAAGTTACTTAGCGAGACTCTGGGGATGTTTGACCGTTACAATATTCGTCGAGCCGTTGCGGCGGGACCGCTCGACCTCACTGCTAAATGGCATGACGCTTCGCCTTCCCGAATAATCAGGGCACTTTCATTTGCAGATCGCGAACCGAGTCCTGGCGAGTTCCGCCGGCTTTTCAGTGAAGGAAAGTTCAGCGTTTTTGCGGAGGTCGGAATGCAGTATCGGGGCTTTAGTCCGTCGGATGAGGTTTACGAACCTTATTTTGCCTTGGCGGAAGAACTAGATATTCCCGTCGCGATCCACCTTGGCGAGGGGCCGCCTGGCGGTGTTCATACCGTCGGCCCGCCGACATATCGTGTGCGTCTGGGAAGCCCGATGCTGTTGGAAGAGGTGCTGGTCCGTCATCCGAAACTGCGTGTTTATGTTATGCATTACGGCTCGCCGCTGGTCGATGAAATGATCGCAATGCTGTTTTCGCATTCGAATCTTTATATTGACATCGCGTGGAATAATTGGGGAGCTCCGCGAAAACAATTCTACGAGCATCTCCGGAAAATGGTTGAAGCCGGGTTTGAAAAACGGATTATGTTCGGCTCGGATCAAATGGCGTGGCCGGCGACGATAGGAAAGGCGGTAGAGACGATCGAGCGGGCCCCTTTCCTGGATCGGGCCCAGAAACGAGACATTTTTTACAACAATGCCGCCCGGTTCTTGCGGCTTTCGAAGGATCAAATTGCGGCGGACCACAGATTTGACGCTCCTGCGGCTAAACTGAGACGTTCAAAATGACAAGCCGAACCGCCGATGATTTCCGGCGGGATCGATTCGTTTGACTCTTTGGAGCTGTCATTTGGCGGGACGCATTCGTCGGATGATGATTTTTACGGGAACCCGGACTACAGGCTTTGCCGCCGAGTGGGAGGCAAGATGAATTTTATGTTCAGATCGATCCTTATTTCAACCTTCTTGAGTCTGTTCGTGATTTCCGGTTTTGCACAGAGCTCGTCGGAGGCTCTGGAGGCTAACGTTGATGAATTTGTCAAGGCTCAAATGGAAAACCGCAAGATCCCAGGCGTATCGCTGGCGGTTGTTAAAGATGGAAAACCGGTGATCGTTAAGGGTTATGGCCTGGCGAATATGGAGCATAATGTACCGGTCAAGCCGGAGACTATCTTTCAGTCGGGTTCGGTCGGCAAGCAGTTTACCTCGATGGCGGTGATGATCCTCGTCGAGGAAGGCAAGATCGGGCTTGACGAAAAGATAAGTAAATATCTGGGCGACGTTCCGGCAAGTTGGGCAAAAATGACGATCCGGCATCTGCTGACGCACACGAGCGGAATGACCGACTATTCACCGACCTTTGATTTTCGCCGCGATTACACGGAGGCGGAAATTTTGAAAATGGCGAAAGAGGTGCCTGTTGCTTTTGCTCCCGGTGAAAAGTGGCAGTACAGCAATCTCGGCTATGTAACGCTCGGAATTATCGTGGGCAAGGTCTCGGGCAGGTTTTACGGTGATTTTTTGCAGGAACGGGTGTTCAAGCCGCTCGGGATGACGACGGCACGGGTTATCAGCGAGGCTGATATTGTCCCAAACCGTTCAGCCGGATACCGGCTGGTCAAGGGCGAACTAAAAAATCAGGAATGGGTGTCGCCATCGGTCAATTCCACAGCGGACGGAGCCTTGTATCTGACCGCGCTCGACATGATGAAATGGGATGACGCCCTGACAAGCGGCAAATTGATAAGCAAGTCGGGTTACGAAGCATTGTGGAAACCCGTAAAGCTGAATAGCGGGAAAGACCATTCGTACGGCTTTGGCTGGACGGTCAAATCCGTGAACGGCAGCCGCGTGATCGAACACGGCGGTGCGTGGCAGGGATTTAAGAGCCATATCGCCCGATACCCGGACGAAAAGTTGACGGTTATCATGTTTGCAAATCTTGAAAACATGGACCCGACGAAGTTCGCCCATGGTGTTGTAGAGATCATTGAGCCAAAACTTATTCCAAAACCGGTCGCTGACCCAGACCCCAAGATAACCGCAGAATATAAGAGCCTGTTTGAAAAAACGGTCGCTGGAACGGTCGATCAAAAGCAGTTTAGCCCCGAGCTTCAAAAGGCGATATTTGGCCAGCCCGATCGCCTCTTCGAATTCGTCAAAGGCCTCGGCCCGATCTTGAAGTTTTCCATTGCAGAGCGAACCCAGACCGACATTCCAACGTACACCTACCAGATCGAGTACGGAGAAATGAGTCTGGTTTTGTTGATCGCCCGCGATGCGGCGGGGAAGGTCGTTTTGTTCGGACTCGAGCCGAGTTAGGTTTGCGAGGTTGCTTTATGAAAAATTGTGCGAAGTTGTGCTTTGTTTTGGTGTTCCTGAGCTCGACCCTAAATGCTCAGGTGCCGGATAAAGCGAAGGTGCTAGCCGCGGCAGAGCGTGCGTTTGCGCAGGCGGCGGGTTCGGCTGCCGGTTCCTCGCCGGGTTGTGCGGTTGGTGTCTCGCGAAATGGTGAATCGGTTTTCGAAAAAGCGTTTGGGATGGCGGAGATCGAGCATGGAGTTGTGAATACGCCGCAGACAATTTTTGAATCGGGTTCGGTGGCGAAGCAGTTCGTCGCGGCGTCGCTTGTGCTGCTGTCGCTGGAAGGAAAGCTGAGCATCGACGATCCCGTGCGAAAGCATATTCCCGAATTGCCCGATTATGGCGCTCCGATGACGATCAGGCATTTGCTCAATCACACGGCGGGTCTTCGCGATTGGGGTTCGGTGATGGCCCTGACGGGCGTTGGCCGGGGCGACCGGGTGGTTTCGCAGGAGCTTGCGTTTGACATAATCACGCATCAGAAGGGCCTCGATTTCACGCCCGGGGCTGAATATTCATATTCGAACAGTGGCTATACGCTTGCCACCACGATCGTCGAGCGGGTCTCAAAGCAGAAGTTCGCGGCCTTTACCGAAGAGCGGTTCTTCAAGCCTCTCGGAATGAAAAGCAGCTCGTGGCGCGACGATTATCAGCGGATAGTGCCGGGCCGGGCGCAGGCGTATTCGCGTCAGGGCAACGGGCCGTGGCGGCTCGAAATGCCGTTTATGAATGTCTATGGCAACGGCGGTATGCTGACGACGGTCGGCGATTGGCTGAAATGGAACGCGATGCTCGATTCGCGCTCGATGGGTGGGCCGCTGGTCGAAGCTCTCGAAACGCAGGGCGTGTTAAACGACGGACGAAAGATCCCATACGCGTTGGGACTTACAGTTTCCACCTACAAAGGTTTAAGGGACGTATCTCACGGCGGTTCTACGGCCGGTTATCAAACATTTCTCGCCCGCTATCCTGACCAAAAGGTCTCTGTCGCCGTACTGTGCAACGGTACTAGCCCGAGTGCGGGTGGCTTGGCCGCGAACATAACGGATGAGATATTCGGGCCGTTCCCGCCCGCCGCTCAGCCCGAGGCGATGGAAGCTGTACCCACGGACCTTCAAAAGTACGCGAGCCTGTGGCGCGATGAGAAGACCCATTTTCCTGTTCGGACGGTTTTCGAAGGTGGCGAACTCCGCATCGGCAACACGCCGCTGCGCGCCCTCAAGGATGGTTCGTTTCAGCAGGGAAGTGGGCCGGTTCGCTATACATTCAAGTTTGATAAGGAAGGCAAGGCGGCTTTCGCCGAACGAAATATCAGCGGCGAAAATTCCAGGGCGGTTGCCGAAACCGCATGGCTGCCGACTGCTGCCGATTTATCCTCGTTCGCGGGCGAATGGTACAGCGAGGAAGCAACCGCGTCGTTCACGTTTTCGGTCGATGGCGACAAAGCATTCATAGTTCAGCGGCCAACGACGAGATTGCCGCTCACTTCTCTATACAAGGATCATTTTTCGGCGCCCGGCGGCATCGTGCTATGGTTCACCCGCGACTCAAAGGGAAAGATCGACAAACTGCACGTCGGCACCTCGCGAATGCGCGACATGCCGTTCGAACAGATGAAAAGATAGATTGCCCCGGAGAACAATGAGAAATTCACGTCTGTGTTCTCTTGAACTCTGTGGCTAAATTCATATGAAAACACGGATCAAAAACGGCCGCATCGTGACCGCGGTTGACGACTATCGGGCGGATATTTTTATTGACGGCGTACTTATCTAAATGGTTAAACTTCTGCTCATGGCAATAGTTGGGATTACTCTCATGCTCATTGTTTGCTGTGGAGAACGCGCAGATAATCAGTTGCACGCAGACGAGATCGCGATTTACTTGGAACTGGCACGTTCCAGTCCGAGCCGCGAAATTGTGATTTCCAGCGATGCAATACATGCAATCGGGATG
>JBGTJP010000138.1:0-7940 GCA_041745075.1 Pyrinomonadaceae bacterium | reverse complement strand
GTCATTCAATCAGGCCGGACTGCCCGGCATCGGTACCCAGCAGGACCCGATCGAATATTTTACGACCACATGGCACACAAATCTTGACACTTACGAACGAATTATCGAATCAGATGTCAAAACTTCGGCCATTATTTTTGCAGCCGGGGTTTACACGCTGGCCATGCGTGACGAACTGCTGCCACGGTTCAGCGCCGATCAGATGCCAAAACTGTCGCCCCAGCAATAACCGTGCATCGAAAGCCGAGGTAACGTGCCCTTTTGTAAGAGAGGGCACGATTTTTTTGTTTGTAGTTTTCTTTGCCAATCGTATTTCCGCATTTTCACGCCTGCGTTGATCCGTTGTAAAATCACTCAAACCTCTTTAAGTTAGACCGTTGGAGACCCGTTAATGGAATTTGTCTCAAGCCTCAATTTGCTGGCCCTGTTTGCCATTATCGGCGGGATCGGTTTTGTGTTCCTGATGATCTCGCTGGTTGTCGGCGATATTTTCGAAGCGGTCGGGTTTGATCTCGACGCCGGCGACAGCGGGGTTGATTTTGGTTTTCTCGACAGCCGCGTTATTGCTGTTTTTATTACTGCATTCGGCGGGTTTGGGGCGATCGGCGTGCAGATGGGTTATGGGGCGGTAGTAAGTTCGCTTATTGGATTACTCGGCGGCGTAATATTTGGCGGTGTTGTATCGCTGTTCGGTCGTTTTCTGATCGGCCAGCAGGCATCAAGCTCAGTGACCGATGACGACCTGATCGGTAAGACTGCCCAGGTGGCGGTCGGGATCAAGGCGGGCGAGATCGGTCAGATATCGGTCCGCATCGGCGATGAGCGCGTCGAAAAGATAGCCCGTTCAAAGGACGGCGAGGAAATAAAGGCCGGCACGATTGTTCGGGTGTCCGCTATCGCGGGCGATTCCGTGATCGTTGAGACCGAGCGAGGTAAAGACTAATGGATTTTTTATCTGAGTACACAACTCTCTTAATTCCCATCATCATACTTGTTATCGTCATCGCGGTGTTGATCGCGCTGATGCTGATCAGTCGAAACTACATTAAAGTTTCACCGAATCAGGCTGCGGTCATATCCGGACGAAAGCGCAGGCTGTCGGATGGTTCGGTTGCCGGTTACCGTCTTGTGCGCGGTGGTGCGACGCTGGTATTTCCTTTTCTCGAAAAGGTCGAATACCTCGACCTGAATGTTATCACCGTGCCCCTTGCCACGCAGCGCGCATATACGGTTCAGGGCGTGCCCGTATCGGTAAAAGCCGTCGCCAACGTCAAGATAAAAGGCGACGATACAAGTTTGCGGGCGGCCTCCGAACGGTTCCTGGGCATGCCTCAGCAGGTGTTTCATCAGCTCGTTTTTCAAACGCTCGAAGGCCATCTTCGAGCGATCCTCGGAACCCTGACCGTTGAAGAGATCAACAACGACCGGCAGAGTTTTGCCCAGAAGTTGTTGACCGAGGCGGCCGGCGATCTCGAAAAAATGGGCATCGGGCTCGATGCTCTTACGATCCAGGAAATAGCCGACGAAGAAGGTTATCTCGACGCCCTCGGCAAACGCCGCACCGCCGAGGTAAAACGCGACGCCGAGATCGGACAGGCTGAAGCGAACCGCGATTCTAAGATCAAGGCCTCGCTTGCTCTGCAGGAAGGCGAAAAGGTGCGGCTCGAAACCGAAGCTCTGATCGCCCAATCGACACGCGAAACCGAAATTCAAAAAGCCCAGGTCCAGGCCGAGATCGAATCGGAGCGTGCAAAATCGCTCCAGGCCGGGCCGCTCGCCGACGCCAAAGCACAGCAGCAGGTGACAGTCGAAGAAGTGCGTGTCGAGAAGGTGCGTACTCAGGAGCAGATCGCCGTTCAGGAACAGGAGGTTCTGCGAAAAGAAAAGGAGCTCGAGGCGACCGTCGTAAAACAAGCCGAAGCCGACCGTAAAGCCGCAGTTCTCCGGGCGCAGGGTTTGCAGGAAGCCCAAATCCTCGAGGCCGAAGGACGCAAACAGGCGCTCATCGCGACCGCCGAGGCCGAGGCCCAAAAGCTCCAACGTGAGGGACAGGGCCGTGCCGCGGCCGTTGAGTTTGAGGGTAAAGCCGAAGCCGAGAAGATCCGTGCGGTCGGCCTTGCCGAAGCCGAAAAACTTCAGGCAAAAGGCTTGGCGGAAGCAAAGGCGATCGAGGCCCAGGGCCTTGCCGAGGCAAAAGCGATCATGGAAAAGGCCGCCGCGTGGCGCGAGTTTAACGACGCCGCCCGGCTGCAGACTATCCTGGAAAAACTTCCGTCGATCATCGAGTCCTCGGCTCCGGTCTTCCGTGCCGTTGCGGAACCGCTCGGTAAGATCGACAAGATCGTTATGATCGACCAAGGCGGCAACGGCAACGGCGATTCGAGCGGCATCAACCGCTTTGCCCAAACCGGCCCGACCGTTATCTTCGGCCTGCTTCAGAAGCTTCAGGCGTTGGGAATTGATTGGCCTGAGATTATGTCTCAACTTGGCATCGATCAGAATGGAGGGACCGAAAAGAAGGTAACGCCCGCGAAAGAAGCGATAAAACCGGCCGCTCCGCCGCCACCTCCGCCTCCGCCACCTCCGCCGAGGCCGGTCACGGACGAAAACTAGGTTTCGTTAACTAGGTTTCGTTCGCGGTGAAGATGGAAAACGACGGGCAGATGTTTGCCAGCACACACTCACCGCATTTTGGTTTGCGGGCGTTGCAGACACGGCGGCCGTGAAAGATCATCCAATGCGGGAACATTATCCAGTTTCGCTTTGGTACCAATTGTTCGAGATCGCGTTCGATCTTCTCCGGTGTCGTATTTTCGGTCAGGCCGAGACGCTGTGAAAGCCGCGAGATGTGCGTGTCCACGACAACTCCCGAAGCTATGCCGAAGGCATTTCCGAGCACGACGTTTGCCGTCTTTCGAGCCACGCCGCCAAGTGTCAGGATCTCTTCCATTTTTCTCGGGATCTCACCACCATAAACGTCGATCAGGCGTTGGCTGGCTGCCTTGATGTTCTTCGCTTTGTTTCTAAAGAAACCCGTCGAATGAATATCCTTTTCTAACTCGGCCTGCGAAACGTCAGCGAAATCCTGTGGACTCCTGTATTTCCTGAACAAGTTTGCCGTCACGATATTCACACGCTCATCGGTGCATTGGGCCGACAAGATGGTCGCAATAAGAAGTTCGAACGGGTTTGAATGATTCAACGCGCAGTGAGCATCGGGGTAGGCTTTTTTAAGCCGCTTAATTATCTCAGCAGTGCGTTTTTTCTTGTCGGTTATCATCCGCTTTAGGCTAAAAAACGTCAGCGTAAAATGCAAACCCGCGTACTTTTCGTTAGAATTGGGTTTCTACCGAGGCACACGGCGCAGAGCAAAACTAAAACACAATAAGCTATCACCAAAATTTCTAATAAATAAAGTTTTACCTTATGTATCCGTATCTGTGGGCTTCCGTTATAAAACGATCTGAATGAACGTTCCTCTGCTTGATCTAAAAGAACAGAACGCCACGCTCCGCCCCGAGATCGAGGCGGCTTTGGGCCGCGTTCTGGATACCAATGCTTTTATTCTCGGCGGGGAGGTCGCCGAACTCGAAAAGGAACTTGCCGAATACTGCACTACGAAATACGCTATTGGCTGTGCATCCGGCAGCGATGCTTTACTGCTTGCAATGATGGCGTTCGACATCGGCCCGGGCGATGAGGTCATCACGACGCCATACAGTTTCTTTGCTACGGTCAGCGCAATAACCCGGCTGGGTGCGACGCCGGTATTCGTTGATATCGATCCAGAGACTTACAACCTCGACATCTCTCAGGTCGAGGCGAAGATCACGGCTCGGACCAAGGCCGTCCAACCGGTACATCTTTACGGCCAATGTGCGGAGATGGACCGCCTCAAAGCCTTATGCGAAGGCACACCCGTCGCAATTATCGAGGATGCCGCCCAGGCCATCGGTTCCGAAGACAATGGCCGCAGGGCGGGTTCAATGGGTGACATTGGATGCTTTTCATTCTATCCTTCGAAAAACCTTGGTGGTATGGGTGACGGCGGATTTATGACCACCAATGACGACACCCTTGCGGAACGCCTCAAAGCTCTTCGAATTCACGGTGCCAAGGAACGCTATCATCATAAATGGGTCGGGCTAAACTCCCGGCTCGATGGATTTCAGGGCGCGGTTTTGCGTGTCAAACTGCCGCATCTCGACTCATGGTCGGATAAAAGAAAGGCGAATGCCGATAGTTACCGCATCATGTTCGGCGAATTCGGCCTTGGAGAAAAGATAACGCTGCCCGTCGAACGGCAAAACGTGCGGCATATTTATAATCAATTTGTCGTTCGGGATCCCGACCATCGGGATGAGCTTCGCAAGCACTTGACCGAATGCGGGATCGGAACCGATATTTATTACCCCGTCTCGCTTCATTTGCAGGAGTGCTTTGGTTATCTCGGTTACGAGGCGGGCGATTTTCCCGAGTCGGAGCGGGCTTCGCGGGAAACTCTGGCTCTTCCAATTTACCCGGAACTTAAGGCGGAGCAGCAGCGGTACGTGGTCGGGAAGATCGCGGAATTTTATGAGAAGTGAGGTTTGCTGAATTGTCGAGGCCAATTTACACAATTAAGTCAAAAAGCGCCGCGGGCCGGATCGTCCTGCTTGGAGTGATCGCCGTCGCGCTCGCGTTCGCCTGGTTCGGCGTCCGGTGGCAGGTTGGAAGCATGCTCGGCGAATTGACCCAGCCGTTTCAGGAAAATGCCCTTGAGATAGCCCGGGCCGCGGTCGATCTTGCACCCCGCGATCCCCAGCCCCGCTGGCTGCTTGCGACCAAGATGAAGGAAGAGTTCGATGCGGAAAGCATCGCCGAGTCGATCAGGAACTTCGAGGAGACCGTCCGACGATCGCCGAACGATTTTCGCTGGTGGATCGAACTGGGGCGGGCATATGAACAGGCCGAACGCAACGAAGATGCCGAACGGGCATTCAACCGGGCAATTGAATTGGCACCGGAGTACACATTTCCGCATTGGCAGATAGGAAATTTTTACTTGCGGCATGACCGCGTCGATGAGGCGTTTGCCCACTTGACCAAAACTACCGAGAAGAGCGTCGTTTACCGCGAACAGGTCTTCGCTCTTGCGTGGGACTATTTCGAAAAAGACCCTGTTCGCCTTGAGCAGATCGCCGCCGATGCACCCGATGTCCGCGTGACGCTGGCTCTTTTTTACGCCCGCCGCGAAGCCGCGGCCGATGCGGTTCGTATCTGGAATACTATTCCCGATGATGAAAAGGCAAAGCATCCGGTTTTGGTGAGGACCATTACGCAGCTTCTTTACGATAAGCGCCATTTTCGAGAAGCGTTGGAGTTTGCCCGGCAATCAGGAATGGATCCCGAGGCACAGCCGGAAACCATCGCTAATCCCGGCTTTGAAAAGTTCCTCGGCGAGTCGGATGATGGCCTTTTTGGCTGGAAGATCAATAGGGGCGAGGGCAAGTTGGATGTTCTGACCGATTCGAACGTCAAGAGCCAGGGGCAGCGAAGCCTGAAGCTGAATTTTAAGAATTACTCAAAACCGATTCTCTACAACGTGGCGCAGACGATCGCGGTAGAACCTCTGGCCCGCTACCGTCTTTCGTTCTTGCTTCGCACTGAGAATCTAAGAACCGGTGGTGAGCCGCTGCTCGAGATCGTCGATTCAAACCACGACACCTTTATTCTCCGGAGCGAGCCGTTCCCGCTCGGCTCAAACGATTGGAAGCAATGGACGCTCGAGTTTACCATTCCCGAAAAATGCGACGGAATAACCATCAGGACCGGACGCAATAGCTGCGGTGAAAACTGTCCTATTTCGGGGACGATCTGGTACGACGATTTTAAGTTGGAAAGGCTGTAATCTCAGACGATTTTAGACAGATCATGACCTGGCCAAATCGGATAGCATATACTTTCATCTTTGTGATCATAGTGTTTACTACGATCGCGTATGGAGCTGTCCACCAACCGGTACTCGCTCTGTTCTACGTGTTGGTCGCTATTGTCGTCCTTCTTTGGGCTCTCGACAGTTTCAAATCGGATGCGGTCCGGGTGAATTTGTCGTGGCTGCAGGCCCCGCTTTACGCTGCCGCAGCCTATGGTTTGGTTCAAACGGTCCCCTTCGGTTCGATCGCCGAAATAGCTGGCATCTCCGGTATCCCACGCACCATCTCGC
This sequence comes from Pyrinomonadaceae bacterium, assembly GCA_041745075.1. Taxonomy (GTDB): domain Bacteria; phylum Acidobacteriota; class Blastocatellia; order Pyrinomonadales; family Pyrinomonadaceae; genus OLB17. Next base: position 1,735 of record JBGTJP010000138.1, on the reverse strand, counting down.
TCGATCCGTTCGCGACGCAGATGTCCGCACTGCATTTTCTTGCACTGGGGCTGTTTTTTTCCGCCTCGCTGGTTTTGATGGATTCCGCCACGCGGATCAGAAAATTTGTGATCGCGATCTCTGTGGTCGGCTTTGCGTTCGCCTTTTTTGCCATCCTCCAATTCGTGCTCAGCCCGGGCAAGATATACGGAATTTACGAAGTGAGAGGCTCGGTGCCGTTTGGATCATTCGTCAACCGTCATAATTTTGCGGCCTATACGGAAATGACGATCGGGCTTCCGCTCGGGATGCTGTTTGCGGGGGCTGTGACCAGAGACAAACGCCTTCTGTATATCACAGGAATTGCCTTAATGGGTGTGGCTCTGATAATGAGCGGTTCGCGGGGCGGCCTGGTTGCCTTTCTCGCCCAGGTGATATTCCTGATAATGCTGACCACCGGAGCAAAGAGCAAGCAAAGACTTGCGATGAAGATCGGCTTTTCGGCCCTGCTCATCGGGGCAATTGTGGTTGGTTCGATCTTTATTGGCGGGGAAAGTTCGCTGACGAGGATCGCGGATACCGCGGTGTCCAATGACATTACCACCGACCGCGGGCATATCTGGAAAGTAACGACCAGCGTGATCGCGAAAAACCTGCCGCTTGGGGCCGGATTTGGTGCACTGGGCGTGGCGTACACTCCTTATGACACTTACAGCGGACTTGAGCGGGTCGAACAGGCCCACAACGATTATCTACAAGTTGTGGCCGATGCAGGTTTGGCTGGCGCCGTGATCGGACTATTTTTCCTGATCTGGCTTTTCCGCTCAGGGCTTGCGGCCGCAAAGACCGCGAATACCTATCGCCGCGGAGTTGCGATCGGGGCCCTCGCCGGCTGTTTTGCGGTACTGGTCCACAGCATCTTTGATTTTGTGCTTCACACAACGGCGATCTCGCTGCTGTTCATAACCCTGATGACGCTTCTCGTCGCCTGCCGTGAAACATATGACGACGACATCGAACTGCCCGACTGGCAAAAGGCACGCCCATACAGCCCCGCCGCTGCACCCGTTCCCATTTCCGAAGGCCGACGCCGCGTCAATAAACTCAACTAACGCATCTTTCGGAAATGGCAGTAAATGAATTCCTGCGTGGTGCCAAACGGCGTGTAGTGGGTTTCGGTGATGCTTTCGATAAGATCGAACGAATCGCCGAACTCTGCCTGCATCGATTCCGGAGCGTACCGCACGACATTCAAACCGCTGCATTTTTGCGGGCCATCGATGCCAAACGAAGCTGCGATGATATGTCCGCCGTCCTTGACCGATCTTTCGACAAGATCAGCGTATTTACGGCGGTCGGCTGGGTCGGTAAGAAAATGAAAGACCGCCCGGTCGTGCCATAGACCGTAATGGCCCGATGGCAGGTTTGCCTCAGTGATATCGGCTTCGATCCAGGTAACCTTCGCGGCGTCTGCCGAGAGCCGTTCCTGACTGTCTGCCAAAGCCTTGCCAGAAATGTCCAGGACCGATATATCGACAAAACCCGCGTCAAGAAGATCGTCCGCCAGGTTAGAATTGCCGCCGCCGACATCGATCACCGGAACATTCTTGCCAACGCCGGTTTTCTCGATCATCCGCAGCGACGTGTCCAGATGCTCGCGAAACCAACTTACCTCATCGCGGCCTTTTGTTTGATAAACATTTTCCCAATGTTCCTGACGATCCATTTTCACCTTGCCTGAGAACTGATATTCAGT
>JBGTJP010000137.1:0-33426 GCA_041745075.1 Pyrinomonadaceae bacterium | reverse complement strand
TGCCCGCTCCTCAGGTGCGTTGTCGATCGAATCGAACGACCGAAACGTCATCTTCGGATTGTGCTTCGACATCACCTTAGTAATAGCCGCCGTCAACGTCGTCTTCCCGTGATCCACGTGCCCGATCGTCCCTATGTTCACATGCGGCTTCGAACGGTCAAATTTTTCCTTGCTCATCTTCTTTCGTCTTCTCCGGTCAAAAGTTTTACAACAAATTTCGGTTTGTTGTTTCGGTCAATCAATCATTAATCGACAAACTAAAGTTTGTCGGACATTGTGGAGCCCAAGGCGGGATTTGAACCCGCGACCTCATCCTTACCAAGGATGCGCTCTACCCCTGAGCTACTTGGGCAATTTTTCAATACCAACAAGACCCGTGGGCAAAAATATTGGAGCGGGAGACGAGACTCGAACTCGCGACATTCAGCTTGGAAGGCTGACGCTCTACCAACTGAGCTACTCCCGCTCTATGGTGCATGGGGTAGGATTTGAACCTACGTAGGAAATTAATCCGACGGGTTTACAGCCCGTTGCCTTTGACCGCTCGACCACCCATGCGTCCTTTTCTTTGTTGCCACTGGCCACTTTTTGAGCCAATTAGCAAATTTCCAATGATACCGAAACTCGCGAAAGCGCGCAAGTTCAGTTTAGGAGATAGTTGCTTTTTCGATTATAGGATCTTGTCAGGCGTTATTGGCAGATCTCGGATACGTTTTCCGGTGGCATGAAAAACAGCATTCGCTATGGCCGCCGGAACGCCGACCATTCCCAGTTCGCCGAGGCCTTTAGCACCAAGCGGATTTACGATCTTGTCGTGCTCTTCAACAAATAAGGTCTCGATCTGGCCGACATCCGCATTTACCGGCACATGATAGCCGGCGAGGTTCGGATTCATGATGCGGCCAAATCGATGGTCAACTTCCGTTTGTTCGGTCAGTGCCATGCCGATGCCCCAGACCACCCCGCCCATTTCCTGGCTATGGGCACCCTTGGGATTGATTATCTTGCCGGCGGCTGTGCCCTGAACAACGCGGCTCACTCGAATAATGCCCAATTCCTCGTCAACTTTGACCTCAACGAACTGCGCTCCGTGCGAGGCAATCGTGTATTTGGCCCGCTCGCCGGCATTCGGCGTCGAACGATGCAGCAGTCCAACATGGCCCAGGTTATTGCGCTTTAGAATATCGATAAACTTGATCTTAGTGTCTGGTTTGCCTTTCACCATGATCGAGGCGTCCTCGACGGCGATTTCATCGTCTGCCAGGCCGCGAAACGGCGAGTTCTCAACTTTATTGGCAAGAGCCGCCAATTCCTTTATCACCATCCCGCAGGCTTCCTGGACGGCTGATCCTACGCTTGAGGTCGTGGTCGAGCCGCCCTGACCAGGACTCGGCGGCAATTCGCTGTCGCCCAGCACGAACTTTATCTTTTCTATAGGCATGCCCAACGACCTGGCGGCAATGATCGACATCGTCGTGTACGTGCCGGGGCCGATATCGGTCGTGCCGCTTTCGACAAGAGCAGTGCCGTCGTCCCTTACAGTTACACGGGCCGATGCGGCCGACTGACCCGCCGGCCACGTCCCGGTAGCCATGCCCCAGCCAACAAGCCATCGCCCGTCGCGCATAGAACGCGGTTCGGGACTGCGCCTTCTCCAGCCAAAACGTTCTCCGGCTTGTTTATAACAGGCCCGCAATTCCTTGCTGGAAAACGGCTTACCGCTTTCCGGATCGTTTTCGGCGTAGTTGATCAGCCGCAGCTCGACCGGATCGATCTTTAACTTGTACGATAACTCATCAAGCGCCGATTCGAGGGCGAAAACACCCGACACCATTCCCGGTGCCCTCATCCAGAGAGGTGTTTGCAGATCAAGCCGCGCGATCTTAGCAACGGTCTTTACATTTGGACACGCATAAAGAGCCCGCGATACACCGACAAGGCTTTCGGAGAAATTCTCATGGGCCGATGTATTGTGGACGGCTTCGTGAATGATCGCCTTGAGCTTTCCGCTCCGATCGGCGGCGATCTTTATATTCTGGATGGATTCCGGCCTATATCCGTGTGCAGTGGCGAGTTGCCGCCGTGAATACACAACCTTTACGGGCCGGTTCGATTCGCGCGACGCGATCGCGGCAATAAGCAGATTCGGCCCCGGCCGCAAGGCAGCCCCGAACGCTCCACCTGAAAACGGCGACATCACGCGAATGTTTTCGGGCTTTAGTCCAAAGACCCCAGCAAGATAGCCGACCGTGCCCGAAATCCCCTGCGTTTTGTCATAAACAGTCAACTTTTCCTTTTCCCAATTCGCGACCGTCGCGTGCGGTTCCATTGCATTATGGTGCTCGATCGGGATGGTATATTCACCCTCGACCTTTACCTCGGAATCGGCAAAGGCCTGGTCGGGATTGCCCCGAGGCGGCTGTTCGCGACCGGACGTGAAGGCTTTCGAAAGCTGAGCCGTTAGATCGGTTTCAGGTTTTTCCTTGTCGTATGCGACCTTGACGAGGCTTGCACCGTAACGCGCCTGCTCAAATGTTTCGGCCACGACCACGGCGATCGGCTGGCCGTTGAAAAGTATCTGGTCCGACGTCATCGCATAAAACGGGTGTGGGACCGGGCGTTCGGGAACTGCAAGCTTTGGTACGTTTTGATGCGACAATACCTTAATAACGCCGGGCTGTTTTTCGGCTTCGGAGGTGTCGATCTTAGTGATCTTTCCCTTTGCGATCGTCGATTGCACGAGATAGCCGTACGCCATGTTCGGAAAACGGTGCTCCGCGATATATTTCGCTGTTCCGGTTACTTTTGCACGGCCATCGACTCGGCTCGGCTGGTTTTTCAGATCGTCGTCCATCATCATTTTGCGCCCGAGCCTCCTTTCATCGCATTGCTTAGTGCCCGAACGATCGATCGCTCCGCAAGCCGCACCTTGAATCCGTTATCGTGGAGCGGTCGCGCCGATTTCATCGCGATCTGGGCCGCTTCTTTGAACACGGCATCTTCGGCCCGTTTGCCGGAAAGAAACTGTTCGGCCTCTGTGGCCCGCCAGGGCTTATGTGCTACGCCGCCGAGAGCGATCCGAGCCTGCCTTATCGAACCGCTAGGGGCATTCTCAATAGCGGCGGCAACCGAAACCAGCGCGAAAGCATAACTCGCGCGGTCGCGGACTTTGAGGTAATGCGACCGGGCTCCGAACGGAGAACGCGGCAGTTCGATCGCAGTTATCAGTTCGCCGTGGGCCAAGGTGTTGTCTTTTTCCGGTGAAGTTTCAGGCAATCGATGAAACTCGCTGAATTTTATCGAACGCTCGACACCGTTTGCGCCGCGAACCTTGACGACGGCATCAAGCGCCGCAAGCGCCACGCACATATCTGAAGGATGCGTGGCAACGCACGAATCGCTCCATCCGAGGATCGCGCTGTTTCGGCTAAGCCCGTCCTTGGCCGAACAGCCACTGCCGGTTTCGCGTTTATTGCACGGCGTTGCGAGATCGTAAAAGTATGGGCAACGCGTTCGCTGCATGAGATTGCCGCCGTTCGTCGCCATGTTGCGGATCTGCGGCGAGGCTCCGGCGAGGATCGCCTGTGTCAAAAGCGGATATTGCTGGCGGATAAGCGGATGATTTGCCGTGTCAGTATTTTTTGCAAGCGCCCCGATCGAAACACCGCCGCCCGGCATCGCACGAACAACCGAAAGCGAGAGCCGGGATATATCAATGAGCGACGCCGGCTTTTCAACGCCTTCCTTCATCAGGTCAACGAGGTTCGTTCCGCCGGCGATAAATTTCGAACCGCGACTGGCGGCCGCCAATTTTACAGCGTCTGCCGGGTCGGCGGCACGCTTGAATGAAAACGACCTCATCGCTTGCCTCCTTTTCCGGCGTGAACATTCTCGATCGCGTCAACAATGTTCGGATAGGCCCCGCAGCGGCAAATGTTGCCGCTCATCCGTTCGCGGATCTCCTCCTTGGTCAGCTTTTGGCCGCGAACCGCCGCGCTCACATTCGCCGAAACGTGGCTCGCATCGCCGTTTTTAGCTTCCTCGAGCATCGCGATAGCCGAGCATATCTGCCCGGGCGTGCAGTAACCGCACTGCATTCCGTCATATTCGATAAACGCCGTCTGCATCGGGTGAAGTTTGTCACCCTCGGCAAGTCCCTCGATGGTCGTAACCTTCCGCCCGTCGCACATCGCGGCGAGCGTGAGGCACGAAAGCTGGCGTCGGTCGTCGATGATCACCGTGCAGGCCCCGCATTGTCCGAGATCGCAGCCTTTTTTCGAGCCCGTCATTTCGAGCTGTTCGCGAAGAGTGTCAAGCAAAGACGTTCGCGTATCGACTGACAACGCATGCTCCTTGCCGTTGATATTCAGCTTAAGAGCGATCTGCTCGATCGACACTCCGTCAACAACGGCCGGCCGGCTTGCGATCAACGGGTGAGCCGACATGATATTTGCCGCCGCAGTTCCTACGACAACCGCCGCGGACGTTTTGATAAAATCCCTCCGCGACCGGCCCCGCCCGGTCTCCTCCGAAAGTGTCTTATTCGTTTCGCTCATGTTTTTTTGTAAATAGACAATATCATACGAATCGTCCAGCGACCATTAGCGGCAAGACCCGTTATTCCGATGCAGGGTCTTTTATTTGACCAAATTGTCAATTGACAATTGGCGAAATGTTAATTGGTAGAAACCAAATCTTGATCGCGGAGGACTGCGGTTCCTGATGGCAATTGACAATCGGAGAATTGTTAACTAATAGGGATTAATATCCCGTCTCTACTTCGATCGCGGATGAAAACGGTCGTAGTTTTTCTTTAGATGGGCGCTTGTTATGTGTGTGTAGATCTGAGTGGTCGAAATATCCGCGTGGCCAAGCATCTGCTGAACGCTGCGAATATCGGCGTTGTTTTGGACAAGATGCGTGGCGAACGAATGCCGAAGCGTGTGCGGCGACACGCCGTCCAGGCCGCATTGTTTGGCGTATCCCTTGATAAAAAGAAAGATCGTCTGACGATTGAGCGGACTTGCGGCTGGCGTGACGAAAAGATTTTGAACCTCTATATTTTCCTTCTTTCGACGCAGGGCGAGATAGCTTTTCAGCCATTCAACCGCACTTGAACCGACCGGAACGCGACGAGTTTTGCTCCCCTTTCCGGTACAGGTAAGAATGCCCGCATCAAGGTCAACATCCCTGACAGATATCGAAACGGCTTCTGAGACTCGCAGGCCGCTCGAATACATCAATTCCATAATTGCCCGGTCCCGCAACCCGATCTCGGTCGAAGTATCCGGGACCAAAAACAACGCGTCGATATCTGCCTGATTCAAAAATCGCGGCAAATAGCTGCCCTTTTGCGGTATGTCCAAAAGCTCGGCCGGGTTCGTCTTTATATGTCCGTCGATCATGAGGAATTTGTAAAACCCGCGCAGGACGCTGATCAGTCGCCGCTTTGAGTTGACCGACAGATCGGTCCGGCCAAGGTCGATCATCCATTCGCGCAGGTCCTGCCGCGTCATCTCTACGACATCAAGGCCGTTCTTCTCGCCCCAGGCGCGCAGCTTCGCAAGGTCGCGTTGGTAGGCCTGCAGCGAATTCACCGACAGGCCCTTTTCGACTTTCGCAAAGGAAACGTATTCGCGGACAAAATCGCGGGAATCACTCATTACGCAGTTTGAAGGCCGATCTTTTTCAGTGCATTATTATGTAGCCATCAGGAGCAATGTCGGCCCCCGTTGGGTCTCGATCGAATGTCACCCGGAAAATGTTGCCTCGAAAATCAAGGATTCCCTGATGCTCAGCATGAAAATGTGCGGGCGGGTGGTCATCAAAACATCTGGATGACAATGCCGAAAAACCAGAGATCTTTGCATACTTGTATTATAATACCACTTCCGCGTTTAGAGCCATGGTTTTCCCCGGCACTGCGACGTATCTATTTCCGTGCTAAAGGTTCGAAGCAACTCGTCTGCCTTTGACCGCGAAAAATTGAAACTTCGGAGATCTTTAAAGGATTCGGATTCTCTCCGTTGTTTGAACTCATAGTCTATCCAGCATTTATCCTCCATGCTCATCGAATCGAAGGACTCAATCAAAGCCGGCACGGCGTCGTTGCTGAGTTCAGCCGAGTTGTAGCGGGCGTCAAATTCGCGGCCTTGCTTCATTAAAGCAATGTTCGTACGGACAATAAACTCATCCGGGTTAACCACGTGGACCGCTGCCAAAACAAACAGCGCCGACCATAGCGCTCCCCACGCAAAGTGCTGTCGCGCACCGCGAAGGACAGTGACACCGAACCAGACAAACACGATGGCGAACCAGATCATTACGACCATCGGATAAAACCGGACGGTCGTCAGGCCGTAGCCGAGGTTACCAGTCAGCAGGAACAAACGCTGGACCGCCGAAGCCATAATGACAAACAGCAGAACGATCTGAATGCCGGCCAGAACACGATAAAGCTTTTCGTTAAGCGGGCTGTCTTTTCTCAGCAGCCAATGCGTCAACAGCAAGATCGGCAGAACGAGGGCCGTGACCGCAACCAGTTCGCCAAAGCCACGGCGTGCGTATTCGGCCAGCTTGAAATCGGGCGTGTTCTGGACAAGCTCCATCCCGCCAAACAAATACGGCACCTGGACGATCACGAAACTCAGAAACAGCAGGTTGATCAGGCCGAGGACGATCGAGGTTTCGACAGCTCCTAAAGTAAACGCTTGAGGCAGGATCGAGTTATCAAAATTCTGCCACTGCAATGTCGCCTTCCCGTCGGGCGTCGAAGTTTGCGTATCGGCTGCGGACGAGGGCGTCCGCGTTCCGTGCTCAGCGTTCGGCGGATCACTCGTGTTTATATGATCGAGGATCGAAGCATTGTTCGGCAAGGCGTCGGGATTGACCACCTCTTCGGCCCGCACCTGGTCAAAAATGCTCAGGTTCGCCGTTTCTGCCTTCGTCTTTTCTTCGGCCGATCGGGCCGGGGCGGAAACCTCAACCGCAGGCGTTAGATCGATGCCAAGAAGCAGTCCGCGATAATAACCGGCGGTCAGCCAGAAAAAGATCGACGTAAGGACCAAATGTGTTATGACCGTCTCGGCTGGAATGTTAAAAACGCGTTCCACCATTCCCTGATATACCGCGTCCGCCGCGACGAAGAGTGCACCGAAGATCAAAACGAGAGGCAGCGCTATGAGAAGCCCGCGCATTGTAGCAACAACGTATTTCGACCAGCGGGTTTTCGGCATCGTTGCCCACTTAATATCGGTGGTAAGGAGCGCCGCCGCCATAAAGGACGAATTTATCCCGGCCCATACAACGCCAACCGCGTAGTGGAAAAGGCCGCCCACAGTTGCCCTCACATTCATCGACGAAAGGATCAGCACGCCCATCAGCGAAACGATTGCAAGAGCATCGGCCGTAAGAAGTTCGACTGAATCGCGCCAGGCGAACATCGCTGCAAAAAATAGCATTGCTCCCGCGAGAGCCGAGTTCTGAAAGCTGACAAGATCGGTCCGCCGCCGCAGTGCGATCATCGCTATGCCGCCCGCAAAAGCCATCACAAATAGAAGTACGTTCAAACCCCAAGGTGTCTCGCGAAGCAAAACATTGCCGAGAATTCCTACCAAAAACGACGCCTGGAGAACTTCAAGTCCGGTTTTTGTCCTGTCAGTCATATGGGTCAGTGTGCGTTAAAATTCAATACAAAAGGAACGATCAAGCTGTAAAGGGCTGCGAGTACAACCGCCCGGAAAACGACGCCCGGCGGCAGGTCGAGAGTCGATCCCTCGATGGCCCGAACCGCGTTGCGCCAGTAAACGAAGCTCGAAAACAAAGGCGTAAATCCGAGAAAACCGATCACAAAGAACATTCCTATAAAGCTGTATGGCAGCAGTATCACTCCGACAAATAGCGAAATCGCCGCTCCGGCTAGAAACAACCCGCCAAGATAACCGCGAAGTTCTCCAAGCCGCTGGCCCCACAGAAGCCAGGCGGCCATTGAGAGAATAGAAACTATACTCAGCGTGTAAGCAAAGATCTTATATTCTCCCAGCAGCGGACGGCCAAAACCGTCCCAGGAACTGAAAACGACCGGGTCGGCCGCGACGCAAACCAGAGGCAGGCCGACGCCGAATGTCCAGTCAAATCTTTTCTGGGAACGCGTCGGTTTAAGTTGAAACTGTCTTGCCCGAAACGTGAGCGGACCCGCCGCTTCGCCCTCTATCGGCCCCTCTGCTAGCCCCACATTCAAATTTAGACTTTGCATCATCACCTCTGTCGAATATTTATACCGCTGTATCATTTGACGCCCGCGAAGGTGTTTTGTTCCGAAATCTTAAAATACGTCCGCTTGTGGAGGATGCTGTCTTCGTCGCCGATCAGGACGGCCTCGATCACATGGTCGATGCCATAGCCTTCTCTAATATCCAGCCGCGGAGTCCTGACGTCCATGGGCAAGTCGAACACGATCTCCTTTTCAAAGCTCTCTTCGGGCGTTATTCGCTGATCGAACGGCGGCTGCGGCGGCAGTTGTCCTTCAGCCTCGATATCGCGAGTGTAGGTTTGTTTCGCGTCATCGACAACGTGGGCATCCACAGTGATGAGACCGAGCTTTGCCTGTTTGGCGTCGCTAAAGATTTTGACCTTTACGATGTAAAATTCGCCGTTCGCCGTCTTGTCGCCAAGCGTTTTGGCGGTGCGAACTCCCGTAACGGCCGTGTGCATATGGCAGTCAAGATAGAAACCGCAAAATTCCTTTGGCTCGTTCCGGCCAAGATCTTTTTCCTCACTTGTTAGCGACATTCCGAAAAGCATCACCGCATAAAACCCAAACCAAACCGCGACGCTGCCAAGCACGAACTTTTTCAACCAGGCCTTCCTCGTTGCAAACGCAATGATCAGCAAAACGCCCGCCGCGATCAAACTACCGATCGTCATTAACATCAAAAGTACGCCCATGATTTTCCTCCTACTGGCCCGAAACCTGCCCCGCAACTATCAGCAGCGAGAACAAAATAAAGATACAAACCACAACATCGGCCCCGCGTGCCATCTGCCTTTCCGGCGGAGTCCTTGTGAAATGTACCAGCGTCCAGATAAACGCTCCGACCGGAAAAATAAGCAGAAACATCGGTACCGCCATCGGCGGAAAAACAAACCGCAGGATCACGCCTGAGCTAAAACCGAACCAATACGCCACGCCGGCCCAAAGAATGACAAGGGGGCCGAGGAGCAATGATTGAATCAGCCAGTAAATGGCCGGTCTGTTGATTGTCTGGGCCATGAATCTAGTCCTCTACCTCCCGTTTAGCGCGTGCGTTGTAGGCGAAAACTTTCCTGCCGGACAGCTCCAGCGAAACAGTCGTGCCCGTGGAGTCCCACGAAAGCCTTTCCTGAAGATTTCCTCCCGGAGCGTCATTCGACACATAAACGGTTTCACCGTCGACACCCAATGTAAGCGCTTGATCTCCCAATCCGGGTCGAGCGTAAAGGTGAGCGATGTGCATTCTCGGAAACGAGGCTTGGCTACACACTTCAGATCCGAGAAAAACAATGTCGAGCGCCGAGCCAATTCCCGAGACAAAATAGCTGAAAGCGATTCCGCACAGAAAAGCGAAAATGTATTTGAGAATCTTCGACCGACGGAGTTCCATAATACCTATCTTCCCTTCATCGCCTTGATCAACGCTTCCATATGATCGAGATATCGTTCCAGCGCCCTGCGCCCATCCTTCGTGATCGAATATTCCGTCAACGGCATCCGGTCGGAGAACGATTTTTTCATCGTGATATATCCGGCCTCCTCTAGCTTGCGTGCATGGACGCTGACGTTGCCGTCCGACGTGTCGAGCATGTTCTTCAGATCGGTAAAGCTGAGTTTCTTGTTTGCCGCGAGGGCGCTAATAATGCCGAGTCGCATTCGCTCGTGTATGATCTTGTCGAGCTCGTTCGAAACGGTCTCGGCCGCTTTCTCAACCCGCAGGGCGCTTGGCCCTGCACCGTATGCGCCGTTTTTAGCTGCTGAATTTTTCCCAGACATATCTTTTTAACTTCCGGCGAACGGCGATCCGAAAATGCCGACCGCCAGCTCTGCCCAAATGACCAAAAGTATCAGAAGGATCAAAGCGCAGATCGCGATCCTGTAAGCTGTTTTCGTTACCATTCTCAGAACAAGCTCGATGGCGAGGCCCGCGCCCAGCAGGAGCACTCCGGCCACAATAAAATCAATGGCCGTCCAATGCACTTCGCCGGTAAATTCCATCGCCATGTACGGTATGAGCAGCAAAAATGCTACTGCCACAACTATGCCGGCCAGTCTTTGATTGGGTGTCACTATTTGTTCCATACTCCGGTCATCCTCCATAACGCCTCGCGATGACCGCGCCGAAAATTACGTGCAGCAGGCCAAACGTCGCTCCCATAAGAATATTGCCGTAGGCGGCCGGAAGCGCGAATGCGACGCAGCCGGCGGCTATGAACAGCCAGCCCATTACCGGCACGACCCGTGCGGAAAAGGCCCCACCGGTGACGACGGCTGCCCCGTAGCTGAGCATCCACGCCGGGGCCATGATCTCGTAATATTCGTAACGCCATAGCCCGAGCGTGATGACAATGCCGCAGATCAGCGGCGGAACGAATCCGGAAACGAATTTGCGGCCGGACGAGGATGTGAGCGGCTGCTTTACAAACTTCGCCTTCTGCCACATCGTGACCAGCCCGATCGCGAAAGCCAATGCCGCCTCAACAAGCCATACCAGCAGCCAGTCGCGCCGATATATCTGTGCGTTCGCCTGAAGCGCAGCAGTGATCGCCGTCGCCCCCATCAGCATCCCGCCCCAGCCCGGCACGGCCGTAAAGCTGGTCGACCGCTCCATTGTCTCGCGGATGTATTTGAGATTATCGATCGCCCGGTCGCTAAGATTGACGGGGGCGTTCTGCTCGGCCGGCTCCTTGCGAATTGGTTGGATGGATGCCATATGCAAAGAGAATAGGCCAAGTTGTTCGCCCTGTCAAGTACTTTGTGATATAAAGTTGAATGATCCTTTTACGGCGGCTCGACCGTTACGGCAGCTACTTAACCGTGTTCGAGTTCAAGAACTTCTTCGACTTCACTGGGTCGTTCATGATGTCGCCGAAATTTTCTAGGGGCGGGGCCGAGGGGGTTTTCACCTCATAGGTAAGGCGTTTTCTTTGCATCTGAAAGACCTTACCGTTCCATTTGTAGAAAGTTCGCGTGAAATAGGTCGGACAGCAGAGCTGCTCTTCGTCGCCGGTTATTTTGCCGGTCTCAGTTTGGCCCAGCAGAAAACGGTCCTGGCCGTAGAGTTCGACGACCAGTTCGCCGTTCTCAGTCCGAATGTCCTTAAGGCCGCCATCGGCGCGGTCGCCGGTGCGAAAGTTCCACAACAGGTTTGGCGAGCCATCTTTCCATTCAAAAATATAGACGAGTTGCGGAATGGCGTTGCCGCCGGTCTCGATCTTTAAAATAACGGCCGCCTCATCCTGGCCGTCACTATTCACGTCAAGATATTTGGTCGTGACGTAAGACATGCCGATCCGGCGTTCGGAGCGTGCCGCAGCCTTTTCTTCCGGCGACATATCTTCGGCAACGTCACGCAGCTTTGGTTCAAGTTTGCCGTTTGAAAGGACGATCTCGTCACCGTCCGGGTGCTGCCAGCCACGCGGAAGCGGGTAGGTGAAATTGCGAAAATCGAAAGACCCGAGCGGCGAGGTCGTTGTCTTTCCGCGATCATCGAGGATCTCTGCCTGCAGATCGGGAATAGCGGGCGAGGCTTCGGCGGCGGGCGGCTGAAATCCTTTCGGAGATTCGTCCGGGCTTGGGGCCGCAACCTGAGGAGCGTTCGCTGTGTCCGACGACGATCCGCAAGACGCGGTTAACAAAAGAAGTGCAATAGCAAAAAAGATGGCTATATCTTTTGTAGGGTTGGTCATAGTTTTCAGAAGTTCCGTGGCCGAACGAAGGCAACAAACTGAAGTTTGTTGGACGTCGACTAGGCTCTGGTCAAGTTTCTATATTTTATTCTGTGGGGCTGATCCGCGGCGTGCCCGAGCCTTCGCTTGCGGTCTGCCTCGTACTCGCTGTAATTGCCGTCGAAATACTCGACGTGGCTGTCGCCCTCGAACGCCAAAATGTGGGTGGCGATACGGTCAAGAAACCAGCGATCATGGCTAATTACGACGGCGCAGCCGGCAAAGTTTTCAAGCGCTTCCTCCAACGCCCGCATCGTGTTGACGTCGATATCGTTTGTCGGCTCATCCAAAAGCAGAACGTTTGCACCGGACTTGAGCATTTTGGCGAGATGGACCCGATTGCGTTCGCCGCCCGAAAGCTGGCCGACGAACTTTTGCTGATCGGTGCCGGAAAAGTTGAATTTCGAGACATACGTTCTGGCGTTCATTTCGCGTTTGCCGAGCGTTACAAAATCGAGCCCGTCGGCTATCTCGTCAAAGACGGTCTTTTCGGCGTTCAGGCTGTCGCGAGACTGGTCGACGTAGCCGAGTTTTACGGTTTCGCCTACCCTGAACTCACCCGAATCCTGCGTATCCTGGCCGGTTATCAGGCGAAACAACGTGGTTTTACCGGCGCCGTTCGGCCCGATGACGCCGACGATCCCGCCTTTCGGCAGTGAAAATTCGAGGTCCTCGAACAGGACGGTGTTGTCATAACCCTTTGAAACGCCGTGAGCTTCGATCACGATGTCGCCTAGCCGTTCGCCCGGCGGGATGTAAATCTCAAGGTCATCGGCACGCTTTTCCGATTTGGATGCGACCATCTCTTCGTAGTCGTTGATACGGGCTTTCGACTTGGCGTGGCGGCCCTTCGGAGCCATGCGGATCCATTCAAGCTCACGTTCGAGGGTCTTCTGCAGCTTGTCCTCGGAGCGGGCTTCCTGTGCAAGACGCGTGCTTTTTTGGGAGAGCCATGATGAGTAATTCCCCTCGTAAGGAATTCCGCGGCCGTAGTCGAGTTCGAGGATCCAGCCGGCAATGTTGTCGAGGAAGTAACGGTCGTGGGTAACCGCGATGATCGTACCTTCGTATTTTTTGAGGTGCTGTTCAAGCCAGCCGACGGTTTCGGCGTCGAGATGGTTCGTCGGCTCGTCAAGAAGCAGGATGTCAGGCTTTTGAAGCAGCAGGCGGCACAAAGCGACTCGCCGTTTTTCGCCACCGCTCAATGTCTTTACGACTGTTTCCGGCGGCGGACAACGCAGAGCATCCATCGCCATCTCAAGCCGAGAATCCAGGTCCCAGGCATCGGCGTGATCGAGCTTTTCCTGCACAACGCCTTGGCGTTCGATGAGCATGGCCATCTCATCGTCATCCATCGGCTCGGCAAATTTTGCGTTGATCTCTTCGAATTCTTTTAGAAGATCGACGGTCGATTGCACGGCCTCTTCAACTATCTGCTGGACCGTTTTGGATTCGTCAAGCTTCGGCTCCTGTTCTAGATACCCGACCGAATAGCCCTTTGAAAAAACGACCTCGCCGTTAAATTCCGTATCGGTTCCCGCGATTATGCGGAGGAGGCTGGATTTGCCCGCCCCGTTCAATCCAAGAACGCCGATCTTGGCGCCATAAAAGAACGATAGGTAAATGTCCTTGAGAACAGGCTTCTTATCGTAAAACTTGCTGACCTTGACCATCGAAAAAATGATCTTGTTTGGTTCGGGATTGCTCATTGGCTATAAACTGTTGCTTAATTATTATCGAACTAAATACGATACCCAAATAATTCTGCGCAGGCAAAGCAACTCCCCACCCAGTTGATAAATCATACTTGTTCGAGCCATGCCACTTATATGAAAAATTTACTGTCATCACTTACCCTGCTGGTTTTTGTGTTTTTCTTCGCCGACGCCGCGAAGGCCGATAGTTGGTCTCTACCGAAAGAGGAGACAGTTTGCTCAAAGAACAATAAATACTGCCTGAAGGTGATACCGAAGAAGTTGGAGAGCCAGCTTTCATATTTTGAAGACAAAGTTAACGGAAACGAAAACGCAGGGGCTGATAAAAAATCTAAGAAAAACTACTGTCGTGGAATCTTTTACTCGCGAAACGCCGGTGGAGGTCTGAGAAAACTCTGGGAAACGAAGTTGGTCAACGAAGTTTCCCCCGTTACTATTCTTGTGTCAGATCAGGGCGACTATGTGGTGACATTCGACAACTGGCACGGAGTTGGTTACGGCGATGATGTTGTTGCTATTTATGACGCATCGGCCGGAACATTGATAAATAAGTTCGGTTTGTCTGCGTTTTTAACTAATAGCGATATTGATAATTTACCGGCATCAGTAAGTTCGATCTGGTGGGGCGGAGAGCACTCGATCGATATTGAGAAACGCCAGCTAGTTCTTCAGGTAAGCATGGGCAAGCGGAAATTCGAAAAGGACGCGGACTTTTTCGAGGTGCGTGCCGAATTGAGCACAGGCAGGATCTTGGATGAAGTACGCGATAGACTACCAACTCTTCGTTTCAGTATCCTGCCACTTGACGCAGAGACAACGCGACCTGAATCCATCCCGCCGAGCAAAGATGATGCATGCTTCCTCGATAAAGAGAATGAGACCGTTAGCGCAACCGACCTCCTAAAGAAATCCATTACTAGGGAGTTACCGACCTACCCGCCAGCCGCGAGGGCGGTAAGGGCATATGGCAAGGTCGCGATTGAAGTGATGGTTGGCACGGAAGGAACTCCTTTATGTTCGCGAGCAATATCCGGTCATCCGTTGCTACGCGCGGCTGTAGCCGAAGCTGTGAAAAAATGGAAGTTTGAGACCTCTCAACAGCGTTATTCAGGGATTATCGTATTTGAAGGTAGTTCAGCTCTGGTGAGTCCAGACGGTTCAATAATCAAAGAATACAAGGAAAACGACTGACAAAGGATATTATCTTTGCCCCAAATTCAAACGCATGCCAACTCGGACGAACGCGGGGGCCGCGACGGTTCGGTTGGGCGTCAGAGCGATGTCGTAACCGGCGTTGAAAATATTTTCTGCGGCAACAAAAATCTCGATCTTCCGATGCGCTCGATATGCGGCAGTTGCATCCGTCGTGAGGTAAGGATTCAAGCGTAAACTGTTCACATCGTCTTCGAACTGCCCCCCTGAAATGCGCGATTGGATGCCGATAAAGAAACGCGAACGCGGGCGATAATTGAATTGAAAATTAAGCAGCTGCCGTGCGATCTGCGGGAGGAAATTGCCGACGAGAGACGGGTTGGAAGGAAACCGAGTCACTCGGGAATCCGCCAGCAAGTAACTTACGGAAAGTTTTAGGTCAGAGCGCGGAGCGAATTCAGCATCGACTTCCAGGCCTCGGGTTCGCGTTTCGCCTGCGTTTTGTCGCTGCCGCGTGATCAGCGTTGGCGTTGTGGCGAGGGTAACGCTGACTACCGGATCGGTTACCTCGGTCACAAACACGTTGCCGCGAACATTCAGCCGCCGTTTCAGTCCGGTGAAACTCAACCCGCCTTCAAATGTGTTGGCCTGTTCAGCACGAAGATTCTCATTCGCTTGCGTAACCACATTGCCGACACGAAATCCACGGTACAGCTCATTTCGCGTCGGTGCTCGGAACGAACGAGAGTATGCGCCGTACGCCGAAAGGCTGTCGGTGATTTGGTAGATCGCAGCAACGCGAGGGCTTACCGCTGTCTCGTTGCGGTCGGCGAATCGAGCGACGGCAGCCGCGTTGGTCGCCAGCGTCCGGATGGTCGAATGAGCGTCAAAATTCTTCCAGCTGTCGACGCGAACGCCGAAACTCAGATTCAGCTTTTTTGCGGGCTGCCAGTTGTCCTGTATTAGGAATGCATATGTCCGTTCGCTTCCGCCGGAGTCTGAAGCCGAAGTCGGACGGCCCCCGAAATATCCGATCTCATCGCTAAATCCACGCACCTCGCGCGTTTCAAACGAGGCGGTTAGTGTGTGTGCCTTTATCCCGCGCGTCCAAAACAAGCTCGAGCCAAACGCCTGCGAAGGAACACGCTGAAGCCGCACAAGCGTTTCGGTGTTTCGATCCGCAGAAACCGCTGAAAACGTCTGATCGTAGACTTGAGCTTCGATAAATGCTCGCGCCTGAAAAGTACCGAAGGATCCCGATGAGAGATCGAAACCGCCGGCCATCTGACGAAAATATGTTCGGTTATTCGTCAGCCTCGTGCCATTGTCGCGACGCTCGCTGAAGACATTGCCGCGTGCGAATATTCGCCCGGTTGTCGAGTCATTACCACCTGCGTCTGCCGGTGAGTTCTTCTGAACGATGCCAAATCGCCGCTCAACAGTAAATATGAAATTATTGTGCCGGCTGTTCGCACGCGCATCGGCAAGGCCACGTTCGTTCTCGGCGGTCGGGATGTAGCCGCCCGTTTGAAAGGTTTCGGCGGCGAGATCGATGGCCCAGCCATTTCGCTCGGCTGCCGCGAAAAGACTGCCGTCAGACGTATCTTGTGCACCCGCGGACGAGCGAATATTCAGGATCGTCCAGTCACTTTCGGTTTTGATCGGGACAAGATTTACCGCGCCGCTCAAACCGCCTGTTCCGTACAAGGAGCTTGCTCCGCCGCGAAGCATCTCAGCCTGTTCGACGGCGATCTGCGGGACCCGCGACCAATACGTCCATCCGCCGAACGCATCGTTTAGCGACAACCCGTCAAAAAGCACGGCTGCCCGCGACGCACCACTGCCTGAAACTCCGCGAAGATTAGCACCCTGAGTCGTCGGATTTGCGGTTTTGCTGGAACTGCGCCGGAACAGCGTAAAACCCGCGATCTGCCTAAGCGAGTCGTCGATACTTTGCGCCGCCGTCGAATCCAAAGTCTCTCTCGACAAGACAACAACACTCGCCGGAGTTTCGCTCAACCGAGTTTCTGTCCGCGTCACGGAAACGGTCACGTCCGCCGCAACGACAGCGGGCTGGAGAATGATCGTGAAATCCCAGACGCCGTCGTTTTTGAGAGCGCGTTCGAACGGAGCAAAACCTTCGGCGGCGATGGCCAAACGGCTCCGCGACCCGATGATCGCCGAAAACGCGAATCGGCCTTGGTCGTCAGTCTTAGTTTTTGATCTTTGAAAATTCCCCTCAAGCAGAACGACAGAAGCATTCTCGATCCCGGCTCCATTCCTGTCGACCACAACACCACTGAGAGTTTGGGCCGACACCGTAGCAGCGACAAAGAGGATCAAGACCGGAACAATTATTTTTAACACGAATTTTAAGGAAAACCGGATAGAACAGATCATGTTTGACTGGTTCCGTGCTGATCGCTTTTCAATGTCATTGAGCCACGACAGTAATCCAGGCTACTGTGAAGAACACGCGACAACTCAATGCGGTTTTCCTTCTCGATGTAGAAAAGAAGATATGGGAAACGCTTCATTGGCCACTGTCGCAATTCAGGTATCTGAACTAAATGTCCGTAACGCGAAGAGCCGATAGCGGGCTGCCTGGCGATCTTTCGTATACATTCTTCGAGCCGGTTTGCGAAATCCGTTGCGACCTCGGCACCCGCTTCCTTTAGATAGTAAGCGATAGCCGTTTCAATATCGTCGTCAGCGCGACGCCGACGAACGACAGGTTTCAGCCTCACTTATTTCTTCTCCGCAGTGCACTTTCTCAACTTATCGAAATAACGGGCGTCCATTGGCTCCTCGATCAACTCGGACCCGATACCGTCCATTAACAGTCCCCGAAGGTGTACGCGGTCTTTCTCCTTTCGCAATAGATCCCGCATATATTCACTGCTGCTGCCGTAATCGCCTTCGGAGACCTGCGAATCCACGAAAGATTTCAGGGTCTCCGGCAGGGAAATGTTCATCGTGCTCATACGATTGAAAATAGCATTTATGGCAAAGTTTGCCAATCACTATTTCCAACTCGGCTTCGCATTCATAGAATGCTAGGTCATCAGGGTCAGAGCCCTAGGCGTCTGAGCAGATCGTCGCGCGTGACCTTATGATGTTTCGCGATGTCGTTAAGTATTCCTGAAAGAGTACCTATTTTGATCGGAACATGAGCTGGAACGGTGATGTGGTGTTCACCATTTCTTGTTGTGGTAAGTCGAATGTGGCTTCCGGTCTGGCGGGTTACTTCATAGCCAAGAACATTCAGAGCCTTAACGAGCGAGACGCCGCTTATATCGCGAGGCAGTTTCATGCCGCAAAGACTTCCTCGGTGACAAAATGGAGTCTTATCATCTTCGGCTTACTTGCCGGGTCGAAGTGGCAATTAACGGCGTCGCGAATATTTGCCCGAAGTTCGTCCAGACTTTCTCCTTGGGTAAAGATCGATTCGCTCAAAGCCCGAGCATTGTATCCGCCGTCAAGGTCTTCGTCGATTAGAAAAATTATTTCATTCATGACATTCGTTAGCTTTGATTATACCTGACAAATCGTCAATCGAACTCATTTTACCTTATGATTCTTTAGCCAGTTTTTCCACCATTGCCGCAACTCTTTTCGGTTATTTAACTCCGAGACGTAATTGAAGTAAGCATACACTCCATTCGTTTTCCACTCCTTTCGATAAGCGGGTGGCAGCATATCAACCAACAGCTTTGCTGCGAGACGGTCGTCATCTTTACTAATTATGTCAACCAGTATGAAAACGGCAGTGTCACCGACCGCATAATGCTCCCAATGAGGGGCTTGCCGTGGGTCAGGCATCTTAGTGCTGTCAGTGATCTTCTCAATCAGGCAAGGATATGCACCTTTCCGTCTTGGCGATCAACGCCTCGTAGATAGGATCGGTTTCATTCGGATCTTTATGCGGCAACAACTTAACGTCCGCCAATCGATCGCAGAGCTGTTGAGGGGTCGCGTTAAGAAGCTCGGGTGCATTTGAAACTTAGTTGGTTCGATTTCGGGCGTAGGACGTGCTTCCATTCCGACATTCGTCAGAGTCGCTCTCTCGCCCGTGGCCGGTGAGCAGCTTATTAAGAATAGAATCTGGGTAAAAATGACTGCGATCAAAATTCTAATTAGCATAAAATGTATCAACCTATCTGATGGCCGCTTTCCGTACCGCCATCTTGTTCATCTGATTCTCTCTTATCTCAAATCCGATCCCTGGACCTTCTGGAGCGGCGATCGTGCCATCGGACGAGACCTCAACGGCGGGGTCGATGATGTCCTCATGCCAATATCTCTTGGATGCCGAGACATCACCGGGCATTGTGTAGCCGCCAAGGGTCGAGATGGCGATGTTGTGTGCGCGGCCGATGCCGGATTCTAGCATGCCGCCGCACCAGACTGGGATTCCCGCTTCGCGGCAGGTCTTCTCGATCATTTTTGACTGTGTGTGTCCGCCGACACGGCCGTTTTTTAGGTTGATGATCTTGCCTGAGTTGAGCTCGATCGTCTTGCGTGCGTCATCGGGCGATTTAATTGGTTCGTCCAGACAGATCGGCGTTTCGATCTCGGCCTGAAGCTTGGCGTGGTCGATGATGTCGTCATACCCAAGCGGCTGTTCGAGCATCATCAGGCCGAATTCATCCAGGCTTTTGAGCTTGTTGACATCGTCAAGCGTGTATGCCGAATTCGCGTCGCCCATTAGCGGAATGTCGCCGAAATGAGTACGGACGGCCTTGATTACGTCGTAATCCCAGTGCGGGGCGATCTTGATCTTTATCCGCTTGTAGCCCGCATCGAGTTCGACTTGGATCTTCTCAAGAAGCTGCTCTATCGAATCCTGGATCCCGATGGAAACGCCGCATTCGATGACCTGATTCACGCCGCCCAGATGCCGCCAAAGCGGTACGCCGAGCTTTTTCGCCTCGAGATCCCAGCAGGCGGTTTCGATAGACGATTTGGCCATTCGATGTCCCCGCGCCCATTTCATCAGGCCCCAGACATCTGCCGCCGCTGCGTATTCCTTGCCAACCACCATCGGAGCAAGTATCTGTTCCGCCGTCACCCAGGCCGAATCGGTCCACTCATCAGAGTAGCCCGGCGATTCCCCGCAGGTAATTTCGCCCCAGCCCTCCGCCCCGTCGGCATCCTCGACGTGTACAAGAATGATCCGCCGCTCGTACGTGCGGCCAAAACTTGTTTCAAAAAAATGTACAAGCGGAAGGTTTATCTCGGTTAGTTCGATCGACTTTATAATTGGCATAACGGCACGCAACAGATTAGTTATTGTTGTAGCGAAATGCAATTTTATGAAGAGGCATTGGCCAGGTAACGTGTTTACGCTCGCTGATCGGCGGCCGATCATTCAACGATCTCGAACTGCACATACTGGGTCGCGATCTGCTGTTTGGGCTTTGCGAGGTTGTCCAGGACGATGACCTGGAGAATGTATTCGCCCGGGGGAGTTCCTTTGCCAAAGGCAACTACTCCGACTGTTTTCAGCCGTTCCAGGTCTGTTTGGCCGAGAAGTTCGAACGGAATATTTTTGCCATCGAGGACCATCTGGCCGTCGCGAATGATGCGTATTCGGGTCGTCAAATTTGGTTTCCGCGAAGCGTCTAGTTTGGCCCCATACACCTCAAAACCGTACCGAAGCACTGAATCCGCCTTGAACCGACGAAGAGAGGTATCGCCGAGAGAATTAGAGGCCACGTCTTCGCCCGGCGAACTCGCAGCGATGAGCTTTTCCCATTGGGTTCTCGAATATGCATCAAGGGCCAGACTGGAAACAACATGGCCACTTTTTTTGAGATCGGGTATCTCGACAAATTGGCTGGCCGTGCCGACGCGGTCAGTTTGAGAATCACGGACCGCAACACGATATTGATATGCACCAGGCTTTTTGACGGGAAAGACCACGTGGTAAACAATGCCGTCTGCCTGCATCCGGCGGTAGTTCTCGTCATTGGCGGTCACCGTGTAGCCCCGCATCAAGGTATCGACGGGCAGACCATTATCGCCAAAGCTTGTAACCAGAACTTCGAACGAGGCCTTATGTGACTTATCAGGCCCTTCGGTAAATTTTAGGTCCTTTGCATCGAGGTGCAGGAGCGTCTTAATATACGAACCATTCTGAACGTCGTTCGCAAATAAGAGGTTAAGACGAAGCGCTATGTCATTCGCCGCAAAGGGCGAGCTAATGGCCGTTTGAAGACGCTGTTGGGGCGTCAAAGAGGCGGCCGCAGGTTTTACTTTTGCAATGTTCTCGTTAGCAACATTGAAGAAACCACTGCGATATCGGACGTTAACGTCGCTTCGACGAACTTTTATCTCGAATTTATTATATCGCCTTTTTGCTGGGTCGAAAGTATCCGAATCCGGTTCGTAGCCGATCAGATAGTAGCTCTGATCCTCCAACACTTTACGGACGCCGCCGGCCAGGTCATTGTTGTTGATGATCGAAAACCCGCCCGTTTCTTCAGCCAAATACTGGAGGCCCGCCTGCGTATCGAGCAGGATGTCGCGGCGGCCGCTAAGTGCGACTTGTAAATTCTGAGGCGAAGGGTCAACTATCTTGTCCTGCGCCGTAAAACCCGTAGTTTGCAGGCCTCGGGCGTCAACCGTGTAGAACACAACCGACGAACGATTAGCAAGGTCAACGATCTGCCGCAGAAAAGCGAGTATAGCTCCTCCGTCGGTGCCGCCGAGTTCATTTCGCGAAAGCAATGAGAAGCCGTCCGAAAAAAGTATTACCGATTTACGGCCAGGCAGTTCGCCCATCCCTCCGACGATGTAGCGAATTGCCCCAAGACTGCCCGTAGCAAAGGTGCTCGAACGGAACTCATCAAAACTCCGGATAGAATTTTTCTCCTGCTCTAGGTCCTCTGCACTAACCGTAGAGTCACCCGATGCCTTTGCCAGTTCCAGCGGGGTCGGCTCGATCGGGGCAAATGCGCCGATCCCGCCCGTTCCACTCGGATTCCAGCGGGCACGTTCTACGGCCGCATAAAGCTGACGTTTATCCGTCGTAAACTGCTGAAGGGCTCCAATGCCGCCTCCCGTCCGGATGATTGCCACAAGATCCCCGTCCTGCATCTGCTCGTCAATAAATTTCCGTAACGCGCGACGCGTCGAATAGGCACTTTCGAAAGATAGCATTAGGTCATCGACGATGAGGGCGATCGTCCGGCGGACCTGTTCCGGTTTGATACCGGCCGACGGGATCGGTATAGCAGTTTTGTCATCGATCTGCTTTACCGTCGGGTCAGCAGGTCTTGCGCCTGCAACAAATCGAAAATTACTTATCTTTTGCCTTTCGCCATTCTCAAAGATCTCAAAATCTTCCGGTTTCAGGTCGCGGACAACCTTGCCTTTTCTATCTGTTACAGAAACATCGACCTGAATAAGGTTGGTCGATATCTTTACGACGTCGTCCGCCTCCGGCGGCGTTGAAGACGGTTTTACAGCCTGGCCGCTCACGATTAACGTGCCCGCTAGCGCAACGAAAGCCAGTATTGAAATCCGTTTCATAAGCATTTTTGTAAATAAGGTAAATATCCGATCCTACAGGCTAGATCACGCCGGGCCTTTCTCTATTCCACAACCTCGAATTGAACGTACTGCGTTGCGATCCGTTTTTTATCTTTCGCAAGCCCGTCTGTAACTACGATCTGAAGTACATAATCGCCCGGCAGCAGGTTCTCACCCAACTGTACGGCATCGGTATATACAGGTTCGGTGATATTTTGCCCTTCAGCGTTAATGGGCTGCTCTTTCGTTTCAAAAACGAGTTCACGGTCGTGGAAAACGCGGGCTTGAATATTGATCTTCGCCTGAGTAAGCGAAGGTAATTTTGCATTATAGATCTCTGTGCCAAATCGGAGAACCGTCCCACGTTTGAATCGTCTTAGAGAGGTATCCTGCAATGGATCGGACTTTTCGTCGTACGGCGGAACCGGTGCATTTGCGTTAACCTGTGACGGACCACCGCCTAACTTTTGCCAAGCTGTCAGTGTCAGATTTTCAAGCAGAATCCCGGACAATAAAATGCCGTTCTTTTTCAGGTTGGGCACTTCCACAAACTGGTTGGCTGAGCCGACCTCTTTGCTCTTTCGATCCATCAGAGCCACCCGCATTTGATAGGCCCCGGGTTTTTTGACAGGAAAAATAAAACTGTACGCAATTCCTCTATCCTTAAGTCTTTCATAGACTTCGGGCCTGAGTTTGATCGTTCCGACAAGGTTCTCCTTATCGACCGGCGCACCGTTGTCACCGTAACTTACCGCAAGAATATCGAAATTAGATTGAAGGTCGCCATTCGGCATTTTGCTGAACTCAAGGTCCGCTGCGTTTATGTGGATGAACGAATGAACATAGTAGCCACGTTTAGGGCTGTAACCGAACAAAGCGTTGAGCCTCAGGTTTATTTCGTTCACCGCAAACGGCGATGTGAGCGCACGCATTATCTTTGTCGGGGTATTCAAATCGATCTTCACCTTCGCTTCCGATTCTTTCTCGACGAAGAATCCGCTGCGGTGGCGAACATTCGTGTTATCGCGCAGCACTTTTACCTCAAGCTTGTTGAACTTGCGTTTTTCGGGATCGAAGCTATCCTGGTCGGGCTCATATGCCACAAGATAATAGCTTTGATCGTCGAGAGCCTTTTGCACTCCTTCGCTCATGCGATTCTGATTAACGTACGCAAAACCGCCCGTCTGTTTGGCTAGATATACGAGGCCCTGTTGGGTATTGAATAATTCACGGCCGCGGTCCGACTCGATCTGCTGCATCGAATTCAGTGCAGTAAAATCAAGTGTTGTAGGATCGGCAATACGATCCGCAGCTGTAATTCCTGTCGTTTGCAGGCCGCGGGCGTCAAGCGTATAGAAGATCACGGACTTGCGGTTAGCCAAGGCGATCAGCTCCCGCATAAAATCGAGCGTTTGTGACGCCAGCATGCTGCCTTCAGTGCTCGGAATATAAAGCTCGCCCCGCTCGTCTGTCATAAGCCGTGCGGCCCCCAGTGGATTCTTGCCACCGGGAAATATCTGGAATCCGTCCGAAAACAATATGACCGATTTTCTGCCGGGCAGTTCGCCCATGTTTCCAACAATGTATTTCAAAGCACCGAGGGTTCCTGTCGTAAACAAACTCTCGATAAAATTGTTAGCCGAATCATTGAAATCGCGCTCTGCCTGGATATCCGCAGGTGTCGTATAAGGGTCGCCGGCGGAGCGTCGGGTCTGCGACATCGTCGGCTCAACGGGATCGAATGAACCAAACCGCCCTCGACCGGCTGCGTTCCATTTTACGCGCTCGATCGCGGCATACAGCTGCTGTTTGTTGGATGTGAATTGCTGAAGAGCTCCGATGCCGGCTCCGGTTCTGATAATTCCAACAAGGTCGCCGTCTTGCATCTGGTCATCGACAAATTTCTTGAGCGCCCGCCGTGTATATGCTGCGCTTTCGAAGGACAGCGTCAGATCGTCGACCACAAGGGCGATCGTTCGCCGAACTTGTTCGGGCCGCAAAACGAGAGGCGGCTCAGGGATCGCCGATTTGCCAAGCTTGTCCGGAGTCAGCGTTTTCCGCACATTTGCAACAAAGGAAAAACCTGTGATCTTCTGCTTTTGGCCGTTCTCAAATATCTCGATCTCCTCGGCCCTGAGATCGGGAACGACGCTGCCCTTTTTGTCTGTAACGGAAACGTCGATCTGGATAAGCGAGGTCGAGATCTTAACTACACCGCCGTCCTTGGGCGCAGGTGTCGGTTGCGAAACCGGCTGGCCGGTTTGTGAAGCGGAAGTAAGCGCCGAACACAAAAGGAATACTGCAAAAGGAATATATCGTCGCGTCATAGTATTACTCCCCAATATCTGAATCTGATCAAAACTCTTAAAGGAGCTCGAACTGTACGAATTGGGCCGCGGTTTTGCCTTTTTTTGAATCGTCACTGACGATCACCTGAAGGACATAATCGCCAGGCAGCATATTCTCAGGCAAACTCAACGCTCCCGCGGTTCGAACCCGACCTTTATTCGAAATAGCGGCCGTATCCACCGAAACCTGCTCCCCGTCCAGCAGAAGCTTGCCTTCACGAAACACTCGCAGCCGGGATCTTACGGTTGGCTGAACAGGAGCCACATTGTAGATATCGAATGAATAATGGAGCACCGTTCCCCGTTTAAACTGGCGAAGCGAAGTATCCGACATTGGGTCGCTTGTTTCTGAGGTTCCACCCTTCCCACTCGTTCCTTGGGCGGAGGTCGTAATTCTCTGCCACTGTTCGGCGGAAAAATTCTCAAGCTCAATTCCTGATAGTGTTAAAGCCCTCTTTCTTAGGTCCGGTACGTCAACAAATTGGCTGGCTGAGCCGATCGTGTCCGCACTCGTATCCCGGATTGCCACACGCAGTTGATAGGGTCCCGGCTTCTTGATGGGGAAGTTAAAGAAACAGACGAAACCTTTCTCCAAGAGCCTTCGAAAGTTTCCGGTTTCGGCATCGATCGTGAACGTACGAACAATATTGTCAACCGGTACGCCGTTGTCACTGTAGGTAACTGCAAAAACTTCTATGATGGCTTTTTTTCCGCCTCTGGGCCGGTCGGTAAACAAAAGGTCGGTCGTATCGACGTGAAGAAGAGCAGTAACGAAATCGCCCGCGCTGTTATTTCGATAAAGAGCGTTCATCCGCAATGAGATGTCACTCGCCGCAAAGGGAGAGGTAAGTGCGTCCTGGAGACGCTGGGCGGGTGTCGTATTCACCCGTTTAGTTGCCTCAGTCTCGGTTTGGGTATTAAAGAAACCGCTCCGATAGCGTACTTTTGCTCCATCGCGAAGGACCTTTATCTCAAGTTTGTTAAATCGCGAGGTCTTTTGATCGAAGGTGTCTGGGGCCGGCGTGTAGGCGATTAGATAATAGCTCTGGTCCTCCAGAATTTTTTTCAAACCGGCATTGAGATCATTCTGGATCAAGACTGGAAAACCACCTGTCTCAGTAGATAAATGCACCAAGCCGTCCTGAGTATCGAAGAGTTCCTTAGACCGGTCTGCGGCAACCTCATTAATCCGCTTTGGATTAGTTGGTGGCCTTGTCGGATAGACGGAATCCTGAGCCGTCAAAATCCCGTCCTGAAGCCCGCGGGCGTCGATGGTGTAAAAGATCACAGACGAACGGTTTGCAAGATCGATAAGCCTTCGCAGAAACTCGGCAACTCGACCACCGTTCGTATAACCGTGCTCGTCCCGCTGGAAGACCTGAATGCCATCGGAGAAAACGACAACTGCCTTTCGACCCGGAAGATCACGCAGGCCCGTTACTACGTACCGCCATGCTCCGAGCGTTCCTGTCGCAAACATACTCTCCTGATAATCGTTGAACGAATTCTTGAACTGCTGGGCTACTACCGCATCTTCGTCGTCCTGATCCTGTTTCTGAAGTGATTCAGGCCCGTCGTTGATCGGTGCGAACGCACCTACACGGCCGCGTCCCAAAGGGTTCCATTTTAGTTTTTCTACGATCGAGAGGAGTTGGCGCTTGTCCGAGGTGAATTGCTGAAGTGCACCCATTCCCACGCCGACTCGAATTATCGCAACCAAGTCGTCGTCAGCCATCTGTTCCTCAACAAACTTTTTGAGAGACCGACGTGTTTTATTCATGCTTTCATACGAAAGTGAAAGGTCATCGACTACCAGCGCAATAGTCCGACGCACCTGCTCCGGACGAACTGACGTGGGCGGAACCGGCACTCCAATCGAGGCATCATCGCTCGCGGACCCGTTCACCCTTTGCTTTTGTGAGATGAATGAGAAGGATAGGAGATCCTGCTTTTTACCGTTCTCGTAAACCTCTACTTCGGACGCGGCCAGATCCCGGATGGGATTACCTTTGGCGTCGGTCACGGTCGCATCGATCTGAATTAAGTTCGTCGTGATCTTTACTACCCCAGCCTCGGGTGCCGGTGTCTGGCCGTAGCCCATAGCGAGAAAAAAAAGGAATAGAAAAAATACAGTACTACAAGCGCGCATCAGGTTCTCCAGGATCAATGAATCTCTGCTATCATATAATCATTATACCGGCTTGGAAAGCTATTTCGCCTGGCAAATCCTAGGATCGGTTTCGCATCTCAACGTCTTGGAGTAATTATCTATAATGCAACGAAATATCGCTTTGTTGTCTGCACTTTTTCTTTTAACCGCGGTCGTTTTTACCGTCGGGTGTTCCGCGCAGCAGACAGAAGAACAGGCCCTTGAATCACTTCGGCAAATGACGCGTGACGGCAAACTGCCAGCAGAGGGCGTAGTGGCAAATATCGAGTCGCGATTTGTCGGGAAACGCACTGGTGCACTGGCAAAACTATTAAGGGCTCGCATCAGGTTTGAGAACAAGGATTTTGCGGGTGCGGCTGAGACGTTGAACTCGGATGTATTCTCAAAGCAGACCAAATTGGCTGATTATGCCCTGTGGCTTCGCGGGCGTTCGCTGCAGCAAATCGGTGACCATCAGGGTGCGATGAAGGAGTTTGCGAGGGTTTGGTCGGACTATCCTGACTCACTTCGCGCGACCGAATCGAAGTTGCTTTGGGCCGATTCGGCGATCAGATCCGGTTCGGCGGACAAGGTAGCCGGTGAGCTTGCGAAACTGATCGGCGATCAGGTGCCCGGAGCATTTCTTTCCGCGGCAAAGGCATATGAATCGGCGGGAGATCAACCGAAAGCGATCGAGTTCTATCGACGGACTTATTTTTTTGGTGCCGGCAGCCCGGAGGCTAAAGAAGCCGAAATAAAGCTGACCGCCCTCGCCCAGCCACTGACGCCGCAGACGGCCGATGAGATCAAAGAACGCGCCGAAAATCTGTTCGCGGCCCGAAACTACGCCGAAGCGGACAAGGCCTTCGCGGAATTAGTATCGCGATTCCCTGCCGCCGCGACTGTCGATACACATTTCAAGCGACTCGTAACATACTCAAACCTCAAAAAGATGAGCGACGCTCAATCGACGTTCAACGCTATTCCGACTTCGGCAGCTGTGAAGGAGAAAGCGTTCTACGAGATCGTGACCGGATATGCGAAAGCAAAGATGTGGCCGGATGCTCGAAAGTTAGCCGAGGAAATGCGCGCCCAGTTTCCCAACGGAAAGCTCACTCCTAAGGCGTGGGTCGACGCGGGAACGACGGCGGGCGAACAACGGAATAAGGGCGAGGAGCAGTATTTTCTAGGCGCGGCTCTGGCAAATTACCCGAACGCGGTTGAGATCGCCTCGGCGCAGTTCGAACTCACCTGGCTCCAGCACGAGAACAATAATTTCCAGCAAAGTTCGAAAATGTTCATCGAACATCTTGCCCGTTACGTCGATGAAGACACTACGAATCGCGGCAAGGCAGGCTATTGGGCGGCACGCGATTCGGAAAAGGCCGGAAATATCGCGGATGCATGCGCGCTTTACGAAGGTGTCGTGTTCAGGTATTCAGCCAACTGGTATGGATATATCGGATCGCAGCGGTTAGCCGCGTTGCGAAGTCAGAACAAATGCTCAGGCCGAGAGACGTTTCCCGCCGGATCGTTAGTTCCGAAAGCAGTCGCGAACCTGAAGATCATAACCGTTGCCGCCGAAACATCGACCCCTAGGGAACTGGAGCGGTCCGAAAGGAGCGAACAGTTGAGCTTGATAGGCCTGTTCGATTGGGCGATCGATGAGCTCAAGGACGCAAAAAAGACGGCGAATAACAGCCCGAAGATCAATCTCGCCTTAGCTCAGCATTACCGGCTCAAGGGTGACAACGTCAACGCATTGCTCGCACTGGCAAAGAGCTATCCCGATTACGCCCAGATGTTCCCGGAGGAAATGGGCCGTGAAGAATGGGACATCTTCTATCCGTTGACAAATTGGAGCGACATTAAGTTTTGGGCGAACGAACGCGGGCTCGACCGGTATCAGGTAGCAGGCGTCATAAGGCAGGAAACGATCTTCAATGCAAACGCTAAATCGGGTGCAAATGCATACGGCCTAATGCAGCTGCTTTTCCCCACAGCCCAATCGATGGCAAGAAAATACGGGTCGAGATCAGCGCTCGTTTCTCCAGCGTCGCTTTATCAGGCACCGCTGAATATCGAACTCGGCACGGCCTATTTGAAGGATCAATTTGCTAAATTTGGCCGAATCGAATACGTCGCGGTCGCCTACAACGCAGGCCCTGGGCGCGTCCCGCAATGGCGTGCGACCCTGCCGTACGAGATCGACGAATTTGTCGAAGAGATACCTTTCAAAGAAACGAAAGGTTACGTTCAGGGCATCATCCGTAATTCCGCCCAATACCGCCGACTTTATGACGAAAACGGAAATTTTAAACCAAACGTTGGAACACGACCGCTGCGTGGCGAGATCGATTCCCGCCCCCGCGAACAATTCACCGCTGAGTTCCCTGACGTAAAGATCGATGATCGGCAGGCGTCGGAATAATTTTCAGCTTTGCGGCGGCCAGCCGTCCGAGATCAGATAATCCCACGCGCCCACCCACTGCCTTTGACGCGCGACCGCCGCGTCCAGATTGTCTGCCAAAATCGAAATGTCTTTGTCGGATTGCGCTGAATTGCTGCCGACACCCTCCAATCCAATACTTACCCCGCCGGTATGATGCAGCTTGGTTTCGTTCCAAAGAGGGGTTACATTGTGGAGCAATTCGTGAAAGACAATTTTTGCGACAAATTTCGGCGCGCGGCGTTTGTCCACATAAACGCCCTTCGCGGTGTTCGTCATACGTTCCACTTTGATAAGCTCGGCGTTGCTCCCTCCGCTGACCTCTTCGCCCAGATAGACCTCGGAGCAAACCTGTCCGCCATCGTAAGTCGTCAGCCCGCCGCTGCTATCCTCCCTGCCGCCAGAGCCAAAACCAACGCCGACAAAGCCATAGTTTTTCGCCGGCACAATATAAGCGGCCAAATCTCGAGCCCCGACAGGCGGTCGGGTATAGCGGTTGCTGACCGAGACCGACCCCAATTTGTGTTTGTGCGCTTTATCACGCCTCTCCACAACGGGTCGCATTAAACTTTGAACCTCCATAACCAACTCCGCCCACGGATATTTTATCTGATACGGATTGAGCAACCAGACCTGCAATGGCATTCTTTTCCTCCTTTTCAATCACTTCCCTAAATTTCGATCACTTCCCTAAATTTCAATCACCTTCCTGAATATTCGATCACTTCCCTAAATAAGGGACGAAAATCAGCCGAATATTTGCCGTCATGTGATAAGGCTACGGTCTATTTGCCTGAATTACCTCTCCGGGTATATGCGGAACCCAAGAGGTATTGAAAGTTTGACTTGGGAAAGATGTGCGTCTCACTCGTGTGCTTAGCCGAATAAAACAGATCCCAGCCAATGCGGCGGTCGCCCGTACATTCAGGGAATCCGGATTCGTATCAAAGACCTTCTCTCGCCGGTGGCGCAAAGGAAGCGGAAATGACCCGTAATGAGTTTCCCCCATTAGGTTTGAATTTCCCCGAAATAGCTTTTTTTCGCTTATTTCACCTGAAATCTTACCGGAGCAACAGTCGCCTGGGCCTCCGGGTTGTAGTAGTCATACGCAATCGAAGGGGCCGTTTGAGCATTTATGCCGTAACGGAGTTTGAATTTGAACGTGAATGAAAGCGTGCCTGAGGCATTCCACGAATAAACAAGCACTTTATCCGGCAGAATGTCGTAACGACTGAACTCTCCTTTCGCCTTTGCAAATTCCAATGCCGACCGGTCGACGTCCGCCCCAGGCGGCAGACCTATTTCGCTCAGCACCATTCCATTGCCGGTATAGCTTTTGCGACGTATCTCGACGGAGCATGATACATCTTCGCCGATTTTTGCGATCGTCTTGTCATAAATGACCTTCAAATCGAAGTAGCGATTTTCGGCCTGAGCTACGGCCCAGTCTTCGTAATGCGTGACAACGAGATGTGTGCCGACCACATTGAGCTTCCCGGCTCCTGATTTCTCGATGCGGTTATTGTTTTGATTCATCCATCTGCCGAGGTCGGTCAGAAAAGGTTCGCTTAAGGTCGAAGGGACGATCTCAAATTCCCTGGCCGGAATTCCATTGACCAAGACTACTAGCTTCTGTTCGCCCGAAGGCCCCGACATTCGTTTCTGAAGAGCGATCAGGGTATTCAGCACGTTTACCGTCGTCTGTGTCGAGTACCACACGCCATATCTGTCTTTTTTTGCAAGGAGAAACCTCAGGCCTTCCGCGGCCAGTTTTTCGGCGTCAAATTTTTCGCCTTCCGAAATCGTAGCTCGATCCCCGAGCGCGGTTAGCGCCTGCACGGCGATTGCGGTCGTTTCGATCTCGGCCGCAAATTCCCCATCCATAGAACGGTGTAGAGGCCGCCGGCCAGGAGGTTTCGTCGGTTCCGACCCGTGCTTTTCCGGCCAATATTCGGAGCGACTTTTCCGCAAGGGCCTTGTCGTCCAGTTGTGAAGCGATCAGTGCGGCGTTGGCGAGAACATAGGGATCGCCGGCCCGATCAAGACCCTTTTCCAGATATGCCAGGCCGGCCTTGATGGGTTTCAGCCTTTCCGCATCCTTTACATTCCGGTAAAGCAGCGACCGGGCAACGTAGGCCGTGACCGCGTCAGGCGATCCGTTTGCGTACGTCCAACTGCCGTCCGTCCGCTGTTGGTTGATAAGCCACGCCTCGGCTTGCCGTAAAACGGTTTCATCGACGTCGATAAACTCTTCGGCGTCGGTCAAAAAGCGGATTATGTATGCCGTAAGTGCTGCATTCGGCGGGTCGTTAGGCCCCCAATACGAAAAGCCTCCACTCGGTGTCCGATAATTTAGAAGGCGCTTGTATCCTTCAGCAAGATATCCCTGAGCCCGCGTCTTTAGCTTCGCGTTGATCGATTTTCCGAGGTCTTTCTCAAGTTTCAGGATCATCAAGTTAGGGTACGTCGATGATGTAGTCTGCTCGCCGCATCCATGCGGCCTTTGGAGCAAACCGTCAACCGATTCCGCAACATGGGCCAGCAGATTCGGATAGATCTTCAATATGGCCGACCGGTTCGCCTGAAAAGCATTAGCCGGGAAGTTCACGTCAAAAGACGCGGTTCCCTGAAAGGTCTGCGAGTTTAGCCGTGTAATTTCCCTCCCGTTCGGCTTGACGGTTACCGGCCTTTCGACCGCATCGCCTTCGCTTCCCGCAAGGGCGGAGACCCGCTGTATTCCATCCTTAACGGGAGTTGCCCCGACAAAGTCGAAGACCGCGTTCTGACTGCTGTTGGGCAGGATGTCGATCTGTTTCGGTGACGTGTTCGACATTTTCGACCACGCATTCGGTTCCATCGACACGGCGACGCGCTGGCGTTTGTCGGTGTAATTTCGGACGGGCACGGGCAGCGATATTTCATCACCTTCGGTCAGGATCTTAGGCGGATCAAGTTCGGCAAAGAACGGCTGGAAGGTCTGGATCTCCTTCTCAACAAACCCGAACTCACCTGCCTCCGTCGAAGCAAAGGCGTAAAGCTTCCATGTCGTCAGACTGTCCGCAAATTTAAAGTCGAACGAAGCCCGGCCGTTTTTGTCGGTTATCAATTCCGGCTGCCAGATGAGCGTTTCGGGGAAATACTCACGAACACGCGGAGTGAATGTCTGGGCGGGCTGACTCGGGCCGAGCATGCCGGAGATCGACTTAATATTCGTTTTGGTCACGGTTGTCGAAATCGCGGAACTCGTTGTATTCAAAACCAGATCGGCGCCGGCGGTAACATTAACCACGGACTCGACAGCACCTACTTCCATCGTGATGTCGAGCTTCACGAGATTGTAGGCTGAAACGACAATTTGTGTTACCACCGCGTTCTTAAACCCCGACGATTCAGCTCGAACCTCGTATTTTCCCGACGGAAGGTTGGCAATAATAAAGATCCCTTCACCGCTGCTCTCCGTTATAAATTCCGCTTTGGAGTTCACGTTTGTTGCCTTCACCTTTGCTCCCGGTATTAGAGCCCCGTTTGGGTCCATGATCGTTCCGCCGATCGCGCCGCGGTTATTCGTCGTTGTGCCTTTTGACAAAGTTATATTGCCGCCGCCCGCTCCAGCGATGTCCCGCTCGGAGATGACGGTGACGAACGAGCCGAGGGTGTAATCGTCATAGTTTCCCGCAATACCGTCCTGCCCGCTGCTCATAAAGCTGTGGAGTGCGATTTCCTGCTCGACGGCCTCTGTCCGCATCACCTCCTGCCGGGCACCGTCAAGGGTCCCAACGGTCTCGAGGTAACTTTTAAGCGAGGCCCTCGAATACGTTTGGGTGGCGATGCGAACAGGGCGGTTCCATTGGTCCCGTACCGAGGCGAGGTCGATACCCGCTTCTGTGATCAGTTCTTTTAACTCATTGGCAGTTTTCGGTTTCGGTCCGTCGGGCAGATCGATCCTGAGAGATCTTGTAATGCGGCTCATTATCGGCGTAAACCATTTGAACCGCAGCTCCCCGACCCAAAAATCATCGTTTGTCCCCACCTTTTTGTCGGCACTCGCCGAGCGCATTTCCAGCACAACATCGCCTTGTTGCTTGCGGAAAGTCGCAT
>JBGTJP010000136.1:0-9491 GCA_041745075.1 Pyrinomonadaceae bacterium | reverse complement strand
TCCACTCTGAAGGAGCCGTATCGGGTCGAGGGTAAGAAAACAATGGGTTACGAGTTAGCCGAACAAATGTCCCGCAAACTTCAGTTTGCGGATCCCGCAGGCGACAAACTAAAGTTTGCCGGCCATTTGCCCGACGTTATTCTCTACCCGACCGGCGGCGGTACCGGATTGATCGGCATGTGGAAAGCGTTTGACGAGATGGAACAGATGGGCTGGATAGATTCTCGACGCCCGAGAATGATCTCGGTGCAATCCGAAACCTGTGCACCGATCGTGCGAGCTTTCCACGCAGGAGAACGTTTTGCAGAGGAGTTTGAAAATGCCGCGACTGTTGCATCCGGGCTGCGCGTACCGAAGGCGATAGGCGATTTTCTTATTCTCGATGCACTACGGGCTTCCAATGGAACGGCGATAGCGGTCACGGATGATGAATTAGTCGCCGCCGTCGGCGAGATCGGAGCCGCCGAAGGCATCTTTGCCGCACCCGAAGGAGCCGCTTGCCTGCCGGCACTCCGAAAACTTATCGATGACGGTAAGGTTCAGACGGGTGAATCCGTGGTGATATTCAACACCGGCTCAGGGATCAAGTACCTCGAAGCGTTTAATTGAGCATCAGCTTATCTCATCAAGCAGAGTCTCTAGTCGGGAAATTACGTCACCGGAAAGGTGCACTCGCAGGGCCCTCCGTCCTCGGTCCAGTAGAACCTGAAAATCACCACGCGCCTGTGCCGATCTAACGACGCCGAAGGTGAATTTCTGTCCGGGGACCGGCACATCTACAGCGTCATCCGAGGTAATTTGAAGGAAAACTCCGTTGTTGGATCCGCCCTTATAGGCCTGGCCAGTGGAGTGGAGGAATCGCGGGCCAAATCCGAGGCAGGTCGCGACGTTGTAATGCTGCAGCACCTGGGTCCTGATCTGTTGAAGGATCTCTTCGTGTTCCTGGTCCATTTCCAAATAAGCCAGGATCGCAAAATAGTCGTTTTCCGCAATATTCCAAAGGTGAGCTTCAATAAGTCCTGCAGCCGATCTTTCATCCGCCGCGTTCGCGAGGTCGGCCGCGTAGTCCGCATTTGAAAAGAGTGATATGCCGTCCTCCGCAAAGAACGGTTCTTCCGCCGGAAGGGAGCCGGAGATCTCGTATGCATCCGTTATTTTTCGAGCCTCGATCTTTGCAGACTCAACGTCCGGCTGATCGAAGGGGTTTATTCCCATGACAGAACCTGCAATGGCGGTTGCGAATTCCCATCGGAAAAACTCCTGCCCGAGGCTATATTTGTCGGTCAGCTCTATCGAGATCATCGGGTGCGTTTCGGCAATGTCCGCGATGTCCGCCAAAGTGTCCTCGTCGATCTCGGCTCCTTTTGCCGTGAAGTTAACAAAAACTCGGTCCTCGCCGTACATATCGACCATTTGAAGCGGTTCGCGGTCCACCGGGATGATCGAAACGCCGTTCTTGCCCGTGGATTCGGCGATCAGTTGCTCAAGCCACGCGCCGAGATCGTAAAACTCGGGCGGCGTAAAGATCGTCAACTTGTCGCGGCCTTCGCGATGGCATACACCTAAGATCGTTCCAAGTATCGCACCGGGATTTTCGTTCGGGTTTGTCGCCTTGCAGGAGCGGACCATCGAATCGGCGGCTTTCAGAAGCCGTTCGACATCGAGCCCCATCGCGGCCGCGGCTGTCAACCCGAATGCCGACAAGGCAGAAAACCGTCCGCCGATCTCGGGTTTTCCGTAGAGTATATGGCGAAAGCCGTCTTCGCGGGCGATCGCTTCCATTTTCGAGCCGGGATCCGTTATCGCGATAAATTGTTTGCCCGCGTTTTCGGCGCCGACCGTTTTTGATAATCGTTCAAAGAAGTATTGTTTGAAACAATTTGGCTCAAGCGTAGTGCCGCTTTTGCTGGCGACGATAAAGAGCGTCCTTGCAAGGTCGAGCTTACTTTCGACGGTGATGACCTGGGCCGGAACGGTCGAATCCAGAATGTGAAAATTTGTTTTGTCGAAGGTCATCGCCAGGACTTCGGGGCACAAGGACGAGCCGCCCATGCCCATAAGCAGAACGTCCGTGAAACCTGCGGATTCGATGTCTTTTTGAAACTCGCGATACGTTTCGAGGTTCTGCAATTCTTCCTCGACGATCGTTAACCAGCCAAGCCATTTGGCCTCGTCCGCACCGGTCCAGACCGCGGCGTCCTTTTCCCAAATGCGGTCGATGCGTTTGTCTTCGATTGTTTTATGTATCTCGGCGCGGTATGACTGCTTGAGCTTCTCGGGCAGCGTGAACGTCATCAGATTCGGCATGACGCTAATCTAACACACGTGCGTTACAGGCAAAAGGACGTTTCCTAAGGATTTGCAAAGAATTTTGATAGAATCCCGGCTATGAATAAAGCTCTGTTATTCGCCGCGCTTATTCTTGGCCTGAATGCGCTTTCGATCGCCCAAAGCTGCGTCGATAATGCGGTCGAGAAAAAGCCGGTCCTTTCCGATGGCGTCAGGTCTCAATACGACGCAAAACTTATAGAAGCAAAGACTACTTTTAGCGAACGGCCGAATGACGCTGAAGCGATCATCTGGCTCGGCCGACGAACGGCTTACCTCGGCGAGTACAAACCGGCGATAGGAATATTCTCCGACGGCGTCCGGAAATTTCCTGACGACGCCCGAATGTTCCGGCACCGCGGACATCGTTACTTGACGCTCCGATGTTTTGACGACGCGATCGCCGATTTTGAACGGGCCGCTAAATTGATAAAAGGTAAACCAGACGAGATAGAACCTGACGGCCTGCCAAATGCAAAGAACATTCCGACCAGCACGCTGCAATCGAACATCTGGTACCACCTCGGCCTGGCGTACTACCTGAAGGGAAATTTCAAAAAGGCCCTAACGTCGTACAAGCAGTGTGAAAGGGTTTCAAAGAACAACGATATGCGGGTTGCGACGGCTTATTGGCACTACATGACGCTCCGCCGCATGGTAAAGACCAAAGAGGCAAAACGCGTGCTGCAGCCTTTTGAGGGAAATATCGACATGATCGAGAATACCGATTATTTAAAACTGATAAAACTCAATCGCGATGAGGTCAAACCGCAAGACCTGCTCGCTACCATTCGCGGCGATGCGAACACGCTCGGCTCGGCTTCTCTCGGATACGGCATCGGCAACTATTTTCTCTACAACGGCGACAAGGAAAAGGCGACTACCATTTTCAGGAAGATCGTAGAAGGCGACCAATGGGCGAGCTTCGGTTACATCGCCGCCGAGGCCGAGCTTAAAAGGTAGATCTTATGGATGCGATAACAATTGCCCTTGCCCAAATAACGCCGGTGTGGTTCGACCGTGAGGCGACGCTTGAAAAGGTGCGTGCCGCTATCGCAGATGCGGCGGCAAAGGGCGCTAAACTGGTGGCGTTTGGCGAGGCGTGTGTGCCCGGTTATCCGTTCTGGCTCGAATATTCAAATCTGACGGCGTTTAATTCATCCTTTCACAAACAATTTCACGCAGAATACATGAATCAGGCGGTCTGCATCGAGGATGGCCATCTGGACATTGTCTGCGAAACGGCACGCGAATCGCACATCGCCGTATATTTGGGTATTCTTGAACGCCCGCTGGACCGCGGCGGGAAGAGTGTTTACGCATCGCTGGTTTATATCGGACCAGACGGTGAGATCGGTTCGGTGCACCGAAAACTGATGCCGACTTATGACGAGCGAATGACGTGGTCAACGGGCGACGGCCATGGGCTGCGGACACATAGGCTTGGCGCGTTTACGGTCGGCGGGCTTAACTGCTGGGAGAACTGGATGCCGTTGGCCCGGACCGCTTTGTATGCTCAGGGCGAAGATCTGCACGTTGCCGTCTGGCCTGGAAGCGACAGAAACACGAAAGACATTACGCGCTTTATTGCAAAGGAATCGCGGTCGTATGTCGCGTCGGTTTCTTCCCTTATGCGAAAAAGCGATATGCCTTCGCATCTGCCCGGAATTGAGACGGTGGTCGAGAATGCTCCCGAATATCTCGCAAATGGCGGTTCATGTATCGCCGGGCCCGAGGGGGAGTGGGTGATCGAGCCTTTTTGTAACGAAGAAAAGCTTCTCATCGCAACGCTCGATCATCAAAAGGTTCGCGAAGAAAGGCAGAATTTCGATCCGGTCGGGCATTATTCGCGGCCGGACGTGTTCGAACTCAACATCGACCGCCGGAGGCAGTCAACTGCTGCCTTTCGCGACGAATGACGTGACCGCGCCGAGCATCCAAAAGCCTCTGCCGTACGAATCCATAGATAGGGAATACTTATAAGCTCGACGGGTATTCTAGTTACAGGTGATCATATGAATACATACTTATTTCAAATTCTCTCGATATTTGTCTTTGGCAGCCTTATTTCATGCGCTTCCGTTAGTTCATCCGGCCTTCCGGCGACGAGCGAACCGGTAAGTGTAACCAAGGATGCCGAACCGCCGGCAAACCCGGCAAACCTGCAAACAGCCGTTTTTGCGGGCGGTTGTTTCTGGGGCGTCGAAGCGGTTTTTGAACATACAAAAGGCGTGGTTGACGTTAAGTCGGGTTATTCCGGCGGAACCTTGAAGTCGGCAAACTATGATGAGGTCAGCGGCGGCAATACCGGACACGCCGAGGCGGTCGAGGTGCGTTTTGACCCTGCAAAGGTCAGCTACGACCAGCTGCTTGAGATATTTTTTAAGGTAGCTCACAACCCGACCGAATTAAATCGCCAGGGCCCGGATACCGGAACGCAATATCGCTCGGCTATTTTCTATGTCGATGACTCGCAAAAGAAAGCGGCCGAGGCCTATATTGCTAAACTTACCGAAGAAAAGGCTCATAGCGAGCCGATCGTGACGCAGGTTGTCGCTTTGGAGAAGTTTTACGACGCGGAAGCCTATCATCAGGACTATCTTCGCAAAAATCCGAAGGATCCGTACATCGTTTATCATGATCTGCCAAAGCTGGCCGACCTCAAAAAGCAGTTTCCGGCACAATATGTAACGAAATAGTGCGTTATTTGTCTCTCGACGGGCAGTTGGCAGACGCATCACGTCGTATTTCAACGGAATTATGACCTTTGGGAGATGTATCAGCACGCTGATACATCTCTTTTTTGTCAGATTTAAATGTATCAAGGCTCTGATACATTTACTTTTTGCCAGAATTGGCCCGTAATTGAGCTGAAAAAACAAAGAATCCGGCCTTGGGAACTTATTCTTCGGCCGTTCGGTGCAGCCACTTGAGCAGAGCGTGCTCTTGTTTGTGAAAAGCCTGCTCGGGTTTATCGCCCCGTGACATTGGGAGTTTAAAGAAAACTGAAAGCTGTTGCTGAACACCCGATTCACCGCGTTGGCGGGCCAGGTCGAGGCATCTCGCGATCTCAATTGCCAGCGGTGCGGCAAGGATCGAGTCGCGGCAGAGAAAATTCACCTTCAACTGCATCGGCCGGCCCAAAAAACCTGTCAGATCGATGTTGTCCCAGGCTTCTTTGTTGTCCTTTCGCGGCCGGTAATATCGGATATCGACCAGATGATCTTCGACCTTGTAGCCGAGGATGTCATCGAGCAGAGAACTTTTCGTCTTGACCTTCGAGGCCAGCGAATCTTCATCGCTTAGAACAAGCCCGTCGCGATTTCCAAGGATATTTGTCGAAAACCAGCCTTCGACCTT
This sequence comes from Pyrinomonadaceae bacterium, assembly GCA_041745075.1. GTDB lineage: Bacteria > Acidobacteriota > Blastocatellia > Pyrinomonadales > Pyrinomonadaceae > OLB17. Next base: position 3,803 of record JBGTJP010000136.1, on the reverse strand, counting down.
CAACGCGCGGCTCCGAAACGCCGGAGCGAGGACCGATTTGATAAAGGTCTGGCCGGTCTTGCCGTCTTTTCCGGCGATCGGGACGTTCTGCTGCTCGGCCATTTCGATCAACGCGGGAATATCCGCCGCGACTGACGGCGTAAAATTCCCGTATGGAACGCCTGCTGAAATCGCGGCATAAGCATATAAGATCGCGGGCGACAGGTCGGTCGAATTAGCGTCCAAAGCTTTTTCGAGGCCGGACAGGCTGCTGAAGATCTCGTTGCCATCGATCGCGAGCTTTTCGGTTGATGCGAGGTTGATGACAACTATTGACTCGCACTTTTCACGAAAGTCCTCAAGGTTTTGACGGATCCGTGCGATCGATCCGCGATGGTCTCCCGCCGCTATCTGGTTTTCACCGGCTATATTCGTTACAAACTCGCTGTTGCCTACGCCGGGCCACGGCTTGAGTTGTCTAAGCTCGGCCTCGACCGCGGTGAACTGGCGGTGCGTCAGCACGTCGTGTTGCTCGGCGGCGTTTGCAAGATGGTTGCCATAGACGTCCCAACCCGCGATCAGGATATCCTTGTATTCGACCAGGCCGGGAACTTCGAAGTCCGCAAGCGGCAGGCCCTGCGTGTCGATCTTTCCCTTCCGCAAAAGCTCGAGACCCGCAACCATCGTCGTGCCCACGGCCCCGCCCAACCCAATCACCGCAATACCAAGTTTGCTCTTAGTCATAACAAAACCGTAAGTTTACAACTTTTGTAACTTCGGCAACAAACAAAGGCCGCTCTGGCCGGTAGGTGTCGGCTGATTGGGTCCTTTGGAAAACCGGTGGGGCTTTGAATTAGCCGCAGATTTTTGATCGGAATAAAGGAAAAGTGTTAGGTATTAAATGATAAATCATGAGTCTTTTTTCCAATTTTAGGTTTCATCCATCATTTTTCACTTGTTCAGAGAACTTGCTGCCGTGCATTTTCGCTAGTTCGCGTTTCAGCAGCTTGCCGGTCGGGCCTTTTGGAATGTCAGCGACAAAATGCACCGCTCCGGGGCATTTGTAGTCGGCCAGGCTTTGACGGCAAAAATCGATGATCTCAGCCCCGGTCGCGGTTTCACCATCTTTTAAAACAATGAAGGCCGCTACGGCCTCGCCGTAAAGCTCGTCCGGCACTCCGATCACGGCCGCGGCGGCGACCGCTGGGTGCGTGTAGAGAAGGTCGTCTACCTCACGCGGATAAATATTCTCACCGCCGCGAATTATCATGTCCGATTTTCGGTCCGCGATATAGAAAAATCCGTCCGCGTCGCGTGTACCGATATCGCCGGTGTGAAACCAGCCGTTCGCAAATGCCTGTGCCGTTGCTTCCGGGTTTTTGAAATACTCCTTGAAGATATTCGGGCCGCGAAGCACTATCTCGCCAAGTTCGCCATCGGCAACCTCGTTGTCGTTCTTATCGAATACCTTTATTTCATTGCCGATCGGCAAACCGCAGGAACCGGGCCGGCGGCTTATGTTCGGCGGATTGAATGTCGAACGGCACGTCGATTCACTCAGGCCATAGCCCTCGATCACGAGGCACCCGAACGTATCTTCAAAGTTCTTCAAAACCCCTGCCGGTACAGGTGCCGAGCCGCACATGGCGAATCGAAGGGTCGAGAGTCGAGAGTCGAGAGTCGAGAGCGAAGGATCCGACTCCGGACTCTCCACTCCCGACTCCCGACTCTTCGAAAGGAGCATCGACAGCATCGTTGCGACCGAACCGAAGGACGTTACCTTATATTTTTCAACGATGTCCCAAAATCTTGAGGCCGAAAATTTCGGGCTTATAACCGTCGAGCCGCCGCAGTAAAGGGCGGTCAGCGTGGTAACCGTGACGGCGTTCATATGGAACAGCGGCATGACCGTCAGCAGGCGGTCGGTTTGGTCAAAGCCGAGCCATTCAGTGATCTGCCGGGCGTTGGCGATCAGGTTACCGTGGGTCAGCAGGCAGCCTTTTGGTTTTCCGGTGGTGCCGGACGTATAAATAATCATCGCTTCGTCATCAGGAACTAATTCCGCGGCGACCAGGTTGTCGTTTTGATCACTAGCGACATTCGCCACATTGTCAAACAATAAGATGGGAGGGAGCTTCGCGGCATTGTCCGAACGTTCGATCAGCCCTGCGGTCTTCGCAAGCTCGCTCCCCGCGAGAACCAATTTAGATTCCGAATTACAGATCGTCCACACAATTTCCGGGAGCTTTAGCAGTGAATTTATCGGCCCTGCGATCGCTCCGATCTTAAAACACGCGAAATATGCGATGACATACTCGGCCGAATTCGCGAGCAGAAGGCTGACTACATCGCCCTTGCCGATACCGTTCGAAATCAGCAAATTTGCCGCTTGGTTGACGACGGAATTGAATTCATCGTACGACCATTCGCGTGCGTCTGCCTCGGAGATCAGGAAGGTTTTTGGCCCGTTCGCTTTCACCCGCAACTCAAGAAGCGTCCGAATATTTTGAAATTCATCCATCGGAATAATTTGGATCACGCGGCCCGTGCCCGTGAGTACCATTTGCAGACGCCGATCCGGCATCCTTGCAATGGACAAGCGGCCCAACTCGGTTCAAACTGTCCTAGAATAGTATCGAAAAATCTGATAAATCAATAAGTCGAGGAAATCTGGTGAAGAAATATTTTACACTTCCGGTTTTTGCCCTACTTTTTGCATCGGCTCTGATCGGAGCCGGGTGTCCGACCGTCCCGGTCAACAATAGTCCCGGAAACAATTCGAACAATACCGCTGCTATTCCAGAGCCGGCCGCCAGCGTTAACAAGACTGACACGCCAGCAAATAGCGACGTGCCGATGGGCTCGCTTGCAACGCCGACCGATGCATATAAGACGGCGTATGCGATAAGGCAGAGAAAGGACGTTGACGCTTTTAAGCGAGTCTTGTCGGCGGAGATCGTCGAATTTTTTACCGAGATCGGTAAGCTCGAGAAAAAGTCGCTGGACGAGATGTTAATGGAATTACTCGAAAAACCACAGGCATCGACCGCCGAGGTCCGCAATGAAAAGCGAACGGGTGATCGTGCGATCCTTGAGTACAAGGACGAAAAAGGCGAGTGGAAGGAAATGGATTTCGTTAAAGAGGGTGGTGAATGGAAACTTACACTGCCGAAAGCAGAGGGCCCGGAAAGCGGAAAGGGCGGCACGCCAAAAAAATAGCAGCGGCAATACCAAAGCAGTTTGAAATTAGTCTTATGGCAATCTATCGTAGTTTTATCGAAGGCGAATGGCTGGAGTCGAAGTCGGGCGTGACGATCCCTAATATCAACCCGGCGAATGTGAACGACATCATCGGAACTTCTGAACTGTGCACCCGTGAGGAAGCGCGTAAGGCAGTCGAGGCGGCATACAACGCCTTCAAGGGATGGCGCGATACTCCTGCCCCGGCCCGCGGCCGCATCATTGCCCGTGCGGGGCGGTTGATGGAGGACCATAAGGAGGAGTTGTCGGCGATCCTTACTCGTGAAGAGGGCAAAACGATCGCCGAATCACGCGGCGAGGTGCAGCGGGCGATCAACGTGGTCGAATTTTGTGCCGGCGAGACGCGGCGTTTGAACGGTGAGACCATTCCATCGGAACTTCCCGCAAACTTTGCTTATACGATCAAGGAGCCGCACGGCGTAGTCGCCTGCATCACGCCATGGAATTTCCCTGTCGCGATCCCGGCGTGGAAGCTTGGGCCTGCCCTTGCCGCCGGAAACACCGTTGTTATGAAGGCGGCCGAGTCCACACCGGCGACCGCCGTCCGGTTGTTTGAGATCTTT
>JBGTJP010000135.1:0-10652 GCA_041745075.1 Pyrinomonadaceae bacterium | reverse complement strand
GTTCGCGGTACTTGGCTGGAACATCTTCCTTTATTCCACCGTCGGTCGGAGTAGGGACCGTACGATCGGTAATTCCCGTTCCGGAATCGGCAAAAAAGTCGTAGTACGGGTTCCGTGGTGTTATCGAGTCGGGCTCAAACGCGTGATAACCGGCCAGGGCCGGGAACACTATGAAGGCCATTAATACAAATAGAAAAGGAAAAACGGGGCAAAGCAGTTTCATCGACAGACCTCCATTCTTACGGTGTCAATTATCACGCAGATTGTTACGGAAAAATTGGAACCTTAAACTTATATCAGTCCAATTTGCGTGTCAAGATTGATCCATACAAGGTTAAGCAATCCGTAACATTCTGGGCTGCCTTTCTATATTTGCCTCTTCAATGCTTCGGCAATGGCCTGTTCCGCAAGCGGTTTAATGAGTTCGTAGCCTTTGGGATTCGGGTGCAGGCCGTCGTTCGCGATGTCAGCCTTGCCCTTTTCGTCAACCATTGCGGAAAAATAGTCGAGGTAAACAAGTTTACAGTCTGAGCAGAATTTCTTGATCCAGGTATTCAAGGCGGCGATCTTTGCGGCTGGGCGGCGGATGGTTTGAATTATCTGGTTGCCTTCCGCGTTCTTGTTGTAATCGCTGACCGGCATTACCGATGCGAGAATCACATTGATGCCATTCGCACGGGCCACACCATCGACGCGAGATTGCCCTCGATCGCCTCAAGCGTCGTCGGGCCGGTGTTGCCTGAAATATCGTTTGTTCCCGCAAGAATGACCACTACCTTTGGTTTGAGGTTGATCACATCGGGCCGAAAACGAATGAGCATCTGCGGCGTCGTCTGTCCGCTGATGCCTCGATTGACGTATGGCCTGCCGGGAAAATACTCGCCAAGGTTCCAACTGTCGGTTATCGAATCGCCCAAAAAAACGACCCGGTCTTCGCTTTTTGCGGGCGGTGTAAGCTTGCTGTGAGCCTCGGCGTAGCGGGCAAAATTCGGAAAATCATTAAGCCGGGCCTGAAGCCGGTCGGCCCTCTGTTTCTCAAGGGTCAGGGCGTCGGGCGACGGTGCCGGCGTTTGTGCCATCGCCGACAAGCCAAACGCCGCCGTCAGGATAATTATCGCGGTTGTTCGGAACATAATGTGCTTTCTCCCAGGTAGATTGTAACGAATGAGACCGAAGTTACGCAGCCTACGATTATTACAACTCTGCCGTGAAAGATTAACCGTGACAAAATTTATTCGGAATAGATGAAAGGTTATAGATGATAGCGGAAACCGATATCGTGCCACCCCTCGCTAAAATTAACGCGAAAAAACCGCAAGGGACGCGAAGAAAAGCGAGCTTACCCGCCTGTCATTGATCTATTTTTTCGGCCGTTCGTTAGCCTTGAGGACGCGTTTTCGCAGCCTGATGGCTTTGGGTGTCACCTCTATCAATTCGTCATCCGCAATGAATTCGAGGGCCCGTTCGAGGGACATTTCGCGGACGGGAACGAGGCGCATGGCTTCGTCGGCGCTGGTGGTTCGCATGTTGGAGAGCTTTTTCTCCTTGATGGCGTTTACGTCAAGGTCAACGGCGCGTGCGTTTTCGCCGACTATCATTCCTTCGTAAACCTTGATCTGTGGTTTAACAAACAAGGTGCCGCGTTCCTGAAGATTGTAGAGAGCATAGGTGTTGGTTTCACCCATGCGGTCGGCGACCAGCGAACCGGTCTGACGCGATTTCATATCGCCCTGCCATTTATCGAATCTCAGGAAGAGCGTGTTAAGCAGGCCGGTACCTTTTGTTTCGGTGAGGAACTCGCCGCGGAAGCCTATAAGGCCGCGGGACGGGATCTCGTATTCAAGCCTGACGCGGCCCGAACCGTTATTGATCATCTTGGTCATCTGCCCTTTGCGGCGGCCAAGGGCCTCGGTTACCACGCCGATAAACTCTTCTGGTACATCAATTACAACTTGTTCGATCGGTTCCTGAAGCTCGCCGGTCTTTTCGTCTTTTTTGGTAATGACCTCGGGTTTTGAGACCTGAACCTCATAACCCTCACGGCGCATCATTTCGATCAGGATGGCGAGTTGCAATTCGCCGCGGCCTGAGACCTTAAATTGCTCGGCGGCCTCGGTTTGCGTAACGCGGAGTGCGACATTGCCAAGCAGCTCGCGGTCAAGCCGGTCTTTTATCTGCCGCGACGTCACAAACTTTCCGTCAATGCCGGAAAAGGGCGAAGTGTTTACGCCAAAGATCATCGAGATGGTCGGTTCATCCACGGCTATCACCGGAAGCGGTTTTGGATTGTCAACCGTCGTGATGGTTTCGCCGATATTGATGTCGTCGAATCCGGCAAGCGCGACGATCTCGCCAACGCCCGCCTCATCCACGGTGGTACGTTCAAGGCCTTCGAAAACAAACAGCTCTTTTACACGGGTTTTCTGGGTCGAGCCGTCCACCTTGGCCACTATGACTTCCTGGTTCTTGGCGATCTCACCCGAAAAGATCCTGCCGATCGCCAGGCGCCCGACGAACGGGTTGTAGTCGATATTGGCGACCAGCAACTGGAGCGAATCGGTTCGAATAGCATGCGGTGCCGGAATTGTCTCGATCACCTGATCGAAAAGCGGCTTGAGCGTTCTCGATCCGTCGGCCGGTTCGGCCATGGCGATGCCGTCCCGTGCGATCGCGTAAAGGATCGGGAATTCGATCTGCTGATCGTTCGCCCCAAGATCGATGAAAAGGTCGTAGATCTCGTTTACCACCTCTTCCGGCCGGGCGTCCTGGCGGTCCATTTTGTTGACAAGGGCGATGCAGGGAAGTTTGAGTTCGAGCGCTTTTCGCAGCACAAAACGGGTTTGCGGCAGGCATCCTTCGGCAGCATCGACAAGCAGCACGATGCCGTCAACCATGTTCAAAACACGCTCGACCTCGCCGCCAAAATCGGCGTGGCCCGGTGTATCGACGATATTTATTTTATAGTCGCCGTACCTCACCGAGGTGTTTTTGGCCATGATGGTGATGCCCCGTTCGCGTTCGAGGTCCATCGAGTCCATAACCCGTTCGACCACCGCCTCGTTGTCGCGGTAAGTGCCGGATTGTTGGAGCATTGCATCGACCAAAGTCGTCTTGCCGTGGTCAACGTGAGCGATGATAGCAATGTTGCGGATCTTGTCTTGACTGATCATTTAAATAAATCCCTTGCCGAAGGCAAACGATTATAATCGCTCATTCGGGGACGAATGGCAATTTGATACTTATAATATCGGTCAAAAAGAAAAAGGCTGCCCGAAGGACACACCTTTTTCTCAAAACGCTGTCCTGTAACCGTTTTATCCGGCCCGGCCGTTGTCGATGACCAGGTTGTTTGTGACGCTGAACACGCCCGGAACGCCATTGGCGAGTATATTCATCGAGTTGTAGTCACCCTTATTCGCGACGAACCCCTCGAGGGTCACGTGCCCGCGATCGACGACGAGCCTTACCGACGGATTGACCGTCCAAAGGTATCGCGACAAACCGCCAGATCTGGCAAGGGTCCGATACAGATTTCGCCGGATACTGTCGTCAAAACTGCCCGGCGGCAAGATCTCGATGTTGTTAATGACGTTCGTTACGCCCGGAATGTCTTTCACGCGATTCTTGGCATCGCTTTTGTTAATGCCGTTGCGGACCTTTCCGTAAAGGGTTACGGTCGAACCGTCAACCTTGAACGCGATAAAGTCGAATACCTCGTAACGCGGCATTCTAAGTATCTGCCGCTGAATGTTTTGCTCGATCGTCCTTCCCGATTTTATATCGGAAAAACTTTGAGCGCTTACCGCAGTGAATGAAAACGCAATAATTGCGACGGCTAATGCCATAAAACTTTTATATAATTTCATTACCCAAGCTTCTCCTTTCATAAAATTCCTCACACGCTTTGCGATTTTCACACGCCTAGCATGACGATACTAAGACGATATTTTTGCTTGAAAAGATGTCTAAAGAATTAGACATCGAGATCAGTATGCGTCGTAAAACCCTTGCTGGCGCAGGGCTTCGTAAAGAACTATGCCAACGCTCGTGGCGAGATTCAGGCTGCGAACCGAGCGGTTCGGCATCGGGATTGTGAGACATCGCGATTCGTTTTGAGACAGGAGCCCGCCAGGCAATCCTCGTGTTTCCGGGCCGAAAACGAGGCAGTCGCCGCGTTCGAATTGCCAGTCAAAATAGGGTCGGCTGGCTTTAGTTGTTAGGTACAGAAAACGCGAATCCGGCAGGGCCGCGTACAGGCCGTCGAGATCAATGTGCCGGTGGAGCTCGACCTCGTCCCAATAGTCGAGCCCTGCCCTCCGCAGCATGCGGTCGTCCATGCGAAAACCGGTCACGCCTACCACATGAAGCGGCGTGTCTGTGGCCGCGCAGAGGCGGGCTATGTTTCCCGTGTTTGGCGGAATCTCCGGTTCGAATAGAGCGACGTGCATTTCTAGATAGATGTTAAACGGAATCGGGTCGCACGAGCGAACGTTTTGTGCATCTTTTTCCGGCTGGGAAACATCAATTCTGGTGTTTGGAGCCGATTGTTGCCGACGCAATGCGATGTGCTACAATCGCGCTTTGTCCTGAATCGATCAAATTTTTCCAGGAGTCTGTAATTAGTGCTTTTTTCCCTAAGGAATTCTACTGCCGTGTTTCTCGTCATTCTGAGCGCCGCTGTTTTTACGGTGGGGCAGGAAGCGGCAACACCTTCACCGACACCAACGCCGGCCCCGACGCCGGCCGTAAACGGAAAGGATGCCGCCAAAAACCCGACCGCGGAACAGATAGCTGAAACCTCGATCTTTGTTTACGGCGCTGGCGGCGGACGGGCTGTTTTGAACCAGATCAGAAAGACGGCGCTTGAGCGGGGGCGGATCAACGTCATAAACGCCGAGGGGAAGATGGAGCAGGGAACCTATCAGCGATGGATAACGCGCGGCGATACGCTTGCCAAGGAAAAGATCAGATTTGACCAGGAATTTCCCTCGGCCCGTTATTCGCTGGTTTACAGTGACGAAAAAACGTTCGGCATTTTTGACGACCGCGTGTTCACGCCGCGTGAGGATGCCGCCCGGAGGTTTGAGAACCAGATATTTTTCGGCCTCGACACGCTGTTGCGATACAAGGAAAACGAATCCAAACTTGAATTGGTCGGCAAGGACAAGATAGCCGGTGTCGATCTGCACATAATCGACGTTATCGACAAACAGAACCGCAAAACGCGCTTCTACATCAGCGCAAAGAGCTTCCGGATAATGATGCTCGAATACGAGGACCAGGGCGTCAAATATCGGCGGAAATATTACGACTACAACGTTGCCCAGGGAACGCTCGTCCCGTTTCGCACAGTTCTTTTTGCGAATGGCAAGGTCGTCGAAGAGACGGATGTCGGCACCGTTACCTACGGACAAAAGATCGAAGGGGATATGTACGCTTCCAATTAGAGCGGCTTCTTCGCTGCCCTCCTTTCGGTTCCTAATATATCAACGCAGATCGGATAACTTCTGACGCCAAGAGCTCGAGCAGTTCCTCTCGGACCCGCTGATCCTTCACCATTCCGCTGCAATTTTTGCAACTTTGTCCCGCCTTTTTAGTGGTTAGCAATGCAATCGATCTTTCCCCAAACGAAGAGGAGAACCACTAAAATGAATTCAGAAAGACGAACATTTTCGCTGCTTACTTTATCACTCGTATTTGTTATTGCGGCTGTTTCGGCCTACTCGCAGGGCGATCAGCCAAAGCAAGCCGAGCCGAGCTATGAGGCGACACTTCATGTCCTTGCCAGGTCCGATCAGGCAGGTTCGGCCGAGTCGCTTCCTCCCGCTCTGACGGCTGTCGCGCGTCAGGTACGCAGCGTTTTCGGGACCGGCAATCTAAAGCTGGTCAATATGTATCTCGGCCGGACGACCGCGATGGGCAATCTTGAATATAAGGGCATTTCGAACGCATATGTTAAGGAAATGGATGCTGGGCCGGCCAGCTTTCTTGATTGGCGGCTTACCGGCCTTCAGAATCTAAAGAATGCGTCAGGCGAGACGGTTTACCAATTCCAGACTTTCCGGTTTGGAGCCCGTATTCCCATCAAGATCAGTAACTTCCGCGATGATGCCGGAAAGGGCCAAGGGGTTATCAACTACGAACCCATCGGGCTCACCCTCGACCGGATCAGCGTTCACGCGAATACTCCGACCCTTGTCGGTACCCTGACGCAACCCAAAACGGACGGCACGCTCTTCCTGGTGCTCACCGTTAGGAATGTTGATAAATAAGCCAGTTCCAAACCACACATACTTCCTATAGACAACGCCCTTAATTGCAAGGGCGTTTTTTTCGGTGGCCGAAAAAAGCAAACCACAGAAGAAGTTAAATCAAAAAGGAAATGATGAACGGGAGGCCGGACGCAATTTTCCAGCGCTAGATCTCCGTTACAAAGTTCTGACGCCAGCGGGTAGAATCCGGTTTTGCGACTGTGGCTACCACGCCGCGCGGCTGTGGTGTTGGCCGTATCTATGGCTGCTGGAAGCTAATAGCATTGCATTGACTTTGAAAATCGGTAATAGGGAGATCATTACATGTCAATGCGAGCAAGGAACATCATTTCGGGAAACTTCTGGTTCTTAGTTTTTGCGATCGGAATATTTTCATTTTCAGCGGCGGGCCAGGAACGGACCGCAGCGGAGGAGGACAAAACTCTTTCGCCGTACTTTTTTGTAAAAGGCGATCCGGAGATCGACCGGCTGCCTCTAAAGGACACAACGGTCGACATCGCCGTATCCGGCGTCATAGCCGATGTGAAGGTGACGCAGACCTACCGCAACGAAGGAACGCGGCCGATCAACGCTACATATCTTTTTCCCGCATCCACGCGGGCGGCTGTTTACTCTATGCGGATGAAGATCGGAAATCAGGTCATCGTCGCAAAGATCAAAGAGCGCGAAGCGGCAAAGCAGGAATTCGAGACCGCAAAAAAAGAAGGTAAAAGCGCATCACTGCTTGAAGAGAACCGGCCGAATGTTTTCTCGATGAAGCTGGCGAACGTGATGCCGCAGGAGCAGATCGAGATCGAGCTTCGCTACACCGAATTGCTTGTTCCAACGGCCGGAACGTATGAGGTCGTTTATCCGACCGTCGTCGGGCCCCGTTACCCTTCGGCCGAGGACCCGGCAAAAGCAAAGGAAGGACGCACGGTCAACGGACCGTATTTTCGTGAAGGCCATAACCCGTCAAGCACTCTCCACATTTCAACACGCATAAACGGAGGTGTCCCGGTCGAGGAACTGACGTGCATCTCGCACAAGATCGCACCGCAGTGGGAGGGAGTGACAAGTGCCCGGCTGACACTTGACGAAGCCGACGCGTTTCAGGGAAATCGTGATTTTATACTCCGCTATCGGCTCAAAGGGAAGCAGATCGCGTCCGGCCTGCTTCTGTTTCAGGGAGAGAACGAAAATTTCTTTTTATATATGGCGCAGCCGCCGCAACGCGTCGCGGTTGAAGACATTCCGCCCCGCGAGTATATTTTCGTCGTCGATGTATCCGGTTCGATGAGCGGATTTCCGCTGGACACCTCCAAAAAGCTTTTGGAAGACCTAATCGGCGATTTGCGTCCGACAGATTATTTCAACGTCCTTCTTTTCTCGGGCGATTCGACGCTGCTTTCCGAACAGCCGCTGCAGGCCAATCAGGAAAATATCTCGCGTGCCATTCAGCTTTTGGACGAGCAGCGGGGAATGGGCGGGACCGAGCTGCTTCCGGCCGTACAAAGGGCGGTCGCCCTGCCTCGAGCGGAAAACGTTTCGCGGAGCATCGTCGTTGTCACTGACGGCTATATTTCAGGTGAATCGGAGGTGTTCAGCTATATTCGCGGGCACCTGGATCAATCGAACGTATTCGCGTTCGGCATCGGCACGTCGGTAAACCGCTACCTTATCGAAGGCATCGCGAAGGCCGGCATGGGCGAGCCTTTTATCGTCACCGATGGGATCGAAGCCGCCGAAACCGCCGCCAGATTTCGTGAGTACATTCAAACGCCGGTGATGACCGACATTCAGGTACGCGCGAATGGGTTTGAGATCTATGACGTTCATCCGGCTCGGCTGCCTGATCTGCTTGCTGACCGGCCGATAGTTGTGTTCGGAAAATGGCGTGGGCCGGTTGCGGGTACTTTTGACCTGAGCGGAAGGAACGGGCGGGGCGAATATGCCGCAAGCCTGGATGTGGCCGGTGTCCAACCCGACCCCGCGAACAGTGCTCTGCGATACTTGTGGGCGCGTTCGCGGATCGCCGAACTCTCCGACTACGGTTCCACAAACGCATCGGATGAAAATGTTCGCGACATCACCTCGCTGGGCCTGAAATACAATCTGTTGACCCCGTACACTTCGTTTATCGCCGTGCGGGAAATGGTCACAAATCCGGACGGTTCGGCGACGGACGTAAATCAGCCGCTGCCTCTGCCGCTTGGCGTCACCGATATGGCAATCGGTTCCGAGCCCGAATTGATGCTGCTGATCATTGCAATGGCGATGGTTGCGGTCCTTATCGCGGCGGTCCGCCGACGGGATGTTCTTCGAGCATTGATCTCAGAGGTATGGGTGAAATGAAAAACTCTCCGAAACCGCAGACCAGGTGGGTTCGGATGGTGCAGTTGAGCGTCGTACTCCTGCTCGCGGCGGCGCTCAAACTGCACTACTCGACCGCGACCGTGAACGGAATGCGGTGGATACTTGCACCGACGGCTTACCTCGTCGAACTTTTAACCGGCACCGGTTTTTCGTTCGAACCGTACGCCGGTTATATGAGCAGCGACCATACCTTTTTGATCGCCGCTCCGTGTGCGGGAATCAACTTTTTCATCACGGCGTTTTTGATGCTTGCGATCGCGGATATATTCCGCAAGACGACTCAGTTTCGTTGGGGGTGGATCGCGACGGGGCTGATGATCGCTTATTTGACCACTATATTAGCCAACACGGTACGCATCTCGGCTGCCCTGCAGATGCACCGGATGGAACCTGACGTGGTGTGGGTCAATCCCGACCAGATGCACCGGCTTGAAGGAATTTTTGTGTATTTCGGCTTTCTGCTGCTGCTTTTCTTTGTCAACGAAAAGATCCGGTCGGATAAGTCACCGTTTGCAAAACGCGGCTCGCTCCTGCGCCGTTCGCTCGTACCGCTTTTGGCCTACTACTCAATAACCCTCGTAGTTCCGCTAGTTAACGGCGCCTATCGACAGGGCGCCGCCTTCCTTGAACATGCTCTTTTTGTGCTTCTGACTCCCCCGGTCATTATCGGGCTTCTGTATATCGTGCGTCCCGCAAAAAAACAACCCCCGCTGATCTGACGTGTTTTTGAACTTTTCGCAACCTTTGGAACCCTCCGGCGTGAATCAATTCATAAGGCGGCTTTGTTAGGACTAAAAAATTGCTGTAAAAATGTATGAGTGTATGGCATTGGACAAAATCGGAGTACGGACAGGGGAGGCAAGAAAAGCACCCGTGTCTGAGAAGATCGAATCCGACCACGCTCTTATCGAAGCCACCAAGAACGGTGACGAAGCAGCATTTGCTTCGATCGTGGGACGTTACCGGAATCCGATAACGAACTACCTGTACAGATTTTTGAATGATTACGAAGAAGCGGTGGACCTGGCCCAGGAAACCTTTGTTAGGGTTTATTTTGCCATCGACAGGTACCACACCGAGTATGCTTTTTCGACTTATATTTACCGGATAGCCACTAATTTGGCTATCAGCGAGCTTCGCAAAAGGAAGCGGCGGACAATACTTTCGCTGACCGGTCTGTTCCAGTCGGAGGACGATGAGCAGACGGAATATCAGCCGCCCGACAACCGCAACCGGCCGGACGAAGACCTGGTCGAGGACGAGCGAAGCAAGGTTATCGCAAGAGCAATTGTCACACTGCCGGAAAAATACCGGGTGCCGATAATTTTGCGCGATATCGAGGGGCTGACCTACGACGAGATCGCTACGGTACTGGAACTTGGGTTGGGAACTACAAAGTCCCGGATAAGCCGAGCACGCGGCTTGCTGAAAGAGAAATTGAAGAACTATTTGTAGTTTGTAAGTAACAATGACGCACGAAAACGAGAAAAATATTGGCGGCGGGGCCCAGCACCATGGCTCGGACGAGCAGAAGATCTCCGAAATGCTCTCTGGCTTGAAAAGGGTCGAGGCACCGAAGAATTTTGATTTTCATCTAAAAGCCCGTATCGCCAACGGAAGGCCGGCGGTCGCGCGGACAGCAAGCCTCTTTCCGATACTTAAGTACGCATTGCCGCTTGCTCTGGTGCTGTTTGTAAGTGCGGGGCTGATCTTTAGCGGCTGGTTGGATGAGGCTCCGAGCAATGAAATGGTCGTTGCTCCCGCACCTCCGGTGTCAAATGCGGCACCGCTGGCGGTTTCGACGCCTTTTGCTATGCCGGATAATCCCGTCTCAGATAGCTCAAGCACGGATGTTGCGAGCGGATTTCCGCCAGCCCCCGTTGAGAAGGAGCCCACTGGTCGCGGTGCCGCGAAAGTCGTTACGCCGAGGCGTCCATCGCCCGATGCGGACCGCCAGCCGGGCGGCTCACGGGTTTCTACCGGCGGCAATGCCGAGAATCCGCTTTTACCGAAAGAGTTTGACAT
>JBGTJP010000134.1:0-10577 GCA_041745075.1 Pyrinomonadaceae bacterium | reverse complement strand
TGCTTTCTTCTCACCCTCAGCCGTTACAGGGTCGCTCTTGTCGCGGCCGACCATTGCCCCGAGCAAAATTGCGGCGTCCGAAACCGTTCTTGCCATCGGCCCGGCGGTATCCTGTGTGTGGGCGATCGGGATGATGCCGCTGCGTGAGATAAGGCCGAGTGTCGGCTTAATGCCGACGATGCCGTTTGTATTCGCCGGGCAGATTATCGAACCGTTTGTCTCCGTTCCGACGGCCGCGGGAGTAAGGTTTGCCGAAACAGAGACACCCGAACCCGAACTTGAACCGCACGGATTCTGGTCGAGATAATAAGGATTGTTCGTTTGCCCGCCGCGGCCCGACCAGCCGCTGATCGACCGGTTGCCGCGAAAATTCGCCCATTCGCTGAGGTTGGTTTTGCCGATGATGACCGCACCCGCTTTTCGCAGCTGCTGAACAACAAACGCGTCCTGTTTCGGCGTTGGAGCACCGACAAGGGCAAGCGACCCTGCCGTCGTCATCATCTTGTCGGCCGTATCGATATTGTCTTTGATCAGGATCGGGATGCCGTGAAGGGGCGAACGCAACTTCCCATTTTTTCGCTCCTTGTCCAACCGGTCCGCGATCGCGAGAGCGTCGGGATTCGTTTCCAGGACCGACCGCGTTTTCACATCGACCTGTTTTATCCTTTCCAGATACATCTCACCGAGCCGCCGCGAGGTCAACTGCCCGGACTTCATCTTCGCCTGAAGCTCGGTGATCGTCACTTCGACAAGTTCGGTGAACGGCTCGCCATCCGAATACCTGATCAGTTCACCCTTCGAATTCCGAAAGAATGCGATAATTGCCAATCCGGCGGCGCCGGTTTTCAAAAACTCTCGTCTGGTTTGGCTGCTTTTCGTCATAGGTTTGCGTCGTAATAATGTTTCGGAGAATACGCCGGATCAGGTCGGAATCGAAATCGTATCTAAATACGCCCGTGCAAGCGGCAATTCAGATCTGACAAATTTGTCAGGTTCCTCAACTAGAACTATCTTTCCCCTATCCATAAGCGCGATCCGCGATCCCAGTAAGATCGCCTCATGCAGATCGTGTGTGACAAAAACGGCTGTTTTACCAAGCTCGCGGACGATCTTCGCGAACTCTTTTTGCAGGTTCGTACGCGTGATCGCGTCAAGGGCACCGAACGGCTCGTCGAGGAGAAGAATGTCCGGGTCGGCCGCCAAGGCACGGGCCACACCGACACGCTGCCGCTGTCCGCCGGAAAGTTCGTGCGGAAACCGGTCGGCGAACTTACTATGTTCCAAGCCTACAAGGCCGAGCGTTTCGATGACTCTCGTTTTGATCTCATCCTCGCCCCGGCGATCCAGAAGGTTCAGCGTAAGTCCAACATTTTGGGCTATCGTAAAATGAGGAAAAAGTCCACCTTCCTGAAGGACGTAACCGATGCGACGCCGCAATTCAACTGGATTCCAGAGGACGGTGCTTTTTCCTTCTACGATCACCTCACCGCTGGTCGGGTCGATGAGGCGATTGATCAGCTTCAGGGTCGTGGTCTTGCCGCAGCCCGATTCGCCAAGCAATACGAGCACTTCGCCGCGGGATATTTGAAGATCAATATCACGAAGAATATTCGTAGAGCCGATCGTATAGGAAACACGCCGAAACTCGACTTTTACCTGACCACTATTTGAAGCCACACGCCGATTCTAGCACGCAGTCATTTGAAACAAGCCGCCCCACGCGGGCGTATCTTGTTTTTCGGAAGATCATCAACTATGAAACATACGAGAATAACCACGATCATTTCATTACTATTCATCCTTGCGACGGCTGGGGTCGCTGCGGGTCAGAGCAAAAAGACGGCGGCTCTGGAAACCCTCGTCCGGCAACAGATCGATGCCCAAACGGCGTTCGACCGGGCGAAACTAGATTCGATAGTTACATCGGACTACATCGAGATCTCACCGCTGGGCGAGGTTGATCCGCGTGCGAAAATGCTCGATTTTTACAACCCGGAAACAAAACCTGAGGGAATCGAGGTCAAACCCCAGCTCAACGAATTCTCGACACGGGCGTATGACAACTTCGGCGTGGTGATCGTTCGAATAGATTACACGATGAGCAGAGGTGGAACTCCGCTTCCACCCCGAAGTATTCGGGCAACTTTCGTTTGTCGTATGGAAAGCGGCTCATGGAAAGTAGCTTCGGCGCAGTTTACCGGTATTCGTCCGACAGCTTCGCCGACAGTGAAGTAGGGCAGACGAGTACTGTAAAATTTAGCTCATGAACCGCATCCTGCCTTCCAAACGCGACCTCATCGAAGCACGCGCTCTCATGAACGCAGACCTGATCGCACCTGGTTTGAAGATCCTTTTTTGTGGGATCAATGCGGGTCTGTACTCAGCCGCGACGGGATTTCATTTTGCGCGGCCGGGCAATCGCTTTTGGAAGGCGTTACATCAAGCAGGTTTTACGAACCGGCAGCTTGATCCTTCGGAAGAAGAAGAGTTGCTCGAACTCGGATATGGGATAACAGGTTTCTGCCGACGGGCGACAGCATCGGCCTCGGAACTATCGAAGGACGAGATCGTCGAAGGTGGGAAAAGACTAGTTCTTCGCGTCGAGAAATATCAGCCGAAGATACTTGCAGTGCTCGCAATGACCGCTTATAAAACCGCATTCAACAGGCGGGCACCGCTTGGCCTTCAGGACGAAACTATCGGAGCCACCACGATCTGGCTGTTGCCAAATCCCAGCGGGCTGAACGCCCACTACCAACTCCCTGACTTCGTCCGGCTGTTTTCCGAGCTTCGCAAAGCGTCAGAAGCCTAGCGTTTCAACCAACCCTCGCGAATTTTCATCTGCTGAGCTGATGAATTCGGCATTTCAGTTAGTGAAAAGGCATTGTATGCACGCGAACCCACTTTCATCGGCACCTCTATTTCCTCGCCGCCGCGATTGATCGTCAGTTTTATTTCCTTGTCGGCAAAGGTGTTGAACGGGGCTTCAAAAGGCGAGCCGCCATTGATCTTTATTATCACGTCGCCCTCGCGTAAATTCGATGCTGCTGCGGCACCGTTCGGTTCGACGCCGGTCAGCGTAAACCCGCCATTTCGAGGCCGCACTGAAAATCCGAAATCCGGGGTCGACTCTTGTTTACGTTCGAGCTTGTAACCCGCATAACCAAATATTTTGTCGTAGTCCGGAACATCGACGCCAAAGACATAGCTATTGAAAAATCCGTTGTAATCCTTTTTCGTCAGCCGGTTGATGATGCCGATCAGATCCGTAGTGGTGAAGCCCTTGCCTTTCTGATAATGATCACGGTAGAGGGCCCGCATTACATCGTCAAGAGTGGCCGAACCGTTCGTATCGTTTCGGATCGACAAGTCAAGCAAGGCGGCCAGGTTCTGTCCCTGAGTGTAGTACGAAATGCTGAAGGCCTGCGGCGTGTCGTAGCCCACCCACGTGATCATCGACGAACTGGCCGGCGGGATGAACTTGCGGGCCTCGGTATTCTCGACCCCGGCGGCGGCGTCCGCAACGCGCGAGAGGAAATTCTCCTTCGACGTGACTCCCGCCCGGTAAGTAGCAACAACGCCGTAATAGTTTGTAAAACCCTCGGATACCCAGAGCGACGGAGTTTCGTTATCACGCGAATAGTCATATGGCCACATCTCGGCCGGGCGGATACGTTTGACATTCCACAGATGGAAAAATTCGTGCGACCCTGTGCCGATGATCCCTTCGGGCGTGGACCGTTCCCCGGCGGGAGCAAAGGCAACATATGAGTTAAGGTGCTCAAGCGCCCCGCTGGCGTTTGACTGTGCCGGCATAAAGAAATAGAACGCGACGTATTTTTCGTACGGAAGGCCGCCAAAGATAGCGCTTTGGGCCTTTATCGTTTCGCCCCAGATCTCGGTGAATTTCTTCGATTTTTCCGCATTGAAAACTCCGGCAGGGGCCGCCGCAAAGTAATGCGGTTTGCCCTCGACCTCAAATTTAGTCACGTCAAATTTGCCCATCAGAGCCGGGGCGTCTACAAGCGTGTCGTAATCGGCGGCGCTGAAAGTCATTGGGTCTGAGGTATTCTTTAACGCAGACATCAGCTTCCATCCCGCAGGCAGGTCGAACTTAAGCGTACTAGGCGTTTTGCTGTGCCCGACCGGTTCGAGAAATAATTCGATGCCGGTAAAAAATGCGAAGTCTGTCGCGATCTTAGCTTGATTCAGGCCGAGCACCGTCGCGCTGTAATCGTACTCGACGCGGATCTGGTTAAGGCCTTTTGTATCGACGCTCCACGTTTGCTTACGCGTCATTCGCGGCTGGATCCACTTCCCGCTGGCATCGGTTATCTTCAGCCTGAGGACATTCTTTCCGTAATTTTCAACCACGTACCAGCCTGGCGTCCACGTGGGCAGTGCCAGGTCAAGTCGCGGCTGATTGATATTATTGATGTCCGTCGTAATGTGGAACTGCTGGCTGGCAACGTCGTTCAGTGCGACCGTATAAGCAATGTCCAGTGCCTTTTGACCAAAGGCACTCTGTCCGACCAAGACAAACAGAACGAAAAGCGCGGAACGTGCAAAGATGTATTTTACTTTCATTTGGTTGAATATTTTTCTTCGAGATATTACCTTGAACAGGTCTAAAATGTTTCATTATGCCTGCGCAAAACTAAGATCATGACTATCAAGGCATCTTTACTTCTTCCGATCATTATTACGCTTCTTTCGGGCGGATGCACGCTCAAAACGGGGCAACCGAACACCGCAGTAAATTCTAATGCGGATGTTGCCGCTAACGTAAACATCGAACCGGCCGGAACTCCGTCGTCCGGCGGCGGCGAATCGGCGGCTGTTGCGGCGGCGGCGGTCGTTGCCGATCTGTACAAACAGCATGACGCCCAGAAGAGCCCGTTCTTTCAGACAAAGGAACGCGGCCTGGTGGATAAGTTTTTTACAAAACGTCTTGGCGACCTGATCTGGAAAGACGCAAACAACTCAAGCGGCGAGGTCGGGGCCATCGACGCCGACCCGCTTTATTACGCCCAGGACACCGATATTAAGAATTTTGCCGTCGGTGCCGTCGTCGTCAAAAACGACACGGCAACCGTCCCGGTCACATTCACCAATTACGGAAAAAAACAGACCGTCACGTTCACGCTGAAACAAACCGGCTCGGCGTGGAAGATCGACGACATCGGCTACGGAGATGGCGACAGCCTGATGAAATGGCTGAAAGATACTTACCCCGACAAGCCTGCCTCATCGGTCAGCGGTGAATTCCAAGGCAAGTACAAGGTCGGCGAAACCACCTGCATCGTAAAGCCCGTAAAAACGGCCTTCGAAATCAAGTGGGCAAAAGGCACCGGAACCGAGATGTTCTTTTACAAAGACGCTAAGGTGTTTGGATCTGAAGAGGATAAAGCAGGCGGTCGGAACGAGTTTAGATTTGATGACGAGAACTACAACACGGGAACATTCGTCCGGGCGGATGGGAAACAATTTGCGGTTAGCCGGGCGAAATAAAGGACCGAACTCTTACATATTTGGTTTGAAGACGAAGGTAATTCGCCACCAGAACTTTATTGGACGAGCCCCGCAAATGATCTTCGGCTGATAGGTTGAAGCGTACGCCGCCGCGAGGGCTGTCTTTCTGAAAATTGCATTGCCTTTGAGTACTTTTGCGTAAACGACCTTGCCCGTTTCGTCCACAATAGCAGCCACCGTCAGAACACCCTTTATTCGATTCCGCCGGGCCAGCTCCGGATAGTAGGGCTTGACCACTCGCGTCGGACAGCCGCTCCAGCAATGTCCCGCGATCTTAGGGAGCGGCTTTTCGAACTCCTTTATTTGAGCTTCACGTACTGATTTCTCACACACCTCGGTCGCACGTTCATCATCCGCAACCGAAGCCAACAACGATATAGTCTCTTTCTTCGTACAGTTTTTGAGCGTTGACCGTGACCAAAGGAATCAGAAAAACAAGGCCCAATACAAGTGATGAGTAAAGCATACAACCATATAGATACCGGTTGTCGACATTTTGTTCCTGAAACCTGCGGAGAACGGAAATCACAAACGCGAGTTCCTACTCCCATTCGATCGTCCCCGGCGGTTTCGAGGTTACATCAAAAACAATGCGGTTGACGCCGCGGACCTCGGAGGTAATTCTCGACGAGACCTTTGCCAAAAGGTCGTGCGGGAGGCGGGCCCAATCGGCGGTCATTCCGTCGGTCGAAGTGACGGCGCGCAAGGCGACGGTTTTTTCGTAGGTGCGGAAATCGCCCATCACGCCGACCGATTGGATCGGCAGAAGGACAGCAAACGCCTGCCAAACGTCCTGGTAAACGCCAAAATTGTGCAGTTCTTCGATAAAGATCTTGTCGGCCCTTTGGAGCACCTCGACCTTTTCCGGCGTGATGTCACCGAGTATCCGAACGCCGAGGCCCGGGCCCGGAAACGGATGGCGTTCCAGGATCATCTCGGGAATACCAAGATCGCGGCCGATAAGGCGAACTTCGTCCTTGAATAATTCCCGCAGCGGTTCGATGAGCTTTAGGTTCATCTTCTCCGGCAGGCCGCCGACATTGTGGTGCGATTTGATCGTGACCGATGAGCCGCGTAAAGATACCGATTCGATCACGTCCGGATAAAGCGTACCCTGCACCAGCCATTTCACATTGCCGATGCGCTTTGCCTCAGAGTCAAAAACGTCGATAAACTTTGAACCTATCGCCTTCCGCTTCTTTTCAGGATCGACAACATCTTTCAGCACCTCGTAGAAGTCCTGCGATGCATCGACGCCTACAACATTCAGATGCAGATTGTCTTTATAAACCTCGAGCGTGTCTTCAAACTCGCGGTATCTCAATAGCCCGTTGTTGACAAAAACACACGTCTGCCGGTCGCCGATCGCTTCGTGTACAAGGACTGCCGCAACGGTCGAATCAACGCCGCCCGACAGGCCGCAGACCACATTTCCTGTCGGACCGACGGTATCGCGAATGCGCTCGATCTCTTCCTTGATAAATTGCGACGGTGTCCAATCACCGGTGCAGCCGCAAACGCCAAACAGAAAATTTCTTAGCACCTCTTTGCCAAGCGGCGTGTGCGAAACTTCAGGGTGAAACTGTACGCAGTAGATGCCTTTGTCATCGTTTTCCATCGCCGTGACAACATCACCTGTGGTTGCGGTTTTGTGAAATCCCGCCGGCAATTCGGTAACGTGATCGCCATGGCTCATCCAAACGTCGAGTTCAAACGGAAGTTCGTTGAACAACTTCGTCTTGCCGCTGAGCACCTTTAACTCCGCGTGACCATATTCACGCCGTGCCGCCGGCTCGCTCCGGCCGCCAAGGTCGATCGCGACGAGCTGCATCCCGTAACAAATGCCCAGTATCGGCGCGCCGATCTTGTCGTAAAAGCCCTCGCCGACCCGCGGCGCATCCTCGTCCGTCACGCTCGACGGCCCGCCAGAAAGGATCACACCCTTCGGCCGCTTTGCTGCGATCTCGTCCGCCGATAAATGAAACGGATGTATCTCACAATAGACACCTGCTTCGCGCACTTGCCGTGCGATCAATTGCGTGTACTGCGAGCCAAAATCGAGAATTATTATTATTTCGTGATCCAAAAAAATGCCCCCGTCACCAGATAGAAGATTATACGCGTGGCGTTAGATTTTGTCAGACGGGGAGCCCTCTTCGACAAGGCGTATTCACTGAAAAAAAGTAGTGGTTATAATTTAACGAAACACCCCGCCAGAGATAGCAGGGTGTTTCGACAATGTCTATTGATCTAACGGCTTAAAGCGAGAAGTTGAAGTTCACGAACCCGATTGCCCGAACAGGCTGGCCGTCACGGATGAAAGGCTTGAAACGCCATTTGCGGACGGCGTCCCGGGCGGCGGCTTGCAGAAGGGACGGGCCGCTTGTCTTTTGAACCTCGGCGACCTCGCCGGATTCATCGATCGTGACCTCGACCTTTACTACGCCGGTCGCCCTCATGCTTTTTGCCTGCTGCGGATAGACCGGTGCGGCTCTGCTCGTCGCATAACCGATCAGCGAACCTCCGACATCCATCGGTCCTTTATCCTCAACAGTTTCCTTGAGGGGCTCCTGAGGCTCGCGCTCCGGGTTCTGGACCACAACAGGTTTTCGCGGTTCCAAGGCCTTTGGCTGCTCGGTCACAATGGGTTTATCGTTTGCGGCATTGAGCGTTTCCGGCGGCTTATTACCCGCAGCAGGCGGTGGACTTACGGGCCGACTGTCAACTATCTTCGACACAAGGGGCGCCGCCTGCATCGTCGCGGATCCCGTCTGCGGCTGCGTTGCGGGCTTATTGGCCGCCACCGTTTGAGGCATAACCGAATTGGAGCTGGTCGTTCCATCAACCGCATTGGTTATCACGCTTCGCGCATTGACTATCTGCTCACGCGAATCGGCAACCTCGTCCTTCCACCGCTTTGCGTCGTAATCATCACGTGCCAGCGCGCTTCGGGAAGTGGTCGCTTCCTCAAGCAAGGCCATTGCGGTGTCGGCTTTTGCCTTGTCCTTACCTATCTCTTTGGCCTGTGTAATGACAAGTTCGACCGTTTCGCGCATATTCTCGATGTCATTTACGGCTTCAAGCGGCAAATTGCGGTCGGCAACCATCAGCCCAAGGGCCTTATACCGCTCTGCCTGCATCCGGGCACCCTTAATGACCTGGCCGGCAATTGCGTTGTAAATATCAGCTGCACCGGGTTTTGTTGTTTTCTGAATGTTGTAGGCTTGCGTGAGAAAGTCCTGAGCACGTTTGTAATCGCCCTGCTCAAGATAGCTGTTCATCAAAAGCACGGTTGTCACACCCTGGACGGATGCATCGCTCGTTTCGCGGCGTATATTTTCAAGTTCGTAAACGGCGGCGTTATAGTTGCGAACGGCTATGAAAGCCTTTGCCTTCGATATGCGCTCACGCATTATTTCGGCAGAGGTTGGCGTTCGGACAGCGGTGGCTGGGGCGGTGGATTGAGGCGTCGCCGTCGGGTTTTGCGGCACGGTCTGGGCGTTTGTAAACGCAGCTAAAGCAAATAAAATCGATAAAACCGAAGTGCAAAACCTTCTGACATTTACCGGCATTTTCTTCTCCTCCATCGAGTTGAATCTTCCGTAAAGGTCAAGCGAACTACTCAGAATGAAGGCTCACTGTTCACGACCTGCCTAAATAATAGAAACGCCTATTCGTTCCAAAAATCATATTCTGCATGGTTCTATCACCATGGAATTACTTAGACAAACTATTGATGATTTTTGTACGGTAAGCGTTTGCGTCTTTCTTTATAGCACTTTCGTTGAGTGTGAGCAACCGCCTGTCCAGCATCACGACCCGTCCGTTTATGATGACGGTCCGCACATCATTGGCTTTGGTGGCGTAAACAAGATTCGAATAAAGATTGTAAACCGGCGTCTGATTAAGGCTGTCCATGTCCATGATGACAATGTCGGCCCGCTTGCCGGTTTCGATCGACCCGATCAGGTCTTCCATATGCAAAGCATGCGCACCACCGATCGTCGCGAGTGAAAAAGCCTCGGCCGCCGACAGAGTTTTAGGATCACCCGAAACCAGTTTGTGCAGTTTCGCGGCCGTATCGATCTCTTCCCACAGATTGAGATCGTTGTTCGACGCCGCCCCGTCGGTGCCAAGCCCGACCCGCAAACCCTTTGCAAGCATCGCCGGAACCGGTGCCGTCCCCGCCGCCAACTTCATATTCGACTGCGGGCAATGTGCGACGCCAACATCGTGCTTTTTCAGCAGTTCCAGCTCGGCATCGTTCGCCTGAATGACATGGGCCGCGATCGTCCGGTCGTTAAAGAACCCGATCTTTTCGACAAACTCGATCGGCCGCTGCCCTTGATGTTTTTGCTGGATGAACTCCGTCTCCGTATTCGCTTCGGCAAGGTGAATGACCAATGGAGCTTTCGTTTTATTAGAAAGGTCGCGTGCCTGCAAAAGGTGCTCCTGCGAAACGGTATATGGAGCATGCGGAGCAACCGCCGGGACGATCAGCGGATCATTTTTCCATTTATTGATAAAACGTTCGGTGTAAGCGAGCCCCGCCGCCCAGGTCTTGTTGTCCGGCGCCGGAAAATCAAGGACCGTTTCGCCCAGTACGCCGCGGACTCCGGCCTTCTTTGTTTCATCCGCTATCGCGTCTTCGAAGTAGTACATGTCGCAATACGTCGTCGTACCGCCGCGGATCATCTCGGCCAATCCAAGCCGAGTCCCAGCCCGAACAAACGCCTCGTCAACGTTCTTCGCTTCCGCCGGGAAGATGTATTTGGTCAACCAGTCGTTCAGATCAAGATCGTCCGAAATGCCGCGAAACAGCACCATCGGTATGTGCGTGTGGGTGTTGATCAAGCCGGGAATGATCACCTTGCCCGCGGCGTTTATCTTCTGCTTCGCCGCCCGCCCCTTCATGTCCGCGGCTTTTCCGATGTTCAATATCTTGCCGTCCTTGATGGCGATCGCACCGTTCTCGATCACGCTCCGGTCGGGGTTCATCGTAACAATTGTGCCGCCAAGGATCAGAAGATCCGCGGCTGCCGTCG
>JBGTJP010000133.1:0-40723 GCA_041745075.1 Pyrinomonadaceae bacterium | reverse complement strand
CCGGCTTTTCGGTTTTGATTCACCCGTATTCGCAGCTCCGGCGGTCTCTGGTTCAGCGTTCGCGGCAGTCGCCTTTTTTGCTTCCGTCTCGACTTTTGAACCAAAATCGCTGATCGCATCGCCGACTTTCTCAAAAACTTTCATCGATGTGTCGGCGACATACTTCATCGCTTCATTCAACGTCGCCACTTCCATCTGCAGCAGTGTGGAAAACTTCTGGTCGAGCGGAAGTGCGTTGAAATCGTTCTTGAAACCATCCCCCGCCGCCGACTTAAATCTTTCCTTATTATTTTCTTCCATGATGTTCACTTTTTCTCTCCGGACTTAATGATGGCGGGCTGGGCCGCTCATTACTACTACGCCTCGCCCGACAAAATGTTCCAATCTCAATGCATCGCCGTTTTCACCCTGACCCGCGGCTGGGCCCCGGACGGAGCGGTGTGAGAATCGGCCTTCACCTGCTGGCAGTCAGAACAGACGCCCCACATTCGGAGACTGTGATGTGTCGGCTTGAATCCGAAGTTGCTTGCCATTTGATCCTGCAACTCCTCAATATCCTGCGAAAAGAACTCGATCACCTTGCCGCACTCGGTGCAGATCATGTGATCGTGATGATCGTGGTTGTAGTGGTGTTCGTAATAGGTCTTGTTATCGCCGAACCGGACCTCGCGCGCCAAACCTGCGTCGGTGAGCAATTTCAAGGTCCTGTAAACCGTAGTGTGCCCCACGGTCGAATCGTCCTTTTGAACCAGCCAGTAAAGGTCTTCGCTCGTAAGATGGTCTTCGGTCCGAAGGAAGATCTCCATGATAAGGTCCCTTTGCGCGGTTCGGCGAAGGCCCGCTTTCTGGATATGTTCGAGGAATATTTCCTTTTCCTGCTTGAATTCTTCTTTCTTCCTGGCCATGTTCACCCGCCAGTCTCATATTATCACTTGGAAGATCGTTTCGCCATAAGAATGCTTTGGCGGATATTTTTGAGCGTCTCGACATCGCCGCCGCCGCGCTCGGCAAGTTCGACCGCCTTTAAGCCAAGTTCAAGGTAGATCGCCCTCTCCATCTCAAGGCCTTCTTTTTCGTCAAATGCCCGAATGTGGCGCTCGATAGCAGGAAGGTCGGCGCGTGCAAACGGCCCGGTCAGGGCGTTTGCGGGGCCCTGCCGACGCAGGTTTCCGACCGAGCTTTCGATCAGCGGCAATATGGCCGCCCGGGCTGTCGATTCCTCGATCCCACACGCGGCGAGAACATCCAGCGAGCTATCGATAAGAGCGACAAGATGACCGGCGGCCATTACCGCAGCGGCGTGATAAAGAGGTTTGTATCGGGTATCGACCGTAAACGACTGGCCCTTAAGCCCGGCAACCATCTTTCTCGCGGCATCGACCGCGGCAGTGTCGCCCTCGAGACAAAAATAGGCGCCTGAAAAGCTGTCCGCTCCGGTCACCGGATCGCTGACCGAAACAAGCGGATGCATCGATCCGGCCGATACGTTGAGTTTCCTGACGGGTGAAAGTACTTCGGATGACAAGGCTCCGCTGGTGTGAAGAACAACGGATGTGGAAGCGATCTTCGACCTGATCTGACTGGCGGCGGCGGCAATGTCCGGGTCGGCCGTCGTGATCAGCACTATGTCCGAACCAATTGATGAAATGCTTTCAAGGGCAGTTAGATGCGGTTTCGGTTCGATCCGCTCGGCGACCGCCGAAAGTATATCGTGCGTCCTAAAGATCAAATTCTCGATCCGAAAACCCGCCCGGCCCAAAGCGATCGCAAGAGCTCCGCCCATACGCCCCGGACCGATTATCGAAATACTTTCCACACGGATGAATATAGCCCATCACTACGGAGGAAAAAAGTCGCGCTCCCAACAAGTAAGGACTAGACGTTCAGCAGTAATTCGTCACCGGTGAGTTCTGCGGTAACGAGATCGGCGGGGCTTGGATCGGGTGCTTTGCTTTGGGGTGAATTCGCCCTGGCATTCGGCTTTTCAAACCCACTGTTGGCCGGGGTTTCGACGCCTCCACTCAGGACCTCGACGAGTATCTTTAGCTGAAGATCCGTAAATTTCGGCATGTTCCCTCCCGAGCGAATGACCGCTCCGAGATCACGACAGGCCGCAGTAACTTCCGCATCGTTTGCTTTTTCCGAAAGTTTGTCAATTTCCACCAGAACTTCGTCACCATTCCTGACGATCGCATGGCGGAACGATGCGAGGCCTTCCTTGATCGTGTCGTTAAGCGCGGCGGGAAGCATATCTGCCTCGCTGCTCAGATTCAGTGAATAGGAGCAATGGCAATAGGGTTGTTTTTCAAGCAATAGTTTGGTTTCGGCGGCGCACTGAAGGCCTGCCAACTGCCCCCTGTATTCTTCGGCAATTTCCCCGAAACGACGATCCATACCAGGCAGCTTCGACAAAATGTCGAATTCGGCCCACAGGTCGCTCTTTATAATGTTGGAAAAACTGGCCTGTCGCTCGGGTGCGTTCATTACACTCAGGTGGCGTGGCTCGAAATGGTCCGCAAACTCCCGACGGAACTTGTCCCACGCATAGCCAAGTTCGCGGTTGACGTCCTCGTTCGGATCGACATATGCGGCGTCGAGCAGCGATATGACTCGTTCGCGTGCGGCTTCGACTTCCGTCGAATCGGTAACCTCACAGACGGCGAGATAGGCTTTGGCCTCTGCTCGCAGCGAATCTCCCTTTACAAAACTTGAGAGAAGCTGGAGCTCTTTTTGACCCGTTTCAAAATCTGGTTCCGACCCCGCAAACGCATCGGCAACGCGCTCAAGGCACTCTTCAAGGTCGATCGACCCGTCCGACGCCGCCGCGATCTTGGAGGCCGCCGTACCGAATGTCTTAGCTGCCCTTGCCGCCAACTGCCAGATCCGAACGTTAAGCGTATCCTCCTGAAGGTCAGAAAATTGCTCAAGAAGCCTGGTATTTTCCCATTCGGTTGTCCACGCAGAAAACGCGGATCTTAGGACTTCCCGATCCTCGGCGCGGTCGAGTGATTCGAATGGCAAGTCGGA
The DNA here is from genome assembly GCA_041745075.1 of Pyrinomonadaceae bacterium. Lineage (GTDB taxonomy): Bacteria > Acidobacteriota > Blastocatellia > Pyrinomonadales > Pyrinomonadaceae > OLB17. The sequence continues at coordinate 37,696 of JBGTJP010000133.1, read as the reverse complement.
CACGAACAGCATTGCCCATCTCTTGAGCTTTTCCGCGGAGATGAGGCTCTCGATCGGTTTGGCGACGCCAACGATATCATCCCAAATTATCTTAAGATCAAGCGACCGGCGGTTAATTCTGTTGCCTGAGGTCGTTACAAACTCAATGTGACGCTCTGCCACAAGGGCAGTGAGAAGCATTTGCTGGGCTTCGAGGCCCAATCCATGAGGTGAATTACGCAGGCGTGAGTATAGATCGGCCAGCGATGCGGGCTTGCCTGCCGCACCATTCACCAGATCCAGCACCGCCGTTGAGATCGGGAGCGCGGCAAGCCGTTCGCTAGTTTCGGGAACAAAGGACGTGCCTTCCAACTGGACCAGACCAAGCGGGAACGCAAAGGTCTGCGCTCTGCTCTGCACATCGGCGAGGTCGCGGCGGGTGCCGTTATACAGATCCGTGACGATCGAAGCAACGTCATCGATCTCTAAGGTTTTTGTGAAGTAGGGATGATCGGGATAACGCGTTTCAAAAAGAGGCTCGAGCATCGAAGAGAACAAGTCGGACAAATTTTGGGCCGACCGGGCCTCTTCGGTAAAGTTGTAGTCGAATCCGTCGATAACCAGTTGGCCGTCTTCCAAAAAGCTTCGCGTAAGGATCTTTTCGGCCGCAATCGAATGTGCATGGACCGATGCCCTGATCTGTTCGCTGAATTTCTCGCGGAGCTCGACGCTTGTGCTCAGAACATAAAAACTCCTCAGTTTATCCACCTCATCCGGGCGGAGCGCATCAGGTTTCCAGATCACTCGGGCTACCGTATCAGCCGAATCGATCGGAGGAGCCTGACTTCCGTCCAGGTTGATGGAAACTTCCCAGTCCGGCCAAGCCGTGTCGTCGACGCTAGCGGATGCATCGTTGGCACCGGGCCACACAATTCGGCCGCGGCGAATAGCACCTCGCCAGGTCAGTCCCGTTTCTATGATCCCTTCACTCGACGACGAACCTTCTCCGGCAGGGGCCGCTTCGGGGAACCGGTCCTGAAAAACACGTCGCAATACACCCGGCACTGTATCCGCGGACACCTGCATAAGCGCTTCGGTAAGGGCGTTATTCAGGTTCTCCTTGCTGCTGACCTTAAAGCTATAGCGTGTTTCGACACCTTCCTCGGAAACTACGCGGAATTCGTTTGGCAACGCCTCGGCGAATGTTTTTAGGAGCGCATCGACGGTGGCGATGGCCTTTTCCGGATCGGATTCGTCAAAGATCAGCTCCGACGCGCAAATGTCGCTTGCTGTGCCGCCTTGCCCATCCAGCGACAGTAAAAGCAGCGCCTTCAAGATAAGCTTTGCCTGCAGACGCTGCATTACGGGGATCTTATTTACGACGGTCGCATTGATCGCATCGTACGCCGCAAATGCTTCCTGAAGGTCCTCGATCTTTCGCAGGCCGTTCTCGGCATTGTCATAAACTTCGTCAAGAGCGATCAGCGAATTCGCGGGACGCCCAAGAATTTTTTCTCCCGCTTCGGAGGCAAAACCAAGAAGTGCGAATTCGTGCACGTATAACCGGACGTACGGAGCCACTTCCAGAATCGCGGGATGCAGCGGATACAAAGCCGCAAATTTTTGCTCGCTCCAGCGAAAACTCGGCAGGACCTCACGAAAATACTGATAAATATCGTGCAGAACGGGCTGTTTCTGGCTGTCCTTTGGAAAGATGTGGGCGTTTACGACCTTATAAAGATGGGCCTGGTCCAGGTAGTCGATCGAGAAAGAACGCACAATAGCTGCGTTCGATCCGTCGGCTCCCGCGATGTCATCATCCAACGCAACACCGACAAAAACGTTTTTGGTTCGGGCGGCCTCGGCAATTTCTCCTAAATGTTCGCCGTCATCCCGGGTCACCCGCGAACCACGCTCAAGCGCGGTGTCTATGAGCAAAATCCAGGGAGTTTCGCCCGCCTTTCCGGCGGCTGCCGCGACTACCTCGGCAAAACTGCTTATTTGCTCGATACCGTCGATCTGAAATGTGCTCGACACCGCGGCCTTAAACTCGTCAAGCAGTGTGGCATGAGTACCGCGACGCAGGAATGAAACTGGATAGTGCCTTCGTTGAAGACGTTGGGCGCTGAATTCGACGTGCGATTCCGACACTCGACCCCGAAGATCGGGGCTTGCGGCGAGGGCACCCAAAGTAGCAAGAAAATGGCTCTTGCCAACACCGCGGTATCCGGCCAAAGCATACCCGGCCCCGTGGCCCGACTGGACGGCGGATATTCCGTCAAGCCACTTGGCCATCAGGTCGGCCGTAGCATCGGTAAAATGGTAGTTGCTCAGCGTTTCCGCGGGGTCGGCGGTAAAATCGCGTATGCTCTTGAACGGGCGTACTTCTACGATGTCCTTGACTTTGTCCTGAATGCGTTTCATCTGTTGAGTCGATTATAGGTGTGAAGAATAACCGGACGGAAACAAAAAAAGAGGAATATGTAGGAGGAAAATTTGCCATAGATCGAATGGCGTAGGTATTTTACCAATTTTTTGTACAAAATAGAAGATATTTCTGCATGATCGTTGCACGGGCCGGGCTGAACGAAAGAGGAGTTTTTTCAAATCACAACTTTTTTTCCTGTTTCTGCATCATATGACCGTTGATTTCTATCCCTGTTGGGTTTAAGGTTTATCTGACAATGTTACTGAAGTTCTCCGGAGGCAAAGTAATGGATATCCATCCTTTTCGCAAATGTTTTTCATACCTGCTGACTGCGGCATTCCTTTTTAGCTCGGTCTCGCTGCTTCCCGCTTCTGTTTCGGCCCAGAAGGCCAACGACAAGAAAGCACCGAAAAAAGCATCAACCACCGCTGCAAAGACTCCGGCTGCTTCGCCAACACCAGCCCCAACTGATAACCGGCCCCTTTCCGAGAAAGATGATCCGACACAGATCGGGAAACGAAAGATCAACAACGGGTCGGACAAGTTTTTTGGCTGGCTGGGCGGATCGCAGGAGAAAGAGATCGCCATCGGGCGCCAGCTTGCACTTCAGGTCGAGCAGCAGGCCAAATTGGTTGAAGATCCGATAGTCACGGAATATGTTAACCGTATCGGCCAGAACATTGTTCTCCACTCGGATGCAAAGGTTCCTTTCACGATCAAGGTCATCGACAGCGATGAGGTAAACGCTTTCGCTTTGCCCGGCGGATTCTTTTTTGTTAATAAAGGACTTATCCTTGCCGCTGACAACGAGGCCGAGCTCGCCGGCGTTATGGCCCACGAGATCGCCCATGTAGCGGCACGCCACGCGATGGAGAATCAGGGAAAAGGCACATTGATAAATTACGGTGCGCTTGCTGGTATCATCTTCGGCGGGCCGATCGTCAGCACGGTTCTGCAAAATACGGGCGGGATCTTTGCGGGCCTGGCGTCGCTTAAATTCTCGCGTGGTGCAGAAGAAGAGGCCGACAATCTCGGCGTTCAGTACCTTTACGCATCGGGTTACGATCCTCTGGCGATGTCAACTATGTTTGAGAAGCTGGCTTCGAGAAACAAAAAGAAGCCGGGTTCGATCCAGAAATTATTCTCTTCGCATCCCCAATCCATCGATCGCCGCGACACCAGCCTTGGGTTGGTCGCCCGCTTTCCTGAAAAGGAAGAATACGTCATCAGCACCTCGGAATTTAACCGGGTTAAAGGCCACCTTTTGAAGATAACCAACGCCAGAGCAGGCGTAATGGTCGATTTTGATGAGGAAGACAATGCCAAGCCGACGCTCAAGAAACGGCAGCCGGATTCCGCCGATGCCGATTCGGATAGTCCCGGCAGCTCAAGTTCGACGCCGGATGGCCCGCCGAAGCTCAAAAAACGTGACGCCGAGCCGGAACCGACACCGACCACAAAGCCGTAAATTGTTTTTGGGTTTATGAAAAAGGGGCGTGCCTTATGGCCCGCTCCTTCTTTTTATTTCCCGATCTTCTTTTTCAGCCGTTCGATATCGCCCGAATCCGAAGAAAATCTAAGCGCTTTTCCCCATGATTCCCTCGCCCGCACGCTATCCTTTTTTTCCAGAAAAACGTCGCCCAGGTGTTCGCGAATTGTCGCGGAGTAGGCGTCAGCCCGAGCTGCCATTCGGAGATACTTTTCGGCTTCATCCAGCTTTCCAAGCTTGAAATACGCCCAGCCAAGGCTGTCGAGATAGGACGGGTTCTTTGGATCGACGGCCAGCGCCTGTTTTATCATCTCAACGGCTTCATCCAATCGCTCGCCGCGCTCAGCCAAAAAATACCCGAGATTATTCAAAGCGATCGGGTTCGCCGGCATTTGTTTCAGGACATCACGAAGAGCCGCCTCGGCCGCGGAATGATCGCCGCTCATTTGAAGGGCCGTGGCCAGTGTCATCTTCGCTATCTGTCGCCGCTCAATGCCATTTGCGATAGTGAATGCGCTGTTCGCCGATTCGATCGCCTGCTTCCAACGTCCTGCCCGAGTGTACAAACTTGAGATAAAAAGCAGATCGGAATATTCGTCGCCTGACGGAGCCGGAATGATGATATTGCCTGAAGGTGCGGAACCGCCCGACACGCGCTGAGCGGTGGTTCGATTAGTCTTTATCGTCTCTACGGCCAAATCGACCTTCCCAAGATCCGTCAGGATCGAAGCCTCGATTCTTACCAGGTTCGATTCGCCAGGGCGCTTCTCTCGAAGCGTACGCACCAAAGCCAGGGCGGCCGGCCGCTCGCCGCTCATCTCAAGAACGGAGATCAACTGCCGGTCGGCAAAAATATCGTCCTTGCCAAAGGCCTTGCGCGCTCGTTCGATAACGGCTTTTGCGGCGGGCGGCTTCTCGGCCAGCCTGTAGGTTTGAATGAGCTTTTCAAAAACATTCACGGCAAACTCGTGTTCCTCGCCCTCGAGTTCACCTTTCCAAAGCGCGCCGCGGACTTCAATGGCATTTTCGAACGCCTTTGCGGCGTCATCGTAGCGGTCTCTGTCAAGATAGAGTTCGCCGAGGGCAATTGAAAGTACCGCCGCCGCTCGTATGTTGCTTTTACCAAGCAAAGCCGTCTTCTCTTCAAGCATGGCTACCGCTTCATCAAACTGTCCCAGCCGGCTTTGAAGGCTGGCAAGCATCCCGATAAGGGAAACATTTTGAGGATTCGCAAAAACCGCCTGCTTCAATGCCGACAGGCTGGCCAAAGCCGACTCACCTTCAGTCGAATCGATCAAATCCCCAAGCATTACGATCGCTTCATCGTTCCGGGCATCATCCGCGATAAGAGAGCTCAGAAAAGAGGCGGCTTCGACTTTTTTTCCCGTTTTTGCAAGAGCGGCAGCCAGCTTGAGACTAGCCTGTTCCGACGACAATTCAGCGTCGCCTCCCATCACCCGCGAATAAAACTGCGTATCGAGCGGCGGCGCTGCCGAGACCCACGCTCTTAACGCATCGATCTGCTCCGAAACCGGACGACGAACTTCGGCGATCGCGCTTATAAACGCCCATCCTTCGGCGTTGCGCGGATCGAGACGGGTAACTTGCCGCCATTCCGTAAGCGCGAGATCGGCAAAGCCCGTGTCGGGCGTCCCGCTGTTTATCCGGCTCTTCACCGTGTAAAGCCTTGCAAGTATCCTATGGCCGCCGAAATTTTGAGGGTCGATCTTGACCGCCTGGGTCGCGAGCTTTATGCCTTCGTCGATATCGACCGGCGGAATCGTAACAGCCAGTTCGGCAAGAGCGGTATAAGGTTCGGCGAAGGCTGGGTCTATCTGGATAGCACTTTGAAAAGCGGCCTTCGCAAGACGCATCGCATTTGCCTTTCCGGCTTGGGTCTGCAGGCGCTGAGATTTCCAGATCTGCTTTTGTCCTTCAAAAACCTTCACATAGGCCCTTTCACGCCGTGATCGATCTTCATCGCCATCCGTTCGCATGATGGTTGATTCGGGAGTCGTAAGCGGTGCGGGGGCCTGTTGACCGTTAGCCAAAACTGCGAACGAACAAAACAAGAGAGCGCTAATGGCAATAAAACCTGGGCCTTTCATAAATGTATTTAGAAACTTCTCGTTAGGAATGCAAAAAGCGGCCTTTAACCGCTTTTTTGATGACAATAATAATGCCTGAGTAAGCCCTTTATTACTGCTTTTCCGGGACCGTGCTGGCGGCGGCAGGAGGTTTCGGCTGTGTGGATTCCTGACGCTGAGAGATAACGGTTGTGAGAGCCTGTGGTATCTGATTCACCAAAATATCACCCTGGTTCTCAATTATCTGGTCGATCATCTCGAACTTTTTCTCATCGAACTTGCTTGTCATCAACACGCCGTTCTTGTCGATCGTCATTGGGTAGATCCCGAACAACTGGTTCTTAAAATTCTGGAAAAACGAGACCGATTCCGGCGGCATCACCTGCATCCGTTCGGGGTTTGGCTCGGGTATCTCGGCTCCGATTATCTCAAGCTGCTCTTTCGATTTCGCCACCCACTCGCTGTTAGGAAAATCCCGCACGATCCGTTGAAAATATCGGGCCGCCTGATCCGTTTCTTCTTCGAGAAGATAGGTGTTCGCGAGTTTATAAAGGGCCTCGTCCTGAAAACTGAAATTCGGATACTTATCCAGTATCTCGCGGTAACGCGATTGTGCTCCCTTCAGCCCGTTCTTCCCCTGCCCAACTGACTGAGTGTAATAATAATTTGCGATCAGCAGGTTATGCAGGCCCAGGTTGTCCTGAACCTCCTTTAGCCGAAGTTCGGCTTCCGGCTTTAAGAAAGAACTTGAATATTGCTGCATCAGGGCTTTAAGTTTAGCTTCGGCACGTTTGGCATGAGTCGCATCACGGTCCGGAAGCCCGATCTGCCTCATCTCCGATTCGGCGATCTTTAGGATAACGCGGTCCGCCAGCGGGTGTGTCGGAAAAAAGGTCAGCCAGTCCTGATAGGAAGCAATGGCCTGGATCAAAGCACTTGTCGAACCCTCAAGATAGAACGAATCAGCGACCGCCAGCTTCGACATCGGCAAGTACGGCGAATCAGGATAGGTTGTAATGATAGTCTGGAAAAGAAGCCGTCCTACATCGAAATTCTTCTTTCGCACTTCACGCGTTCCGCGAATAAATAACTCACGGTCGCGGCCGGGCGTCACACCGCCGATCAGTTCTTCATATTCATCCGTGCCGCCGCCGCCAAAAATACCCAGAAATTTACCTTTTTTCTTCTTTTCACGAGGTTTGCCGACGTTTGATTCAGGATTCGCACGCGCCGCGGCGGTTTCCACCAACACCGCGTCCGCCCGTACCTGAAGATCGGCGACCGCTGCTTCCAGCTGGTCGATCTCGCTTGCTTCATATTTCTCGGACCTGTCGATCTTACCGCGAAGGCTGTTCGCGTCCGACTGAAGCCGCGACGCCTCTTTTTCGATCGACCGCAACCGGTTGATTGGCGTATCCAGGTTCGTTTTATCTTCCTTCGTGTTATCGTCCTTTGCTTCCTGCTTTAGAACATTTGCCGAACTCGTCGCGGAACGGCGGATCGTCTCCAGCTTCTGCCGCATTACCTCGATCCGCGTCGCGGGCGAACCGTCACCAGGTTTCGCCTGTGCGGCGGCAAATGCCGAAAAAAGCATAAACGAAGAAACCAATAGAAAAACCTTTGTGATTCCGGATAAATGCATAAATACCTCGATCAAACCCAAACCGTTGCCTTATCGATCAACTCCCTGACCGCCTCTCTTGGCGACGCTTTTCCATAGATGGCCGAACCGGCAACCAAAATTTCCGCTCCCGCTTCAACGACATCAAGAATATTCGAAGCGTCGATTCCACCGTCGATCTCGATCCGCGTGGAAAGCCCGCGCTCAGCGATCATCCTTCTTAGCCGCCTGACCTTATCGGTCGCAGTTTCGATAAACGCCTGGCCGCCAAAACCGGGGTTTACCGACATTATCAAAACGAAATCCGCGAATGGCAGAGCTTCCTCAAGCGAACCAAGGGGAGTTGCGGGATTGACAGCAATGCCGGCCTTTCCGCCAGCGGCCTTTATCGAACTGAGGGTGCGATGCAAATGCGCATCGGCCTCGACATGGACCGAAACCATGTCCGCACCAGCCTCGACGAACTGTTCCGCATACAACCCCGGATCGGTGATCATAAGATGACAATCGATCGTCATCTTCGTCGCCTTTCTAAGGGACCGAACCACGGGGAGACCGATCGTGATATTCGGCACAAAGTGTCCGTCCATTACATCGACATGCAGCACCGTTGCTCCACCGTCTTCGACGGCCTTTATCTCTTCGGCCAATCTGGCAAAATCGGCCGATAAGATGGACGGTGCAATTTCAAACATTCGCTGATTTTCTTCCACTTTGTTGCCGGTGCTTTCCTTTCGGTTGCACCGTTCGATCACGGTTTGGCCGGAGTCCGGACGCGTTCGTCCCTGGTTACCGGCTTTACTGGCGAAGCCTGGGGTTTAGGCGCCGTGCCCGTCGACGTATTTTTGTTGCCTTTCTCGTTAGGATCTTTCCCGGGATCCTTCTTGTTTGACTCGTCCGATTTTGAGTTGGACTTATCATCCGCGCTGTTTGCGGCCGGTGCATTTGAACCAACATCACGGCTGGTGTCGGCCTTTTTCTTTGAGTTTGAGTTCGAATTTGCTTTCGCTTTTTTTGGCTTGTCGGAGATCATGTCCTCGATCTTGTCCGAGTCGTCGGTTTCGAGATCCTTTATAAGTGATTTAGGTGGTTCCTCACCCGCGACGCCCGCCTTACTGACAACGACAAAAATGAGCTGCCCTGTTTTGACCGTTTCGCCCGCTTTGGGAAGCTGTTCGAGAACGGTGTTCATTTTTTCACTACTCGGCCGATCCGCACGCCGTTTGATCTTTAGGCCCAGAGCAGCCAGTTCCTTTTCGCTTTCAACAAAATCCTTGCCGGTGATTTCGGGAACCGTTATTTCCTTGCCGGAAAGCGACATATAAACGACGCCCGCCATCGCGCCCAAAAAAGACGCCAAAAGAAACGCGAGCACCGCCACTTTACCTATCGCCAATATCCCAGTTTTTACAATTCCCACCTTAAGCGGCTCCTAAAATTCAAATCATAAGTCTAGCATTTTTCAAGCTTTCAACAAACCCGATCCAAACTGGACCGCTCAAATTTCGCTATGAAAAACCCGTCCATTCTGTCGCGATGCGGCAGGGTTCGGGCATATCCCTCGTCGTCAAGAAAGCGTGCGGGGACATCTACCGCCATTTTTCTAAAACGGCCCTGATGATCCGCAAGAAAACTATCAGCCACTACTTCGTTTTCTTCCTTCTCAAGCGAGCAGGTGGAGTAGATCAAATTACCGCCCTTTCTGACCAACTTTGATGCATTTGTGAGGATACGAAGTTGTTTACGAGATAATTCATCAAAATCGGCCGGGTCAAGAAAATATCTTATCTCGGGATTATGCCTGATCGTGCCCGTTCCCGAACACGGTGCATCGACTAAAACGACATCAAAACTCTCGTCAGCAAACGGTAACCCGGTTTCCGCGTCATACTGCACAACGTTAACGTTGACAGCACCCTGCGAGCGGCAATTTTCCAGCAGAAATCGCGTCCGTCGCGATTGAACGTCGCCGGCGACCAGCAATCGGGAGATTCCTTGCTGCCGGCATCCGATCTGAGAGATCTTGCTTCCAGGCGCGGCGCACACATCAAGAAACCTATCAGATTCTGTTAGTCTTACCGAATTTCCAACAAGCTGGGAACCTTCATCCTGAAAATAGATCTCACCTCGACTGGCCGCGTCCCTAATTTCGGGAGTAAGTGAGTCTGTAAGGCGGCATCCAGCAACCCAGTCAGACCGGTGCGAACCGGGAAAAGTTTGATCTTTCGGGGAGTTGGAAGTGGGCCGGAATGCCGTAAGCGGCTCGTCATTGTTTGCCGTGGCCAGCATTTTCGCTTCCTCGACACCGAACTCCGCTATCCACTTCTCAAGCAACCAGCGCGGATGCGAGGTTTCGTTTGAAATCCGCTCGATCTCATCGGAGGACTCCGGAATAAAGGCTTCGCGGAGAGAGCGCCGGAGGACAGCATTGACGAACCCCTTGGCCGAAGATTTTTTCGCTCGCCGTACCAGGTTGACGCTCTCGTTAACCGCTGAATGATCGGGGATCTTATCCAGGAAAAGAAGCTGAAACAGGCCGAGTCGCAGGCTGATCCGTACTTCCAGATCGACCTTTTTACCATTCGCAAAATGATCGATCATTCGATCGAGATAGATCTGCTTCCGCAGAACACCGAGCGTTAACCGGTGGCAAAGTCGCCGATCGTTCAGGGAAAGGTCGTCCTCATATTGCGGAAGGAGGATCGATGAAAAGGCCCGTTCGCCCTCGATCTTTTTTAAGATCTCAAATGCGGCAATGCGGGCCGGGGAAATATTCATTCTGAAACCAGGCCGTCCCCTGTCGGATGCCGCTGCGACAGGTCGTTCCCGCTCCCTTTCTCAAGGCTTTCGTTCAAAATGATGCGTTCATCAAACACAAAACACTCGCCTTCCCACAACTGCTCATCTTTTGGGACACACTCGAGATACTTCAAAATGCCGCCCCGGAGCTGATACACCTCGGCAAATCCTTTCTCCTTTAAATATGGGGCAAATTTCTCACACCGGATGCCGCCCGTGCAGAACATTGCGATTTTTCTGTGTTTCGCCGGGTCAAGCTCCTGCTCGACAAATTCCGGCAGCTCGCTGAACTTACTCGTTTTCGGGTTTACCGCATTTCTAAACGTACCCGATCTGAACTCATAGTCGTTTCGAGTATCCAGGACATAGACTTCCGGGTCCGAAATGATCGAATTCCAATCCTTTGCCTCAACGTGTGTTCCCATACCAAGTTCGATATCGACGAGCTTTTTCAAGGTCACGATCTCCGGCTTTATTCTGACCTCGTGTTTGCGAAACGGCGACTGATCGTGGAATGACGACTTCGCATTTATTGTTGTTCCGAGTATCGATTCGATCTCCACAATAAACGGCCCGATATTTTCGGATCGCCCGCACAAACTGGCGTTAAAGCCTTCCTCCGCAATAATTATCGTGCCGAAGGTATCGTGTCGGATCAAGGCGCTTCGCAGGAGCAGCTTAAGCTCAACAAGGGCCGCTTCACCGCCGAGATGCTTGAATTCATAGAAAGTTATTACTTGAAATGTCTCCGCCATCCATTTATTCATGCATCGGAATAGGTGAAAAGTAATAGGTGAAAAATAAGATCGGCAGAAAAAGAAAAAATTTCCCTTATCACCTTTCACTTATTCCGAAAGAAATCCGCCAAAACATACACCAGCCGCGATCTGTCCGCCATGCAAGACCTCGCGGACGGTGGTACGCCGCTTGCCCTCGAACTGGATCTCGTCAATGCGCAGCATCGTTCCATCCCCCGCCGCGACGATGATCGCACCATCAGTCGTCGAAACGATCTGGCCCGGCGGCGCCACGTCGCCTGCGAATTCGACCGGAGCCGCGGACCAAACGACCATCCTTTTCCCTTGTAAAAAAGTATAAGTCCCCGGAAAAGGCTGAAAACCGCGGACGCGATTCGAAATCTCCCTCGCGGACATATTCCAATCAACCAGACCGTCCCCACGTTTCATTATCGGCGCGAACGACGCCGCTTCGTGATCCTGTGCCCGCGGCGCTAGCTCATCGAAACGATCCAAAGTAGCCGCCAGCACGTCCGCACCAATTGCGGAAAGCCGCTCTATTAATTCCGGTGCCGTTTCATTGGCTCCGATCTCGGTCTCGCTCGTCAGTAAAATATCACCGGTGTCCAGGCCCGCGTCCATCCGGATCGTAGTAACGCCGGTCCGCCGCTCCCCGTTAACTATTGCCCAGTTCACGGGCGCCGCCCCGCGATATTTCGGCAGGAGCGAGAAGTGAACGTTGATGGCTCCCATGGGAAAGGCGGTCAAAAAGCCTTCCGGCAGAATTCGTCCATACGCGACCACCGCGGCAACATCGGCGCCAAATGATTTGAATTCTTCAAGGGCCTCGTCTGTTTTTATCTTCAAAGGCTGGCGCACAGGCAAATCGTTCTTCAGCGCAAGTTCCTTTACTGGTGACAAGACGATCTTGTTCCCTCGGCCCGATGGTCTGTCAGGCTGGGTATAGACCCCGACTACTTCATGGCCGTCATCGAGCAATCGCTGCAGCGAAACCGCCGCCGGAGAGGGCGTGCCCATAAAAACGATCTTCATTTTCGTCTTGCCAGCCTTAATGCGTCCGCCATTACGTAAAAGATCCAGTTCTCTTCCATCGACCCCCGAATTAGATGGGCATTGACGCCGGTCGCAAAGATCGCCACGTCCTCGCCGCCGTGGGTTTCATCGGAAAGCGGGATGTTCGACTCCTGCTTGTAATCGGGCGACGTGACCTGATCGTCGGTCAACGTCGGACGCTCGGTACCGCGCGCTCCCGGCCCGTTGGCATAGCCAAGCGTTGTCATCGGTTTCCTGGCCGTGTCACGCTTGGGTGTTTCTTCGTATTCGCCGTTGTTATCGATCTCGCGTATCAGGCCGAGAATATTATTGCCGCGTGCGGGGTAACCCTGGATGAAGAATGTATGACTGTGGTCCGCCGTTACGATTATCAATGTTTCATCGAGATTTACCTTGCTGGCGGCGGCCCTGACCGCATCGGAAAGTGCGACGGCGTCGGTCAGCGCACGGAAGGCGTTTCCGGCATGATGGGCGTGGTCGATCCGCCCGCCTTCGATCATTAGGAAATAGCCTTTTTTATTCTGCGAAAGCACGTCTATCGCCTTCGTAGTCATCTCCGAAAGCGACGGCTCGCCACCCGCGTCTTTCGGGCGGTCGTACTCATATTTCATGTGGCTCGGCTCGAAGAGGCCAAAAAGGTGTTTGGTCTTTTTCGGGTCGATCGCGTCGAACTGGTCCTTGTTCCAAACAAATGCCGAATCCTTGTACTTCGACAGCCATTCTTTGGTCAGGTCGCGTCCGTCAAGGCGTTTGCCGGGTTGAGTTGGATATTCCGGGTCATTCGTTTCTTTCGGAATAAAGTTCGTCCGGCCGCCGCCAAGCGCAACCTCAAGCCCGTCACCGTATTTGAAATCGATCAACTGGCTGGCAATATCGGGGAACTTTGCGTCCCATGCATCTTTGCGGCGATTGAAAATATCGACATCGGATTCCCAATCGCGGCTCGGCGAATGCGAATAGCATGCTGCCGGCGTCGCGTGGGTCAGACGGGCTGTGGTTACGACGCCCGTCGAAAGGCCTGCTTCTTCAGCGTATTCAACCAAAGTTTTCGCCTCATTCCCTGCAACGGTCTTATAGTTCGACAGTTGCACGTTCTGATTGACTGAGATAACACCTTCTTCGGTCTTTACGCCGGTGATGATCGCACTCATTGTCGGCGCCGAATCGGGAGTTTGCTGATTGACCTGATAGGTCTTTGACAGTGCCGAAAACGGGAATTCCTCAAAGCTCAGACGGTTTTCCTCGCCGCTTTCACCGCGAAGCTGGCCCTCAAAAATTCGAGCCGCTGTCAGCGTGGAAACTCCCATCCCGTCGCCGATAAATAAGATCACATTCTTCGCCCGTTTGTTCTTAATCTTGTACGCCTTGGCTTTGTCCACCGCGTTCCACCCGTCGCGGCGCCATGTATCCGGAGTTTCCGCGCGTTTGACCGGAAACCTTAGCGGGGCGCTCTGTGTAAAAACCGAGGCTGCCGACATCAGCATGCTGCACACCTGTATTAAAACGATCAATCGCCTTTTCATATTTTTCGATTAAGGAATTTTATTGTGCCCAATCAAACAAGGCCGCCTTTTAGACAGCCACTAATTCGCGAAGAACAAATCGAATTCTGCGGAGTCACATCAATAGCCGCAACGATAGTTATAGCTTTCTAAAACTTTCGACCATTTGCCCGCGTCTTTTTGGTATCCGGAAAAATTTCGACCCTCAAAAGCCTGCGCGGTGGTAAATATCTCACTGACCCCGTTACCATCATAATCAAAGACATCGAGCAACAGGTTGTGATAGATCCCGTCGTCCAGGTCTTTAACTTCGCCGCTCATCACCTTGTCTTTGTCATACTCCTCGTATTCGGAGTGGACAAGCTGGTATTTCCCGCCCGACACCTTTTCTGCAATGACGAATAGCGTTCTTCTTTCTCCGGCGGCAGGAGCTACCCAATAAGAACCCACAAACTCGGGAACGCCATCCCGGTCAACATCAAGCGCCGTAAGATTAAGATATTTCATCTGCCGCAACGCTTCACGGCCAACGCCTTTTCCGGCGAATTCGGAACGTGCGAGGGCATCGATCTCGGAACGCTCGGCCGGGGTCGCCACTCGTCTATACCGCTTCGCGTCCTTCTTTATCGCGGCGTTCGTGGCTATCGCCATTACGTAACCCTTCATCTTCGCCGTCGCGGCAGTCGTAAGCACCTCGGAGGAATTTCCGGCGCACTCACCCGATTCCTTTTTGATGATCTGAACCGAGCCAGCCGAAGCACCGCCAAACACAAGTTCGTACCGGGCCTTCGGCCGATAGTAATTTCGAGCGAACGCCGTGAGATCGGATTCGCCGCCGTCACCGCCCGTCGCGGGAACAAGCTTCCCCGCTTCGATCAAGGCGATCGGCTCCACCGACTTGCCGTCATTCAAAACCGCGAAAATGATCGGGCGAGGTTTTGGAACCGGTTTTGCGGGCCGTTTCTGTCCGTATACCGATGCTCCAAAAAGCATAGCGACGCAGAACGCGGCGACATTCAGATTGCCTAGTTTCATTTAGCCTTACTTTAGACCTTCTGCGACACAAGCTTCCCCTGCATGAACTGGAGCAGATACTCGCGCCCACCGGCCTTTGAATCGGTCCCGCTCATATTAAAACCGCCAAACGGATGAGCGCCGACAAGCGCTCCGGTGCATTTGCGGTTCAAATAAAGATTGCCGACGTGAAATTCGTTTCGAGCTTTCTCGAGGTTAGCTTGATCGGTCGAGTATACAGCACCGGTCAGGCCAAACTCGGTATCGTTTGCGATCTCAAGAGCGTGTTCGAAATCGCGAGCCTTTACAACCGCAAGGACTGGGGCGAATATCTCCTCCTGCTCGATGGTCGCACCCGGCTGCACGTCTCTGATAACTGTAGGCTCGATATAATAGCCCTTCGAATCGTCGCCGCCGCCGCCGGTCAAGACCTCGCCACCCTCCGCAATACCCTTATTAATATATTCGAGCGTAGTATCGAACGAGCGTTTGTTGATAACCGCGGCTACATTCGTGTCACCCTCGGCGGGCAGTCCAACCTTTAGCTTTTTGGTTAATGCGACCACCTTTTCAAGAAGCTCGTCGTGCACCTTTTCATCGACTATAAGCCGCGAGCAGGCCGAACACTTTTGCCCTTGAAAACCGAATGCGGCGGAAACGATCCCGGCCGCCGCCGTCTCTAGATCGGCATCGTCCGCAACAACTATCGCGTCCTTACCGCCCATTTCCGCGACGACGCGCTTTATCCAGATCTGCCCGTCACGCGTTTTTGCGGCCTGTTCGTTGATGTGCAGGCCCACGCCTTTCGAACCCGTGAACGAAATAAAACGCGTTTTCGGGTGCGTGACCATTGCCTCGCCCGTCGCGGCGCTGCCGGTTAGGAAATTAACGACGCCCGGCGGAAGTCCGGCCTCTTCCAAAAGCTCGACAAATTTCGCCGCGATCGTCGGAGAGTCGGATGACGGCTTAAGAACAACGGTGTTTCCCGTGACAACCGCGGCCATCGTCATGCCGGCCATGATCGCGAGCGGAAAATTCCACGGCGGAATGATCGCACCCACACCAAGTGGTATGTATGCAAGCCGGTTGTCCTCGCCTTCGACCTTGGTGATCGGCTGACGGTCGGACCACCGAAGCATCTCGCGACCGTAAAATTCAAGAAAATCTATCGCTTCGGCAGTATCACCGTCTGCCTCGGCCCACGTTTTCGAGACCTCATAGACCATCCACGCCGAGAATTCGTGCTTACGCTCACGAAGCCGAGCGGCGACCTTGAATAAATAGTCGGCCCGGTTGGCGGGTGAAACATTCTTCCAGGTCTTAAAGGCATGGGAAGCAGCCGAGACGGCTTTGTCCACAAGGCCTGTGTCGGTATCTGCCTCGGAAAACACGCCGACCACTTCGGCCTTGTTCGCCGGATTAAAGCTTTCGAACTTGCTCTCAAGCCGGATCTTTTCGCCGCCGATGACGACCGGGTACTCGCGCCCAAGCTCCGATCTAACCTTGTCCAATGCCGAAACCATTGCCGAGGCATTACCGGGCTCAGAGTAATCGGTAAACGGCTCGTTCTTAAATTCATCCACTACACGTTGTGTTTGCATATCTTCACCTTCTTAAACTGATCCAAGAACAACTTCCTTAGGCAACGGAAGAGGCTTTCCGTCATCCTTAAGAATTTGAATCGTTTCCTCGACCGCCTGATTCAGCTCAACAAATACCTTAAGCGGATCCTTGCCATGTACTCCGCCATACATCAACTCAGGGCACATGCCAATAAAGCATCCGTCCTCATTGCTCCAGTAAACAATACGTTTGTAAAGGTCGATTTCTTGGCTCACTTGCTTTTAACCTCGTTGATAGCGTTTTTGACCTGATTTATTTGGTACCGTTGAGCGTCATCGCCTTTTTTGCCGGAAATGGTAACAATTTTCGAGCACAACGGATGAGAGTAGTTTCGATGGCTTCCCTTCCCACCTCTTTCGGAAAAACCGTTTCGTTCCAGTTCGTCGATCAAGGCCTTTACTTTCGGAGGCATATCCTACCTGTACCTTTGAGCGTTGAGTTCCTGTAGTTCCCATTCATCCAAAAGTTCGGGCATTACCGGTTCGCGCTCGTCCTGCCACGCAACAACGAAACGAGGTTCCTGCGTGTCGCTGAGATGTTTTACGTAACTCAATATCAGCACCCAGCCGGAAAGAAGGTACATGTTCAGCTCGCGTATCGAGCGGACTTCGGTCGTCAATTTGGTGTTTTCCATACTCATTCCCACTTTCCTGTCTTCTGCAGCCGTTTTATCTTTCGCTTCGCCAACTCACGTTTCAGCGCTGTCATGCGGTCTAAAAACACTATGCCGTCACAGTGGTCGGTCTCGTGAAGCACGCACCTTGCCGCAAGCCCTTCAAGGTCCATTTCCAGCGGGCTTCCCGATACGTCCTGAGCACGGACGATTACCCGCATATCCCGTTTAACCGCCTGATACAACCCCGGAAACGAAAGGCAGCCTTCGTCGCCCGTCTGCTCGCCTTCGACGTGAATTATCTCAGGGTTAAAGAACGCGAGTTTGTTTGAACTGCCCTCATCATCCGGCACGTCCATTACGAAAAAACGCTGCGAGATCCCGACCTGCGGAGCGGCTAAACCGACACCGCCAGCCGAGTACATGGTCTCAAACATGTCGTCTATCGTTTTTACAATACCGTTCCCGAACATCTCGTCCGAAACAGGCCTTCCAACAGTCAGCAATACCTCGTCCGGGTAGTGCACGATCTTCAACGGCGGCATAGCGCCTAGTTTATCGCAAACCCGCTAATTTTTACACCTTAAATTGTGAATTGAAAAATTTGTTTTGGCGGAATGTGCTCGCGGAAAGGAAGAGAAACGAGGTGCTGCCAAACTTTGAACATTGGAGGACGGTCGAAAGGCCGTGCAATAACGTGCAGGCACCAATGTTTAGAGGAATGAGTTCTTTCGATTTCTTAAAGACAGTCTGAGTCGGATCATTCCAGCGATATTTTAGACTTTTCTGCCATCGCCCAATCGCAAAGGAGCTTTGCCTGATCGGGGCTGAGTGCCGCGTCGCGATGGATCCAAAGGTAGGACGGCAGAGGCATTTCTCCGCCGTTCACCTTCTCGCAAACTTCTTCCAGCTTATGCGCCTTTTTCTTTGCCGAATAGGTATTCCATTCGCTCAGGTTCATTTCCTCGCGGCCGTGGTCGATATGTCCCGCTAGAAAATAATTGAACGGAGTAATGTTCGAGTACCACGGATAAACAGTCTTGTTGGAATGGCAATCATTGCACGAACGCGACAGCACCATTTGGACCTCGGCCGGTACATTTACGGATTCTTCGATCGTCTGGCCGGCGACGATCTCAGGATTCGTAAATGTCGGGCGGAAGAACTGCATAACGGCCACGGCGACGACTATAAAGACGGCGAGTATCTTTAACAACTTTTTCATAATGAAAGCAGACCTTTTTCTATTATTCGAATCATACTAAAATATCGTTTGAATTATGTACAATCCGGTTCTATTCGCCATTCCGTTCTTTGCCGCCACTATCGCGGCGGAGGTCTGGTTGACCTATCGGTCGGATTCAAGCGGGTACAACAAGAAAGATGCCTGGAACAATATTCTCATCGGTTTTGTCAGCGTCGCATTCGGTTTTCTCTTTGGACTGTTCATCGCGGTCATCTACGAAGCCGCTTACACGCTCGCTCCGTTCAAATTTCCGGCCGAAGCATGGTGGAGCTGGGTGATCCTGTTCTTTGTCGATGATCTGGCCTACTATTGGTTTCACCGGATAAGCCACGAGACACGGCTTTTCTGGAACTTTCACGTCGTCCATCATTCCAGCGAAGAATACAATCTAAGCGTCGCCGTCCGCCAAAGCTGGTTCAGTGGCTTATTGCATTGGATATTTTATGCACCGATCATGCTGCTCGGTTTTGCACCATGGATGTTTGTCATAATGCACGGGTTCAACCTGATCTATCAGTTCTGGATTCACACAAAGCTGATCGATAAACTTGGCCCGTTCGAATGGATATTCAACACGCCATCGCATCACCGCGTTCATCATGGCGTTAACGAACCGTATCTCGACAAGAACTACGCCGGGGTACTAATCATCTGGGACCGACTGTTCGGGTCGTTTGTAAGCGAATCCGAGGAACCGCGTTACGGGATCATCAAACCTATACGCAGTTACAATCCTCTTTGGATAAACACGCACGGATGGGCCGAGATGTGGCTTGCGATGAAAGAACGCAAAACCGTCGGCGGCAAATTGCGATGCATATTCGGTTCGCCTAATATTGATGTCGAAAGAATGGCCTGACCGCTTGATTCTAAGAAAAACTATCAACTTTCAACTATTAGCTGAAGCCAAAACGAATTTCTCGTCGTATCGTAAATGCGCGATGGCAACTAAGATAACAGCAATGTATCGCAATCGTCTGATTTTTATGAGTTCTAAACGCTTTGATTCAAATATCCTAAAGCCAGTCCTGCTCGCGACGATTTGCACGCTGCTCTTCGGCGGCACGATCGCATCGGCACAGAGCGTTGTGATTACCCCGAAAAAGACCGTTTACACACGTCCAAAGCCTATCTCTGATTACAAAAAAACGTTCACGGTCACCTACCCAAAGGTAAAAGCATCCACCCCGGCTCTGTCCAGGAAGATAGAGTCCGCTATCAGCTATTCGAAGGTGCTCGAACTCAACGTCCGCGAAGAGATTTCGGATGTTCAATGGCTGGAAGAAGCCGATTTCGAGGTGAACTATAACGCTCGCGGCATTCTGGTCATCACGCTGTCGATGAACGGTTCGGGCGCCTACCCCGACGGCACGTCAAAAACCGTTGTGGTAAACCTAAGGACCGGCAGCCGGATCACGCCGGGCGAGGCATTTACAAATGTCAGCGGCCTGGTGGCTTTGATCAGAACGAAGCAGAAAGCTGAGGTCGCCGCCGCGATCAAAGAATTGAAAGAGGATCCGGAGGAACGGGACACCGACCACTCGGAACTCTTTGAAGGAAAGGTTTTTACTGTTGAAGATCTGAACGAATTCGCCCTAGACGATAGGGGTGTTACCTTTATTTACGATTACGGATTCCCACACGTGATAAAAGCGCTCGAACCCGAAGGCCGATATACGTTCAAGTGGGCCGCGGTTGCCCGGTTTATCAAACCGGCGGGACCGTTGGCGAAATTTGCTGGACGATAAATATTTATGGAAAATAGAAAGATCAGGGTACTGGTCGCAAAACCGGGGCTTGACGGGCACGATCGGGGTGCAAAAGTGATCGCCCGCGCACTTCGCGACGCCGGAATGGAAGTTATCTACACTGGACTTCGGCAAACGCCCGAAATGATCGCTGCGGCCGCACTTCAGGAGGACGTGGACGCCGTCGGCATCTCTATCCTGAGCGGCGCCCACCGCACCCTGTGCCCCCGCATTGTCGAGCTGATGCGCGCAAACGGAATGGACGACACGCTGGTACTTGTCGGCGGCATCGTTCCCGACGAGGACATCGTTGATCTAAAGGCGAACGGTGTTTCAGAGGTCTTTCTTCCGGGCACCTCGACCGAGGACATAGTGAATTTCATCAACGCCAACGTCCGTTCGCAAAATTGATAAATCGAATCGGATTTTAAGCCGCCTCATAAAGCCATCCGCCCGCGCATTTGAACGCCGATCAATTTGCCCGGAAACGTTCCAAAATCTTCGATCTCGACCTGATTTTCGCCGTTCTTTTCGCGGTATCGAATGCGAGCGGCAGCAATAAACGTTCCTTCGCCCTTGCCTGTCGCCGGATCGACGAACAATTCAAGATAGCTGAATGGATAATCGACCGAACGGTAGCCGCCACGCAGCTCACCGAATCCCAACCACCTGGCAAAAACTGCTCTGATCCTCGTTTTTCCATCAACGGTAGTTACCTGTGCTGCGTTTACGTCGCGGGCTATCTGGCTCCCTATCGCGAACGTCCCGACCTTGCGGTCATCAAGGGCCTTTAGCAGAGCATCCTGCCCGTCTTTGTCCAAAACGTTGACCAAACGAGCTATGTCGCCTTCGGGTGTTTGCCCGGTCAGGCGAAACGTGAATGTGGTCGTCACCGTTCGCGTGTTAAACCCGCTGCCATAAAGCACGACCGTACCCGTAAATGTAGCCGCGTCACCCTGTGCCCGGACCGAAACCGCGAACAATGCGATCACCAAAAACAATAAAATTCTTTTCATTTTCTACCCTCCTTGTGTATAGTTTTTCAGTCTTATTTTAGCATATCCGGCTTTCGGCTTTCGACTTGCCCTGCCGAACACAGAGTAATGAAGTATTTACCGAAGAGCTGTTCGACCGGGCCACATTGTAGGCTGGCGGACACACAAAGCTGCCGTCCCGTGAAACACTTAATGCAGTGAATTACATTCTCATACTAATATTTATACTAATGTCGGCGCTGTCCGCGGCCGGCCAGGCGATCTGCGATCTTACACTTGTCGATCTGCCGGAAATTCACGGCGTACGGCTCGGCGCGGCACGGCCGGATTTTGAGCTCGTATTCGCAGGCCTGACAAGTTCACCGCAAAATACTGTTAGGAATGCAAAACCCGATCTAACTCACGTAGAAGAAATTTGGACAGGGTTCTATCGCGAACGCCTAGCGTCGGTTGAATTCGATTACGACCGCACTACCGAGTGGAAGAACGTCCGCCAGTTTGCCGAACACCTTGAACGAAAGATGAAGCTGCCGTTCGATTCCTGGGTCTTTGTCGGCGAAACGGAGGCAAAAATGGACTGCAATGGCTTCAAGGCCGCCATCAGCTCGGTTCGCAACACATTCAGCCTGACTGACACCATCGCCAAAAGCGCGGCGGAAAGGGTAAAACATCTCAAAATGGACCTAAATAAATAGAGATCCTTCCGTCAGATGAAAAGACTCGATCGTCTGCTTTGTTAGCCAAATTTTCGTGCCCATGCTCCCAACTCGCTTGTCCAACGCATTTCAACTATAATCTCAGCAGCAAATGTAGATATTTATTTTTTGGAGGATCAACAATGAAAAAATTTACAGCTTTGGTTTTCGCGTTCACGCTGCTTGTGTCCGTTCCTTTCCTGGCCGGTTCGATCTCGTCCACGGACAACTCTTTTTCGGCCCAGGCACAAACTGTGAGATCCACCAGACGTAAAAAGGGCGTCATCCGTCGCGGTTACGCCGGCGGTAAATGGGTCACAAAGAAAGTATGGCGCGGCGGTAAGTGGGTAACGATCAAGACCTGGAAAGGCACAAAGTGGGTCGGCAAAAAATCATGGCGGACAGGCCGAAAGGTCGTCAGCCGAAGCAAGAAAGTAGTTTATTGATGTTTGTGTAATAGGCAGAGTTTTTAAAGGCGCACAACGGGCGCCTTTTTCCTTTGGCACGCAAGATGCACCTATATTCTTCTGAAATACATCGAATAAGATGAAAGCTTTACACAAGAGGAGGTAAATTATGAGAACACGCAGTTTAACAGGATTAGCGGTATTTTTTGCCATTGTACTATTTTCGTACGGATCGGCTGACGGACAGGTCGTTAAGGCAGTAAAGGACGTGGCCGAAAAAACAAAGGATGTGACCGTTGACGTCGCTAAAAAAACAAAGGTCGTCGTCACGGACGGTTTGGAAACAGCCGCGGACAAGACGGGTGACGCAGCCGAAGCAACAAAGGACGCGACCGTCAAAGGCGCAAAGAAAACCGCTTCGACTTCGAAAAAGATAGGTAATTACGCCGTAGACACTACCGAGAATGTCGCGGGAGCCGCTTACGAAGGCGGCAAATGGTTCACCGTGACCACTTGGGACGGGACCAAATGGGTTTCGAAAAAGGTCTGGTACGCTTCGAAAAAAGCGGCCGGTGCAACAAAAGACTTTGTTGTCGGCGACGAGGAAAAGAAACCGTAGCTTCTAAAAGCATACTCCCGCAGTGGGGCGGCAACTTCGATTGTTAAATATCGA
Source organism: Pyrinomonadaceae bacterium (assembly GCA_041745075.1). Taxonomy (GTDB): domain Bacteria; phylum Acidobacteriota; class Blastocatellia; order Pyrinomonadales; family Pyrinomonadaceae; genus OLB17. Next base: position 14,966 of record JBGTJP010000133.1, on the reverse strand, counting down.
TTGTTGACCGCCCCTTTATTTTGTTTTCTAATTGGTAGCTTATGAAAGACAAAGTTCGCGTAGCAGGTGGCCAGGGTTTCTGGGGCGACCTATTGACGGCCCCGATCGATCAGGTCCGCAACGGGCCGATAGATTATCTGATGCTCGATTACCTCGCCGAGGTAACGATGAGCATCCTGCAAAAACAGCGGAACCGCGACGCGAATGCGGGATACGCACGCGATTTTGTGGCCTTGATGCGCGAGATACTTCCCGACTGCGTCGAAAAGGACATCAAGGTAATGTCGAACGCCGGCGGCGTCAACGTCGAAGGCTGTGCCGAGGCCGTTCGCGACACGGCCCGCGAACTCGGCCTGGACGGCAAATTAAAGATCGGCGTGGTCACCGGCGACGATATTCTCGACCGGTTGGACGATTTCGCGGCGAAAGGCATCGAAATAAAGAACATGGACACCGGAGAAGGTCTTGCCGACATCCGCGACAAGGTCCAATCGGCAAATGTTTACCTCGGTGCCGGCGGGATCGTCGAAGCATTGGGCCGCGGCGCACAGGTCGTTGTCGGCGGAAGGCTGACCGATACGGGATTGACCCTCGGTCCGCTGATGCATGAATTCGGCTGGAAGTTCGAGGACTGGGACCTGGTATCGGCGGGCACGATCGCCGGACACATTATCGAATGCGGCGCACAGTCTTCGGGCGGTAACTGTCAGTATGAATGGCAGTCGATACCGGACATGGCCCGCGTCGGCTTCCCTATCGTCGAGGCTTCGTCGAACGGTGAATTCATCGTTACAAAACACGACGGTACGGGCGGCTGCGTTAATGTCCAAGGCGTAACCGAACAACTTCTTTACGAAATGGGCGATCCGAAGGCATATATCACGCCCGATGTCGTGGCAGATTTCTCTTCGATCCGCCTCGCAGATGACGGTAAAGACCGCGTCAAGGTATTTGGTATTACAGGAAACCCCAGCACCGAGTTCTATAAGGTCTCGATCGCCTATTCAGCCGGATGGAAAGCCGTCGGAACGCTCGTCTATTCGTGGCCCAATGCGTATGAAAAGGCGCAAGCCGCCGATAAGATCCTGCGTGAAAGACTAGACCACCTCGGACTCGAATTCGACGTGATCCTGACCGAATATGTCGGCGTAAACGCAACCCACGGCCACCTCGCCGGCGAGCCTTTACCCGACATCCCTGAAGTCCAACTCCGCTTCGGAGTCCGCGGCCAAAGCAAGGCCGATGTCGAAAGATTCACAAAAGAACTCGCCCCGCTGATCCTGACCGGCCCCCCAACCGTAACCGGCTTTGCCGGCGGCCGCCCAAAAGTAGAAGAAATAATGGCCTACTTCCCGGCCTTGATACCTAAATCGTTGATCCAAACAAAGGTTGATATAATTACGGCCTGAAAATCAATCGAACGATTGGATATGAGAAAATACGTTTCTTTATATACGATTGTCGGGATATTGGGCCTCGCAGCGGTACTCATTGGCTTTCTTAAGACATTCATCATCCCTGTATCTAACGCAGCGTTTCATGCGCCGGCGATAGTTTACATTCACGGATTGTTTTCATTTTGCTGGGTTGTGTTTTTTCTTGGCCAAGCATACCTGATCAAAGCTGAAAACTGGACCCTTCACATGACGATGGGTATCGTCGGTCTCCTGATCGCGGTCGGTGTAGCCGGAACGATCCCATTTGCCGGCGTGTACGAAGTCGAGAAGGGCTTGGCCAATGGCCTCGGCGAAACTGCGGTCTCGACAATAGTCGGCACGTTTACAGCCGCCTTACTATTTTTAGGGCTTGTCCTTGCGGGGCTTTATTACCGTAAAAAGCCTGAGGTTCACAAACGCCTCATTCTGCTCGCGACGATCACATTGCTCTGGCCGGCATGGTTTCGGTTTCGGCATTATTTCCCCTCCGTCCCAAACCCTGAGATATGGTTCGCGATAGTGCTCGCCGACTCTTTGATTGTCTTTGCCTGGATCTGGGAAAAAGTCGCAAACGGAAAAATCCATCCGACTCTCCTGTATGTTGGATCGCTAGTGATCGCAGAACACACTTTTGAAGCCCTCGCCTTCGATTCAACTCCATGGCGCGCGGTCGCCAATCAGCTTTACGCAGTGCTTGGCTGATCCGTTAAAGGTAGATATCGTCGAAGCATAGAACAGACCGCGTAGCGGGTGTCGAGCATAAAGCCACTGGTGTAGGCACGTGGAACGCGTCGGTTTTCGCCGACTAAGTTGCTAATTCTCCAAAAACCTCGCGATTCCTTTCTGACAGTCTTCGGACATACGTGCGTCGGCGTTGGTTTTGGCACCGAGTTCGATGGCGGCGGCGAAGTCGAGGGCGTCGATGTTGTAGATGAGGGATTTGGTCATGGCGACGGCTGAGGAGCTGACTGAGGAATAAATAGAAGCCATCTCGTTGGCGGCGGCAGTGAGTTGGTCTTCATCGACGATCTTGTTGACGAGGCCGAGCATCAGGGCGTCTTCGGCGGAGTATTCGAAGCCCTGTGTCAGCAATTCGAAACTTTTCTTTTCGCCAAGGTTTCGCCGCAATATCGCGGTCACCATCGCGGGCACGAATCCGATCTTCACCTCAGGATAACCAAACCGCGCGGTCTTTGTGGCGATAACCAGATCGCACGCCGTCGCAAGTCCGCACCCTCCCGCTAGCGCCCGTCCATGAACGGCGGCGATGACGGGAACGCGTACCTTTCGGATCAGTGTGTAAAGCTCTCCCAAACTCCGCGCATCCTCAAGATTTTCCTCATGCGAAGCCGTCGCGATCTTTTGCAACGCCGAAAGGTCCGCCCCCGAGCAAAAATCTTTCCCCGCACCGCGAATCACGACCGCGCGAATATCCTCATCGGCATCGGCTTCACGCAGCGCAGCTTTGAGAGCCGCGATAAGCTCATCGTTCAAAGCATTTCGCTTCTCGGGCCGGTTTAGTTCTATAAGGCGCGTCGCACCTGCGGTTGTGAGATTTAGAACGCTCATTGATATATCTTCGAGGCACGTTCGATCTCGGCGGCAAAGTTCTCGATCACCTTCGAAACTATCTTGATCTGCTCATCCGCCTCTTTCCAATCTCTCTGTTCCAACGCCTCTCGGACGCCGGGCAGGGTTTTTACGCCGTAGCCGGTGTAAAAGCCGGGAGCGTAGATCTGATGCCGAAACCAATCGCGTCGCGGGAGGCCTTCAGGTCGGTTCAATCGGCGTTCGGTCCTGAAAAGCAGAAGATCAAGTTGCTGCTGTTTTTCGACGCTCAAGGTCCTGCCGTCCGCAGCCTGTTTGTATTTTTGGGCACTTTCTTTAAGTTTCGCGACGGCGTTTTGGAGCGGTGCGAAATTCAGAAAGGGCACGTCAGGTTTAGGCTTTGGCGTAATGAATGTTTCCGTTGGGTCCTGGACCGCTTTCAGCATTCCGTTCGCGATCACCTGGTTCATTGAATTCGTTTCTTCGCGCATCGAATCGGCAAGCCGGACTACTTCGTTTGAATAACCGCCTACGGTTTCGGAGAAGTTCGTAAATTCAAACGGCATGGTCTCGGAATTCGCAAGCCGCAGCGTCGCACGTCCACAAACTTTCGCAAGGGCCAGCCCGTACGAAAAACCGGGGTCGCCGAAACGCGTGTAATGATCAAAGGAATCGTAGATCGAATGATAGGAGCCGCCGCCATCCTCGCCGCCAAATCCGATATTTAGCGAGGCAATGCCCAGATGCTGCAGAAACGGCGTGTAGTCCGAACCCGAACCGAGAGGATAGATCCGAAGGTCCTGCCGCTCCTTCGCCTCTCTCCGGTCATCGGACGATCCGTTTACGATCTGATTCGCACGCGAGCGCTCCCAAACGCTCAATTTCGTTTGCGGATCGGGAACGTCCTTTGCAACTTCGTTAATGAACTTTTCCAGCGTGTGCGATCCGCCGATCCCGAGAAAGCCTCGTCCGTTCGAATCGGTGTTTATGTAAACCGCGGCCTTATTTTTCAACTCCTCGGCATGAAACTCAGCCCATTCAGTTGAGCCGATCAGGCCTTCTTCTTCGGCGTCCCACGCAGCATATATTATTGTTCGCTTCGGTTTCCATCCTGTTTTTGCAAGTTCGCTCAAACCTCGGGCTTCTTCCATCATTGCCACGAGGCCGCTTAGCGGATCGTCGGCCCCGTTCACCCACGCATCGCGATGGTTTCCGCGAATTATCCACTGATCCGGCCGCTCGGCCCCACGCATGGTCGCGATCACATTATAGATCGGCTTGATATCCCAATTGAATTCGAGTTTCATTCGAACCGTCGGGGTGCCCCCGCCAAAGTGGTATGTGACGGGCAATGCTCCACGCCAGTTTTCCGGAACGACGGCTCCGTCGAGATTTTTGAGAAGCGGAAGCGCGTCGGAGTAGGAGATCGGCAGGACGGGGATCTTTGTCAGTGTCGGAGCATCCTTGACCGCAAGCCGCTTTGCGTCCTTTGTTGCTCCGATTCCCTTGGTCAACGGGTCGCCAGGATAGAGAGGCATATCCATCACCGAGCCGCGCTGAACCCCGTTCTCGTTCCGCCACGGGCCCTTAGGATAAACGTCACCCTGATAGAACCCATCGTTTCGTGGATCAGAATAGATCAGACATCCGACCGCACCTTTTTCGGCGGCAACTTTTGGCTTGATGCCGCGCCACGACCCACCGTATCGGGCGATGACGATCTTTCCTTTTACATCGATGCCGCGTTTCTCAAGTTCGTCATAATCCGACGGGATGCCGTAATTTACATAAACTAGCGGAGCGATAACGTCGCCATCAATCGAATAGGCGTTGTACGATGGAAGCTGCTCGCTCTGTTGTCCGGATGTCGCATCACCCTGAACCGCGGGTTCGTTCAACTTTAGTGTGAATTTCTCCGGCGAGGTCATCTCAACGATGCGGGTTCGTGGTGTCGGGAACAATACCTCAAATTGCTCAAGTTTTGTATCGTATCCCCAAGAACGAAACAGAGACGCTACAAAATCGGCGTTCTCCTTGTTGTAAGGCGAACCAAGGTGGTGCGGCCTCGCTGACAGTCGCTTCATCCAGTCGCGAAGGTTATTTGGTGTAAGGACTGAGTCAAAGCGCGATTCAAGTTGCTTCTGTGTCGCAGAATTCCCCGCCGAGAAGCCAAGAATGGATTTGTCAGTTTGAGGGAATGAATGAATGGCAAGCGACGCCGCAATTGCCAAAGTTATCAGGGGACGGACTAGTTTCCTTATCATATTTTTGAAGTCGATCAAGCGGGCCCACCGGCAGTATTTTCGACGACCCCGAGTTTGGCGGCCTCGGCATCGGCAACGTCTATGAACATCCGCAAGAGAGCGGTGGAAAAGGTCTTGCCTTGGGCATCGGTCATCAGGCTGAGGGTTCCGCCGCCGCCGAGCGAGCCGTGCAAAAGAAAGTTCAGGGCGTCAAGGTTGGGCAGCTCGAACCGCTCAATCTCGCCCTTCACCATCGGTCCGAAATGTTCCTTAACCGCGGCCGCGGTGACCTCCCGAACAATGAGCGGATAGTATTCTTTTTTTAGCGCAATAATGCCTACATTCGCCGTATCGCCCTTGTCGCCCGAGCGGGCGTGGGCCAGTTTAACGAGTTGAATCTTCATAAGTTGAAAAACAGCCGACTATTTTTTGAGTTGATAATATCTAAAATAGAAGAGCGCAGCAACGACAAGCGAGTGGGTGATCTTTCCGTCAGCGATCAGGGCGTCAATTTCATTTTCGGCAACAAGCTCTGTGACGATGCTTTCGTTCGGATCAAATGCTGTCTCGGAAGTTTTCTCACAGTCCAGCGCAAGATAATGGTAGATCGTATTGTTCTGGATGGCAGGATTTGGGCGAGACGCACCTAGTAACCTCCAGTTTGACGAACTGTATCCGGTTTCTTCAAGCAATTCGCGAGCTGCGGACCGTTGAGGGTTTTCACCAGGATCGATCAAACCTCCCGGTAGTTCGAGGTGCATTTCTTCTGCACCATGGCGAAACTGTTCGATCAAAACGACCTCGCGATCTCTCGTTATTGCAATTATATTTACCCAGTCCGGCGATTCGATAACAAAAAAATCGCCGATCTTGCGGTCGCGAAGCCGCTCACTCTTATCGCGGCGAACCGCAAAAACCCGGCAATCCGCGATCCGGTCTGACGAAACGCTCTTCCATGAATCTGGCTTGGTCATAATGCTGATGATATTATGAAAAGCAAAACTTTACTCCGGTGAGGTTACCAAGTTGGAGCTATATAATGCACATCCGGCCCAAACAAATTCGCTTTTTCTTCATTTTCATTCTCCTGCTGCCGATCGCGATAAGAGCTCAGCAGAGTGTCCCGCCATCTCTTGAGACGATACTCGAGGGAGCCGCTAAGCAACGAAATGCTTATATTGAAGGGTTCAAAAACCTGACTGCGCAGGAAACCAAGCTTTTTGAGATCTACGGAAAAAATGGGAACGTTAAGAAAAAACGATCCATCATTTCAACTTTTATCGTGTATCCGCTCACGACGGACAAGCGGAGTGTCGCTGAGTTCCGGAACGTAATGTCAGTGGACGGTAAGAATGTTGCTGATTCCGATAAGCGTGCACAGCAGTTTTTTGATGAGATCACCAAGGTCGAATCGTCGAAAAAGGAATTGGCGAAGATCGAAAAGGAAGGTGCTCGATACGACGAAGAGGTATCTATTAGCGGCCTGACGCTATTTCAGGCCGCCGCGTTAGCAGACAACCTACGGCCTTTTTTTCACTTTACTTATAAGGGCACGACGACCCTCTCTGGTCGGGAAGTCTACGTCGTTGCCTACGATCAAACGAACGACAGCCCATACGTTTCCATCGATCCGAAGGTAACGCCCGACGAAAGCAAGTTAGCGGTAATTGCGGATCTCGGGCTTGAGAACGGCGGCAAAACCAAGGCCAGACTGAACGGCACGTTTTGGTTAGACTCATCCTCGTTTCAGGTCAGAAAGGAAGAGCGCATTTTGACGGTTCAGGCACCCGAAATGTCAGCTCCTGTCGTCGCCGTCGAAACCTTTCTCGAGTATCAAGATTCGACTTTCGACATCCTTACGCCCCAGCGGGTTATTTTTACGCAATTTACGATTGGGAAAAGTGGCCAGCTGTCGCGAAAAGACGTGACGGTTGTGCTCGAGTATTCGAATTTCTCGCGGCCGGATGTTGAAGTGAAGTCGGCTGATGTCAAGAATCAATGATAGTGGAAAGCGGGTCAGAAACTATTTGGTCGATCAAGCCGATCCTCAGAGCTTCATCCGCGGAAATCGGAGCGGCAGTCAAGAACAATTTCAAAGCGTTTGTCTCGCCGATAAGCCGCGGCAGTCGCTGCGTACCGCCCCAGCCCGTTATGATTCCCAGCCCGGCCCCCGGATGACAAAAAGTCGCATCGGGCGAGGCTATTCGATGGCTACACGCAAGAGCCAGATCAAGAGCCCCGCCAAGGCAAGGACCATTGATAGCTGCGTACGCTTCAATTCCGAGTGCGGCGATCTTGTCCATCAATTGCTGTCCGCGACGAGCGAACTCGGGCGCCTTAGCAGCCGACAAACGATCTATCTCTCGCAGATCGGCGCCCGAAGCAAAGACGCCATCGGTTCCTGTAAATAAAATTTTTTTGATCGACTTGTCATGATCGATCCCATCAAGGAACGCCTCCAATTCGGAAAGAACTTCGGATGATAACGGATTGCGAATTTCGGGCAGATCGAATCGAACTATTTGCGTGTTACCGGATCTATAGGTCTTTAGTGTATTCGACATTTAATTACGCCATGTCAATAATAAAGCCATGTTCCGCACCAACAAAGCTCATCCATGGCACGGGATTTCGATCGGTGAGGCTTCACCCGACGAGGTAACCGTCTTCATCGAGATCGTGCCGCGCGACACGGTCAAGTATGAGGTTGATAAAGAGACCGGATATCTAAAGATCGACCGGCCGCAGCAATATTCTAATGTCGTCCCGGCGAACTACGGTTTCATACCACAAACATATTGTTCAGAAGGCGTTGCGAATCTTGCCCGCGGCAAAACGGACATTAGGATCGAGAATGGCGATGGCGACCCACTCGACATCCTGGTTCTGAGCGAACATCATATTCCGCGCGGTGACATTATTCTAAAGGCCAGGCCAATCGGGGGATTTTGTCTGATCGACGATAACGAGGCCGACGATAAGATCATCGCCGTTCTAAAAGGAGATAAGGTCTTTGAGCAATATCGCGAGATCGGTGAATTACCTAAGGGGATACTTGAACGGTTCGAGCATTATTTCCTGACCTACAAGAATTTACCCGATGATCCTAAAATCTGTGAAATTGCCTACTCTTACGGACGGGCGGCGTCCTACGAAGTTATTCACGCAGCAATCGGCGATTATCGCAGACTGTTAGATGAGCTGCAATGAGATGTCGGTTATCTATCACCAGATTTTCACCTTAACGGCAGCAAAACGCAGTTTATCGCTCCGCATCAAACAGTTTGATCAGAGCCTTTTCTTCGGGGTCGAGTTCAGCAGCGGTTCGGCGTATCCGGCGTTTCTTTCGCGGGCGAAAATCATTGATGGTTATTCCGGAGCTGTATGCATTCAGTACGACAGGATGGATATATGACGAACGACAGACCGCCGGGGTATTTCCGAGTTGCTCTGCGACATCTTTTACCACATTTACAATATTTTCTTTGATCTCTGTTGTTGTTTCACCGGTGCCTATCTCAGCCAGAGAAGCGGCGGCCAAAACCGTTGCCCCCCATGTTCGGAAGTCTTTTGACGAATATTCTCGACTCGTGCCAGCCTTGATATACGCATTTATTTGACCGGGCGTGATAGCTTTCGGCTTCCCATCCTCATCCAAATAGCGAAAAAGCTTACGACCCCTTTTCATCGTATAGATGTGCTTAACGATCGCCGCCAGATCCTCATCTACTATCACTTTTCGGTGGTGCACATGGCTTTTTCCAATAAAATCGAAACTCAGCTTGCCCTTTCTTCCGATCGTCAAGTGCTTCTTCTGAAGGGTCGTGATTCCGAATGTTTTATAGCGTTTCGCGCTTTGATCGGTTCCGACGCGAAAGTAAAGCGAGTTTATCAGGCGCATTACCACGGCGAGGACTTTTTCGCGTGGCAACCCATCGAGGGAAATATGTTCATTTGTGATCTTTCGCAGCTTTGGCAGCAGTTTGCCAAAATCCTTGATCTTCGCGAAGTTTTTGCGTTTCTGTTTCTCTGCGAATAGTGGATTGTATTGGTATTGAACGCGGCCACTTGCATCCATGCCAACTGCCTGAATTTTGCCACCTTTTGACGGATTGATCCTGACGAATTTCCAGGCTGGCGGTATTACTAGCGACTTAAGAAATTCAAGGTCTGCCGATTTCTTGACCTCGGCACCATCGGCCTTAAAGTACTTAAAACTGCGTGCGCTGGACCCCATACGCCGCCACCATTTTGCACGCCGCCCTTTTTCGATCGCAGCTTTTGCTTTCTCAACTTCAGATCGAGTCCCAGAGGAATCCGCCATACCTTTACTTTATATAAACTGCTACCTTATATGAACTGCGCCCGGTCTCAAATAAAAAAAGGAAAGCCATACTTGGCTTTCCATAATTGGGCGAAGTTTCATATGATCCGAGCTTAACAAATAAAAGACTTTCGCCAATTTAAAGAAACTCTTCATAACATCAAATTGAGATTTGAAATCTTGTGCAGAGCTTCTGTTAACCCTTGTGATCAACCCCCGCGAAAAGTGTAGCTACTCAACTCATACGTAGCGGCAGATCACAACCTTGTTCACTTAGGAACTTATCACCCGACAATATAATTGTCCGTGCGGAAACTAACGCTGATACCTATTTGTTAATTTCTTTTATAAATGCATTAAATAAGGAGTCATCGATCACAACGGAGTGTATTATGCCTGTAGCGAAAGCTTTTGATTCGCCAACTAATAATTCTCTTCTTGCCGTACTCCCTCGAAGGGAGTTCGAAAACATAGTTCCGGAGCTCGAGCACCAGCAGGTTGAATCGGGCAAAACATTATGCGAATCGGGTGAAAAGGCTGACTACATCTATTTCCCTACATCGTGTTTGATCTCGCTTAACTACGAAAGTGATAACGGCACTTCGATATCGATCGCAACCATCGGCAGGAACGGAATAGTCGGGACCGGCGTCGCAATGGGAAATGTCAGATCGCCTGACCGCGCGATTGTCCAATATAACGGGTGCGTTTACCGCATGAAAGCCGCGAGCGTCGAAAACGAGCTTGCCGAATGCGGCGATTTTCAAGCATTATTGATGACTTACACGCAGGCCTTGATGACTAAGATTTCCCAAAATGCGATCTGTAACCGGCTGCATCGGATTGACCAACAAGTGTGTCGGGTTCTCCTTGAGTTTAGTGATGAACTCAGAACCGATGTTTTGAAAATGACTCACGACCTTATCGCAGGAATTCTTGGGGTACGCCGGGAAAGCGTTTCTTTGGCCGCTGGAAATCTTCAAAAGCGTCAGCTTATTACCGCAACGCGAGGCGAAATAAGAATTACAAACCAGGAAGGCCTTCTCTCGGCTGCTTGCGAATGTTATTCCGTCGCTAAGGACCATCTAAAGCAATGTCTCGAGAAATATTCCGCCGAGCATACGTCCTAATTTCTTTAGTTAGGTAACGCACTGAAATCTCCTTCCTTTCGCGGTAAGCTAAAGCAAGTCTGAATTTCGATCACGCTTCCATTGACTTTCTACTCGACAGACTGCCGGGTGGAACGCGAATTGCGGCGTAGAGAGTAAGGTCAAATCAGGTGTTTGATTTTAGTACAGTCAAACGTGGTTTACGAGGCTGATTTGATCCCTGGATAATGGGATGCCCTGAGATTGCGTGGACATATCAAATTTTTGAGGTCACCGCAGGGTTTTAGTAACGGTTAGAAAAAAGGAGAAGACAATGCTTTGGACAATATTGATAGTTTTATTGGTACTTTGGGCTTTAGGATTCGGAATTGGTGGAGCGGCGATTGGGCCTTTGATTCATTTGCTGCTGGTTGTTGCGTTGGTCGTACTCGTTGTTCAGCTGCTGACGGGTAGACGGCCTGCGTAAACGCGGGCGGCGACCGCGAAATTGTCGTGAGCCGGCTATTCCGCGGTCGTCGCACAAAATTTGGTTTCGTAAGGATTGGTAATTAAATGTCGATCTCGCCGCGAATTCTGTATGTGGACGACGACCCTGATGGTTGCGAGCTAATGGCCTACTGGCTAAAGCATGAATATGGCTGCAGCGTCACATCTGCGATCGACGGAGCAAAGGCGAAAAGTTTCATCGGTCAAGAATTTTTTGACCTTTACCTGCTTGATTACTGCCTTCCCGACGTAACGGCTACAAGTCTTTGCTCAGATATTAGACTTATTAGTCCTACCGCTCCGATCATCGTTTACAGCGCTCTCGACCGTGATGTCGATCGTATGCATGCCATAGATGCCGGAGCTGATTTTTATTTTGTGAAGCCGGAACAGATGGAGATGATCGGGTCCCAGATCAAACGTATCTTTGGCAATACTTTCTCATCAAAACAACGCGAGGTGAAATTTCACAGAAGTCAACCTCAAACTTCAGTCACCGGGCATATTCATTGTCGGCGAAAAGCCGTAGGGATCGTCTAGGATAACGCGGGCAGCCATCAGCAAAAGATGTCCGCCGCCGGATCGAGGATCAAGAACGACGGAGGTCTGTTTCGGAATGAAGGATGATAAGTTAATTCGAGATGAGGCCCAGCGGGCCGCTAACTACGAAACGATAAAGTCGAATATAAACGCGGAGATTTCTCAAGACATCGCTGTTCAAGCAGAACGCATGCCGGACAGTGACATACCGGCCGTTGCCGAAGATATCCGAACCCAGGCCGTCAACGAGGTCGAAGCGACCCGCCGCGAAGTAGGACGTGGCCGCGTTGTCGCGCGCATCTCTCAGATCATTGACTATATTTTTTTTGTCATCTACGGGCTTCTTGCCGTTCGACTGATGCTCGAACTCTTTGCCGCCCGCGAAGGCGTAGCATTTTTCAAGTTCATCAAATCCGTGACGGACCCGTTTTACTGGCCTTTTCGGGGCCTGGTTCCGAGCCCGTCAACACCGGACGGTTTTTCACTTGAACTATCGCTGGTCGTCGCTATCGTTGTGTATGCCCTTTTGCATATGGCGATAAACGGCGTACTGCGCCTCTTAGCCCACCGAAAAGTCGAGATCTAATTCTTAGCTTTGTCCGAAACAAATACTATCTTGTCACTGTAGATCGACTTGAACATCTCATCTGCAAGCGGCACATTCACTGCCTTGAAATTTTGATACAAATTCAAAGCCGATTCCCTGTCATTTGCAAGAAGGTATATTTTACACAGTGTAAGGTTCGCTTCGTCATGACCTGGTTGTCGCTGCGTGACCGGTCGTACCTCGGCAATCGCTTCCCGGAATCGGTCCTGCTTTGCATAAAGCACACCGACATACAGCTTTATCTCATCGTTCGTCGGGTCAAGCCGAGCGGCTTTGTGCAGCCATAGATCGGCTTGTTTTAACTTGTTTGCCCACAAATATGCGGCTCCGAGATTAAAGTGAGCAAGAGGATAATCCGGTTTTAACTTTATCGCCCGATTGAATGCGGCAACCGCGTCATCCAGTCTCCCCAGCTTCTCATAAACAACGCCAAGTTGATTGTTCCCTTTGTGCGATTTAGGATCGAACGAAAGGCCCTTTCTTAAATGTTCGATAGCGTCTTCGGGCCTTCCTGAAAGCAGGTAAGCGGATCCTATATTCATGTGGGCCTCGGCAAATTTAGGTTCCAACCCCACGGCTTTAGTTAATAACTCGATTGCTTCGGCAAACCGTTTCTCACTAACTCGAATGATCGCCTGCCGATTTAGGTCCTCGGCCTGCGCCATCTTTGCTTGAACATCTTGCCCGCTTGTCTCGAATGAAATAATGCTAATGAAAGAAAAAGTAACAATGCTGACTACGAATAAATACGAAACTCTGGCTGCTCTGTTCATAACATGCTCCTTGCCCGAAAAAACTTAAGGAAGATCATGTTGTCGAGCGGCGTTTTGGTAGTGACGGAATATCCTTCCATCACAGACCCGATCGGCCTTCAAATAACCAACCATCCGCCCGCTAACACGAAACGAAATGGATCGCAGCGAAAATCAATTTACAGGGCTTGGCCTTTGCACTGTTAAGTTGTTTCTCAGACAGTAATACACCGCCGAACAACGAAAAGTTGCAGAAAACTTTACGGAAAGTATTGTATTTAAGGGATTTATCCAATCATGTGGACAAGGTTCATTTTGTCGAACGTTTACCGGTGAATCACCGCGTAGGATCATTCTCGCGATATATGCTGAATGGGGAGAGCGGAGCGTCGGCGTCGCAAGCGTAGGCGGCAACCCTAACGTAGTAGCGGGCTCTTATCATATCCAGCAGGATCACGCGTTTTTCTGAATCGGCCAGCCTGTTGAGATCTAGTTGAACCATCGGCCCGCCGCGAGCACCCAAGCGGAATGTAACAATATTATCCCGGACTTTGACCTTTTTCACACGACCGGTCAAATTCTTCGTTGGACAATCGCTAAGTCCCTCTATGTCGGTAAGGGCGATCAATTTACCCCCTTTAGAATATGAAGGCGTCGCAAAACCGGTTGTCTGGCCCAAGCCCGAAACGGTCGCAAATAGAAGAACTATGGGAATCAGGATTTTCATATCTTTAAACTATTCTAGCGCCTTGATCGTCAATTTCATCAAGAAAGTCGATCCAACATCAACTAGTTCGAAAAAAGGAGCTCTTCGTTTTGCAAAGATAAACTCATAATCGAAGCGTCTTTCCGACTTCTAGAACAGTGATTTGATCCAACCGCCGTCAACAGCCGTAGAGCTGCCAGTGATATAGCCGGCGCGTTCCGATACAAGAAACGCGGCAAGTGCCGCAAACTCTTTTGTCGTGCCCAGCCGTCGCATCGGTATCTCAGATTCCCATCGTGAACGGATCACGGCCGGATCGACGCCTTCCTTTTTGGCCAGCGTCCTTGCCAGGTCGTCCACCCTTTCGGTCGCCGTGAAACCGGGCAGGATATTGTTGACCGTGATCCCAAACTCCGCCACCTCGTTCGCCAAAGTCTTTGCGAACCCGGTCACCGCCGCACGCAAACTATTCGATAGCATCAGGTTGTCCACCGGCTGTTTAGCTGCGATAGAAGTTACGTTTAGAATACGGCCCCAGCCGCGATCCTTCATTCCGGGCAGCACCAGCCGCGTCATATCCAGTACGCTTGTCAGCAGAACCCGCGTTGCATCGTTCCATGCTTCGCGTCCCAGGGCATCGAAGGTTCCGGATGGCGGCCCGCCGGAATTTGTCACTAAGATATCGATCCGTCCATACTTGTCTATTCCTTCGCCTACGATTCGCTCGACATCTGAATTCACGGAGACATCACCCGCTATGCCCAGTACCTCGGCGCCCGTACGTTTCGTTATTGATTCGCAAGCCCGCCGCAGTGTTTCCTCACCCCGGGCGCACATAACAAGCCGTGCCCCCTCAGCGGCTAGTTCCTCCGCCACCGCGAGTCCCAAGCCCTGACTCGACGCCGCGACCAAAGCCACCTTGTCCTTTAATCCGAGATCCATAAACGAAGCCTATTTCTGCCGCAAATAATCGTCGGTCTTATCGAGCCAATCCTGACGCGGCGGGCTAAAAATATCCACGTCCAGCGTGTCTTCCAGGGCTTCGGCCTTATGAAAAACATTTGACGGAATGACAAGCACTTCACCTGCCCTAACGACCAACTCTTCCTGCTCATCTTCGCCGATCCAAAACCGCAATGCTCCCGAAAGGATGTATGTCAACTGCTCGTTCTCATGCGAATGCTTCGGAACGACGCAGCCCTTTTCAAGATACAC